>CAZBQO010000055.1:0-13938 GCA_964494125.1 uncultured Nitrospira sp. | reverse complement strand
TCCCTTAAGGAGAAGGAAGAAGCGCTGGTCAATAAGGCCGCTGCGTGCGACCAAGCCATTAAGGAGCACCGGCTTGCCCTCGAGCAGGTTGCAGGAATTACGGCCGAAGAAGCCAAGCGCCAGTTATTGGGTGAAATTGAGAGTGAAGCACGAATGGATGCGGCTTTGTTAACAAAAAGAATTTTGGATGAGGCTAAAGAAACCGCTGAGCGAGAGGCTAGAGAAATTGTGACCCGGTCGATACAGCGGATCACAAGAGATTACGTCAACGAGGCTACGATTTCAGTGGTTCCTCTCGCGAATGATAGTATGAAGGGAAGGATTATCGGTCGCGAGGGAAGAAACATTCGGGCTTTGGAGGCCGCAACCGGCGTTGATCTTATTATTGACGAAACCCCGGAGGCGGTGATCGTGTCCGGATTCGATCCCCTTCGGAGGGAGGTCGCGAAAATTGCGCTTGAACGTCTCATGCAGGATGGGCGTATTCACCCGACTCGAATTGAGGAGGTCGTAGAAAAGGTCAAAGGCGACTTAGACAAGTTAATGAGGGACGATGCTGAAAAAGTCATATTTGAAGTCGGTCTTTCAGATTTTCACCCGGAAATTGTCAAATTATTGGGTCGTCTGAAATATCGAACCAGTTATGGCCAAAATAATTTATATCATGCCAGGGAAGCGTCATATATCTGTGGGATTATGGCTGCAGAGCTGGGGTTAGATGTGAAATTGGCTAAGCGAGGAGCCCTATTGCATGATATAGGAAAAGTGGTGAGCCATGAAGAGGAGGGTACGCATGCGATGCTCGGGGCGGAATTGGCAAAGAAATATGGAGAATCGGAGCTCATTGTGAATGCTATTGCTGCCCATCATGAACAAGTTGAGCCGTTGTGCCCAGAATCGGTAGTAGTGGCTGCTGCGGAAGCTCTCTCGGCCGCCCGTCCAGGTGCCAGACGCGAAACCCTCGAAGCCTATGTCAAGCGATTGGAAAAGCTGGAATCGTTAGCTACTGGGTTTACAGGTGTGGATAAGGCCTATGCAATTCAGGCTGGGCGTGAAATTCGGGTAATAATTCGTCAAGGAGAATTAAACGACAGTGAAAGTTTTGCCCTGTCTCGAGATTTGGCCAAAAAGATTGAACAAGAACTGACATACCCTGGACAGATTAAGGTGACAGTCATTCGAGAAAATCGCTTTATCGAATTTGCCAAATAGCTCTGTGAGTAAAGGAGATCATGAACGTACTGTTTATCGGAGATATCATGGGAGAGCCTGGCCGTCGGGTGATCTTAAAGCATCTGTCAAAGGTTATTCAGGAGCATCAGATTGATGTGGTTATTGGCAATGGGGAGAATGCGGCAGGTGGGTTTGGCATCACACAGGAAGTGGCGGAAGACTTGTTTGATTTGGGTCTTTCAGTCATTACACTGGGCAATCATGCCTGGGATAAACGTGAAGCTTTAGAGTATCTGCAAAAAGAGCAGCGGGTGATCCGTCCCGCGAATTATCCCGATGGAGTTCCAGGAAAAGGCACGTGTGTTGTAGAAACCATTCATGGGGAGCGACTAGGGATTTTGCAACTTATGGGGCGAGTGTTTATGCCCATGGTGGACTGCCCCTTTCGGGTTGCGGAACGCGAATTGGCTCAATTAACGACACAGACTCACTGTATTCTAGTGGATATGCATGCTGAAACCACCTCAGAAAAAATGGCGATGGGGTATTTTTTAGACGGCAAGGTGTCTGCGGTCCTTGGGACGCATACGCATGTTCAAACTGCGGATGAACAAATCTTACCTCAGGGAACGGGATATTTAACAGATGTCGGGATGACCGGCCCTGTTCAATCCGTCATCGGGATGAAACCAAACTTGGTGATTCAGAAATTTCTGACCCAACTTCCGAAAAGATTCGAAGTGGCGACAGGACCTTCTGTTTTAAGTGCGGCAGTGCTAAGTCTTAATTACTCAACTGGAAAAACCACTCACATCACGCGCCTTCGTGTGTTTGAGTAACGTATCTCCGTGCCAGGGCTTTTCCCTTCAGTGCTTACCGTCTCGGCTCTCACCCGACAGATTCGTTCAACGTTCGAACAAAATTTTCCTCCACTCTGGGTTGAAGGGGAAATTTCTAATCTTCGCTGCCCTTCTTCGGGACACCGGTATTTTACCCTGAAAGACCAATCGAGTCAGATCAGAGCTGTGCTCTTTCGCAGTCAGGTCGAACGCCTGAAATTTGCGCTTCAGGAAGGCTTGGATGTTTTCGTGTTCGGTCGGCTTTCAGTGTATGAACCACGTGGAGACTATCAATTACTCTTAGAAGTGGTTGAGCCCAAGGGCATTGGTGCGCTGCAATTAGCCTTTATTCAACTGAAGGCAAAGTTGGAAGCCGAAGGATTATTTGAAGCTTCGAGAAAAAGGGTGCTTCCTCTGTACCCGCATCGGATTGGTCTAGTGACGTCACCTTCCGGTGCTGCAATCCATGATCTGCTCACCATCATTCATCGACGTTGGCCTTTTGCACAGGTTCTGATTGTTCCTGTCCCCGTGCAAGGGGATGAAGCTGCCGGACAAATCGCTAAGGCTATTAGGGTACTCAATCAATTGGGAAAATTGGATGTGTTAATTGTCGGGCGTGGTGGAGGATCGTTGGAGGACCTCTGGGCATTTAACGAAGAAATTGTGGTGAGGGCTATCGCCTCTTCCAGAATTCCGGTGGTGTCTGCTGTGGGCCATGAAACCGATCTGACGCTCGCAGATTTAGCTGCTGATTGTCGGGCTCCCACTCCCTCTGCTGCGGCAGAGTTGGTGGTTCCGGACTGCACGACGGTTAGGCATCATCTGGGGCATCAACGAGTACGATTGGAGCGGTCCATAAGGATTTTATGTGTCGCGTGGAGAGGACAAATTCAGGAATTGACCGGACGATTGCCTGAGCCGAGACTTGTGCTTGGACAATTCGTGCAACAGGTGGATGAGTTAGAGCGGCAACTCCATGTAAAAATGAAGCACTGGTGCCGGAACCTCCAGGTGCAGTTGCTGAAGCATCAGTCCTCGATTTGGGAGAGGAATCCCCTTAATGACATTCATCGGCAGCAACTGGCTTTGGTTGACCGAGGGATTCGGCTCGTTCGAGGTATGTCGGGCTGCATTCTTGATAAACGTCATCACACAGAATTGTGGATGTCTCAGCTGAATCAATTAAGTCCCCTTGCGGTCTTAGCGCGGGGGTATAGCATTGTTCACAAACTGCAAAATGGAAAAGTCGTGAAGCAATCAACAGACGTTTCTGTGGGAGAGTCTGTACGCGCCAGACTTCATGAAGGCGAATTGATTTGTCTGGTACAACGTACCGATCCTTCAACGTAAGAAATTCCCTTTTGCTTCGTGTTCCGGCATGGCTATAATACATGTCAGGTTAATAGATCATGAACCCATGATACGAGAGAACTGAATCACTGATCATCTTCGGACAATATTTATGGCTGTACTGAAATTTGAAAAAGCACTGTCCCGCTTGGAAACCATCGTGGCCGAGTTGGAGCGCGGGGAGCTTTCCTTGGATGAATCCTTGAAGATTTTTGAGGAAGGAGTCAAGCTCTCAAAAACCTGCCTGAAAATGCTGGATGATGCCGAACGCAAAGTGGAGATCCTTGTGCAAGACAAGGATGGAAGAAAGCGTATACAGGCTTTTTCGATAGAGGATTCCAATTTACCAGAATCCTAAATTTCCTCCACGACCATCTCTCTCAATCGGTGATCTTCGCATTGTCTGTTTCGTGGACATGAACATATGAAGGCTGCTCAGCCATCAGCTCCTTCCCGGAGACCCTCAAAAGAACGACTCGATTCCCTTGTCCTGACTCAGGAATTGGTCGCAAGCAGAGAACAGGCCTGCCGACTTATTCTTGCCGGTCGAGTGAAAGTCGATGGGGTCCTTATTGATAAGCCAGGGAAGCTGGTTGCGACAACTGTTTCGCTGGAAGTGACGAAGCCGGAATTCGCCTATGCCAGCCGAGCCGGTGAAAAGCTGGCACCTGCCTTGGATGCATTTTTTATTTCCTGTTCAGGCTGTGTGGTGATGGATGTGGGTGCCTCCACCGGGGGGTTCACAGATTGTGTGCTGCAACGTGGAGCCAATCGAGTCTATGCCATTGACGTAGGGTATGGGCAGTTAGATTGGAAGCTGAGAACGGATCCTCGTGTTGTGGTCATGGACCGCTGCAATATCCGCCATCTGTGCCCACAAGATATTCCTGAGCCGGTTGATTTGGTGGTAATCGATGTTTCATTTATTTCCCTACGTTTGGTATTACCGGTGATTTTGCCTGTCCTGCGTGATCAGGCGTATCTTGTTGCATTGGTCAAGCCGCAGTTTGAAGTTGGGAAAGGACAAGTCGGCAAGGGAGGCATTGTCCGTGATGAACAATTGCGTGAGCAGGTGAGGGAAGGTTTTGTGGATTATGTCCGTAGCCTTCGTCTCGACGTCATTGGTGTCATGGATTCAACCTTGTTGGGGAAAAAAGGAAATAAAGAGATGTTGGTGGGAATGAAAAAACGGGAAGATGAGTACTGAAGGAAGCAAGCCAATGGCTCGCAGCATCCTCTTAACCTAATCATGTAAAAGGAGAAAGCCGGGCATGTCTACAAAAATTCTGGTGACCGGTGGAGCTGGATTCATTGGATCACATCTGGTTGACCGGTTGATTCAGGAAGGCAATGAGGTAATTGTTGTTGATAACCTCTCTACAGGGAAACGAAAGAATGTCAATAAAAAAGCCCAATTTTATAAAATGGATATTCAGAGTAAGCGGATTGAACGGGTATTCCGAAATGAGCGTCCCCTTATTGTCGTCCATCTGGCCGCGCAAATGAGTGTTCGTCATTCCACGGATGATCCGGGGTTTGATGCGCAAGTCAATATTTTAGGGACCATCAATGTTTTGGAACATGCCGTGAAGCAGGGTGTGCGAAAGGTGACATTTGCGTCGTCGGGTGGTGTGGTCTACGGGGAACAGGAAATATTTCCGGCCGCAGAGTCACACCGGACAGAACCTCTTTCTCCTTATGGAATCAGTAAGCTGGCTGGAGAAAAATATCTAGCCTATTACGCAAATGCTACCGGACTCCGGTATGTGGCGCTTCGTTTTGCGAATGTCTATGGCCCAAGGCAGGACTCTGAGGGGGAGGCAGGGGTCGTGGCTATTTTCTCAAAACAAATGCTGGAAGGTGGTCAACCGATTGTCAATGGAACTGGGAAGCAGACAAGAGATTTTATCTATGTGGATGATGTGGTGGAAGCGATCTTGGTGACATTGGGAGAGGATGTTCAGGGAATTTTTAATGTGGGAACTGGCCAGGAGACGACTATCAACGAATGTTATGGAATTATTAAAAGTTTAACGAAGTGCCAATGCAAAGAGCTATATGGAGCGGCAAAGAAAGGCGAGCAATTCCGAAGTGTGTTGGATGTGACAAAACTCAGAGAGGTATTTGGGTGGGATCCTCAGGTTACTTTGCAGGAAGGGCTTACCCGGACAGTCGATTTTTTTCGTGAAACGGGAAAATAACCTCTCCGTTGCGCGCAGAAGGAGAATGGTTCCACCTGAAAGCTTTTCTGTTAATACCTGGGAACGGATTGATCGATCTCAATGGACCAGGCTTCAATTCCTCCAATCAGGTTTTTAACATTCGAGAATCCCTGTTGCAAAAGAAACCCCACAGCATCCGCACTCCGCATGCCTTTATGACAATACGCGACAATCTCAGCGCTCGGGTCCAATTGCTTCAGGGAATGGGGGACCTGGCCAAGAGGAATCAGCACTGATCCCTCTATTTTTGCCATGGAGTATTCGTGGGGTTCTCGGACATCCAACAAGAAAATTTTATCGCCTTTATCCATGCGAGCTTTTAATTCGCTGACAGTGATGGTGTAACTCATATTTGAAAGCCTCCTTACGTTCCTGAGGTATCTCTTTATAGACAAATGATCATAGCGGCTGAATTTTCAGGGTGTCAATTTTTTCTTTGTGAGAGCGGGAGGGAGCAGCATCATGGCGGAACAGTCGGTCGTCTCGATTGAACAGATTTCACAGTTTGAAGGGCAGGACATTACCATCAAGGGATGGATCCGCAACCGACGCTCGAGCGGAAAATTAAGCTTTTTGACGGTGCGTGATGGCACAGGAGATCTCCAGGCTATTTTAAGCAAAAGCGAGGTTGGCGACGACCAATTTTCTTTGTGTAGTCAGTTAACCCAGGAGTCTTCTGTGATTCTGACCGGAAAACCTCGAAGGGATGCTCGAGCGCCAGGTGGATTTGAACTTGATGTATCCACATTGTCAGTGATTCACATTGCAGAACCCTTTCCCATTCAACCCAAAGACCATGGAGTTGGTTTCCTGATGGAGTATCGGCATCTCTGGTTGCGGTCGCGACGCCAGCACGCCATTTTACGGGTTCGCCATGAAATAATCCGGACGTGTCGGAATTTTTTTGATGATCGAGGTTTTACCTTAATTGATACGCCGATTTTTACCCCAAACGCCTGCGAAGGCACCACGACCTTATTTCAAACTCAATATTTTGACCAGGTAGCCTATTTAGCCCAAAGCGGTCAATTATATGGAGAAGCGGCGGCTGTGGCTTTTGGGAAAATATACTGTTTTGGTCCAACCTTTCGAGCGGAAAAATCAAAAACCAGACGCCATTTGATGGAGTTTTGGATGATTGAACCGGAAATGGCCTTTGCCGACTTACCGGATGCCATGCAACTGGCAGAGGAATTGGTTTCAACGGTTATTCAGCGAGTCGTAGAAACTCGTCGACCTGAACTGGAAATCTTAGAGCGGGATATTCCTAAATTAGAAGCCATGGCCAAACCCTTTCCACGAATAACTTATGAAGAGGCCCTGACGCGTCTTCAACAAAAGGGGGTCGCCATTCAATTCGGTGATGATTTCGGAGCCGATGACGAAACATCTTTAGCGCAAGAATTTGATCGTCCGGTGATTGTTCATCGGTATCCGGCTGCCGCTAAAGCATTTTATATGGCGAAAGATCCGGAGAGGCCGGACTTGGCGTTATGTATGGATATGCTCGCGCCGGAGGGATATGGAGAAATTATTGGAGGGGGGCAACGAATCCATGATTTGGATGAATTGCTGACGCAAATTAAAGCTCACGACCTTCCTGAGGAGGCCTTTAAGTGGTATGTGGATTTGCGACGATACGGAACGGTTCCTCATGCTGGTTTTGGTATGGGAATTGAGCGAGTCGTCGCCTGGATTTGTGGATTGGACCATGTTCGAGAAACGATTCCATTCCCCAGGATGCTCTATACCTTGTATCCTTAAAATATTTTTGGGAATGACCTTGAGCTTCTCAAATATTTTGGCCATGGCTCCTAAATTTCTTATTACCTAGCTCCTACTTTCTTACAACATTTTTTGAGTGCTTGACATCATAGGCGAGGGTTGTATACTTCCAGATGTGGGAGGAAGTGGGATGATTTCCACATGTATTGTAAAAATGAAACAAGCTGTGCATGAATGATGTTCATATACCGGTACTTTTAGAGGAAATCTGTTTTTGGCTTAATCCGCTTCCGGGTGGGATCTATGTTGATTGTACTGTTGGAATTGGTGGAACGTCGCTGAAGATACTGGAAAAAACCGGAAAAAATGCTCATATTATTGGTTTGGACCGTGATTATCAGGCCGTTACTCTTGCGAAGAAGACATTAAGTGAATATGAATCGTCTGTAAAGATACTACATGGGAATTTCTCCCACATTCGAGACTTAGTTCAGGATTCCGGCTATGAGAAGGTTGACGGGGTTGTGTTTGATTTAGGGGTGTCATCGTTGCAGTTGGACCAGGCAGAGCGTGGATTTAGTTTTTCCCTGAGTGGGCCATTGGATATGCGAATGGATCAAACCCAGAAAGTAACAGCAGCTGATCTGGTGAATCATCTTCCGGAAAAAGAGTTAGCAGATGTCATTTTTACGTATGGTGAAGAACGGTATTCCCGTCGAATCGCCCGTGCAATCGTGCAGGCCAGAGGCGCCGGTCTTATTCAAACCACGCAGGCCTTGGTGTCTGTCCTTGAAGGAGCGCTTCCTTATGCCTACAAAAAGGGGCGCTTACATTTTGCGACCAGAACCTTTCAGGCGCTTCGGATCCGCGTGAATCGTGAATTGGATTTGCTCGAGCCGGCTCTCCGGGATGCCATCGACCTGCTGAAGGATGGCGGAAGGGTGTGTGTCGTCGCATTTCACTCGTTAGAAGATCGTATTGTAAAGCAGACGTTTCGTTCTCTGGCGCAGGGAGAGCATCCAAAAGTTGCATTGCTGGTCAAGAAGCCTGTGATTCCGAGTGTGTTGGAAATACAACAAAATCCTCGTGCCCGAAGCGCTAAGTTACGTGTGGCCGAGCGCCTTCCGGAAGGAGAGACCCTATGAGGAAAAACGTGTTCCTTGGCGTCATGATTCTATTGGGGGTGTGGTGTCTGCTCTATGTTGGGGTCAAGATAGACATGTGGCGACTGGGGTATGCCATTGAAGAGTTAGAAACTCAGCGTGCGGTATTCAAAAAAGAGCAAGAAGGCTTGCAGGTTCGGCTGTCGCAGTTAACGGATCCGCAACGAGTTGCTCAACGGGCGCAAAGTCAATTGGGACTCACCGTGGCTCAGGAAGGGCAGATCGTTATGGTCTCGCTGGATACGTTACCCCAGTCTGAATCGGATGGAAATTTTCCTGTGCGTTTGGTCCGTGAATTTGGCAATACCGTCGTGAGCCTTCCGTGAAAACGCCATCTCAGGACATTCATCCCGTCTGTCGAATCCGAAGTGGCATTGTCTGTTTGGGCCTCCTGTGCGGGTTTGTGCTTATCGGTTGCCGACTGTTTTACCTACAGGTCCTTCAAGCGGACGTTGGGGCTCATCAGGCACAACAGCAACACGAAAAAACCGTGATCGTTCAGCCGGATCGAGGGGTCATTGTTGATCGACAAGGGCATCCACTGGCTCTCAATGTGGAAGTGTCCTCATTGTATGTGAGGCCACCGTCCTTGAATGATCCACAACGGGTTGCCCGATCCTTAGCGCCGATCTTACAAATGCCGGTCAAGGAATTACGCGATTTGTTCACACGAAATCAGCCATACGTTTGGGTTAAACGCAATATCCCGGAACCCGTCGTCAAGGAAGTGGAGGCGTTGAATATATCCGGGTTGGGATTGACCAAAGAACCGCATCGTTTTTATCCCAAGGGAGAATTGGTATCTCATCTCGTGGGGTTTGCCGGAATTGATAGCCAGGGATTAGAAGGGGTGGAACTTCAATATGAGTCCTATCTACGGGGTGAAAAAAACCTGGTGAAATACCAAAGGGACGCTTTGGGCAGAAAACTTGCCTCACCCCCAAGTCATGATTCCGTACCCTTGTCGACTGGGTATCATCTCACGTTGACCATAGATGAGGTTGTCCAATTCATTGCGGAGGCGGAGTTGGCGCAAGCCTTAAAGCAAAGCGGCGCGAAGTCTGGAAGCATTGTGATCATGGACCCCTTAACCGGAGCAATTCTGGCGTGGGCCCTTCATCCGACTTTTGACCCTAATCACTTAGGGCAGTTTTCCACTCAGGATTGGCGAAATCGACTGGTAACGGATCCGTATGAGCCGGGGTCAACATTGAAAATTGTGGTGGCAGCGGCGGCGCTTGAAGAGCAGGTGATGTCTCCTGACACGTTAATCTATGGGGGTGACGGAAAGATGTCGGTGGCAGGGACCATTGTTCATGACCCGGCAAAAACCAGTTGGATGACGTTTTCCGAAGCGCTGGCGCAATCGAGTAATGTGGGTGCGATCAAGGTCGCCATGGAATTAGGGCAAGACCGGGTTTTTCGATATTTAAAAGCGTTTGGATTTGGAGAAAAAACCGAAATCGATCTTCCGGGAGAGTCCTCAGGGATACTCCGAGAGCCCAATAAATGGAGCGGTCGAAGCCTTTCTTCCATTGCCATGGGTCAGGAAATCGCCGTCACCCCGATTCAAATGGTCACAGCTATGTCGGTGGTGGCCAATGGTGGTTGGCTGATGACGCCTTACGTCGTCTCTTCGATCCTGGACTCAAAGGGACAGGCTGTCTTGACCAAAGATCCACAACCCAAACGGCGACCCATTTCACTTGAGACAACCGGCACGTTAACTCGGATTCTCGAACTGGCCGTCGAGGCAGGAACAGGCAAGCGTGCCAGGCTTGCCGGATATCGCGCGGCGGGAAAGACGGGGACGGCTCAAAAAATTGACCCGAAAACCGGGTCCTACTCTTCTTCACAAGTGATTGCCTCGTTTGTCGGATTTGCACCAGTCGAGCGCCCGCGTCTTGCCATGCTAGTCGTCATTGATGAGCCGACGATTGGAAACTGGGGTGGGGAAATTGCCGCTCCGGTCTTTCGAAAGGTCGCAGAGCGCGTCTTGCCCCATTTGGGAGTGTTGCCAGGTGGATCCGCAGTTATTCGGACGGCTGCGGCAAATTCGCCAATTCCTTCACCGCAGCCCATTGTGCAGTAATCTGTGACGCTTCAAGAGCTTCTTGCCTCACTGGATACGGCGGTAAGTGAAGGGGATCTTCAACGGGAGGTTGTGTCCGTTACCGAGGACTCCCGGCAAGTGAAGCCTGGTTCAGTATTTGTGGCCATCAAGGGGGAGCACTATGATGGACATCAGTTTGTGAGACTGGCTCAAAAGCAAGGGGCAGTTGGTGTGGTGGTGGAGGAGGGATTTGAGTCACAGAATCCACCATTAGCAGGAAACTCGTCTGCGCTCATTCGAGTGACAAATTCCCGGAAGGCCTTGGGGTTGTTGGCGGCAAAACTTTCCGGTATGCCTTCTGCCCATCTGCACATGGTGGGGGTCACGGGGACGAATGGCAAAACCACGGTGACGCATTTAGCCAAATCCCTGCTGGAAGCTCAAGGACATCATGTGGGACTGTTGGGGACCGTAGGCTATGTGTTCGGGACAGAGCGCCGTGTGGCGTCACATACCACTCCGGCTCCTGTCGAGCTACAGAACATGTTGAGCGCCATGGTCAATGCCGGAATGGATGTCGCGGTCATGGAGGTCTCTTCCCATGCGTTGGCCTTAGGCCGGATAGCCGGCTGTGAATTCGATATAGTCGTGTTTACCAATCTAACGCAAGACCATTTAGATTTTCATCACACGTTGGATGCCTATTTTCAGGCAAAACTCCGTTTATTTACCGAATACGTCGATAGCGGTCAGAAGACCCGCCCCAAACGAGCCCTCATCAATGCGGATGATGAACGGGCTTCCCTGATTCTTCAACATTGTTCCATTCCGACCTGGACATACGGGCTTCATTCCCACGCAGACATCAGAGCGGAATCCGTCCACCTTTCTATGGAAGGATCGGAATTTCTGGTGAACAGTCCCAAGGGCCCGTTGACAATCAACAGCCAATTGGTGGGAGAACATAATGTGTCGAATATGCTGGCTGCAATCGGAATTGGTCTGGAAATGGGCATGACGGTTCCGATGATTGAACACGCCGTGCAGTCAGTGGCCAATGTACCCGGACGGTTTGAACGCATCAATGAAGGCCAACCATTTACGGTCGTCGTGGATTATGCGCATACCGAAGATGCGCTGTATCGGTTGCTTCGAGCGGCGCAGGCCATTACAAAAGGACGCATCATTACCCTCTTTGGCTGTGGGGGCGACCGGGATCCCGGGAAACGGCCCAAGATGGGGCAGGTTGCGGCACGACATAGCGATGTGGTGATAGTCACGTCCGATAATCCACGAACGGAAAATCCCGAAACAATTCTGACTCAAATCGAACAGGGCATTCAATCCCTGCTTCCGGACGAACGGTGTCCCTATCAGATCATTACCGATCGCGCCGAAGCCATTCATGCCGCGGTTTCAGAAGCCAGGGACGGAGATCTGTTGTTGATCGCGGGAAAGGGGCATGAAGACTACCAAATTCTCGGCACACAAAAAATTCATTTTGATGATCGTGAAGAGGCCAGGAAGGCCATCCATCGACAGATGGGGTCCCGGTAGCGCTGACGATTCAAGATGGCAGCTTTTGAGATCAACGAAGTGCTCGATGCGACTGAGGGGAGGTTGCTCCTACAGGGACCACAGAAAGGGCGAATGCTTCGAGTGCAAACTGATTCGCGGGAGATTCAATCCGGTGATTTGTTTCTGGCCTTGAAAGGGGAGAAATTCGATGGCCATGAATTTGTGAAAACGGCCTGCAAGCTGGGAGCCCGAGGTGTGGTGGTTGAGGAGGCACAGGCCCGGGAGATGTTGAGGCAAGTACGTCAGGCTGGCCCGGTTCCAGTCATAGTGGTAGCGGTAATCAATACCCTGCGAGCTTACCAGGACTTAGCCAGATTCCATCGATTGCGCTTTTCAATTCCGGTGGTGGCCATTACCGGCAGCAATGGAAAAACGACGACAAAGGAAATGGTGTATCAGGTGCTGGCGACTCGCTGGCGCGTCCATAAAACGCAAGGGAATTTTAACAATGCCATAGGTGTACCCAGGACGCTCCTGGGTCTTCACTCCGGACACCAGGCTGCAGTCATCGAAATGGGAGTGGATCAAGTGGGGCAGACGACTCAATTGTGTGACATGACCAGGCCTACCGCAGGGGTGATCACCAATGTCGGTCCCGACCATTTGGAATTTTACGGAACAATGGCCAGGTCGGCCACATCGAAAGCTGAACTATTGGATTGGCTTCCTCGAACTGATGGTGCGGCAATTCTGAACGCAGACGACCGATATTTTGAAATGTTTTCCCGGAAAGCGACATGCCCGGTGATCTCATTCGGGATGTCGGCTCAGGCGGATGTTCGGGCGGCTGACTTGGAGTGGAACGGACGGAGAACGGAATTTCGCCTGTTCTTACCTCATCGAAAATTGGCCAAACGAGCGAGTGTGCGAATCATGGGCCCGCACAATATTGCCAACGCCCTGGCCGGCGCGTCAGTGGGTTGTGCCATGGGATTGTCGGGCGATGACATCGTTTCGGGGTTGCAAAAGTTTCGCCCCGCTCCCATGCGGTCGGAGATCCGCAGGTGGGGTGGAGTGCTGTATCTCTATGATTGTTATAACGCCAACCCTGCTTCAGTCAAAGCCGCGTTGGAATCCCTTGTTGGACTGAATGCTGCCAGAAGGACGATCGCCGTATTGGGTGACATGCTTGAGTTGGGGCCTAAAGAGGCGCAGTTTCATCAGGAAATAGGACGCCATGCTGCCAAGCACCATGTCACCCATTTAATTGCTTGTGGTGCGTTTGGACACAACATGTCTGAAGGTGCTCGAACAGTACACGGACCCACACAGGTGTCCGTGGTGAAAGATGCCACGGAAGCCGGTGCCTTGCTGAAAACCATTGTGAAGCGTGGGGATGCTGTGCTCATTAAGGCTTCCCGAGGAGCAAAAATGGAACGAGTGCTCGATGCCGTCCGTCCCGGGTCCTAGGCTGCATGAAATCGGGCTGGATACCAGGGCCATAAGGAGTCCTTGAGAATGAAGCGTCTGACCGTGATGATGAATGAGCAACAATATCTGGACGAGGCTTCTTTTCCTCTACCCGAAGAAAGTACATCCTAATGCTGTATCTCTGGCTTTATCCCCTTCATACCGAATTTGCCATCTTCAATGTCTTTCGGTATCTCAGTTTCCGCATTATTTATGCGGCAGTGACCGCTTTTCTGATTGTGTTTTTCCTGGCCCCTCCCATGATCAAAAAATTGCAGACCTTGAAACTCGGGCAAAAAATACGAACTGATGGCCCGCAATCGCATCTGGGAAAATCCGGTACCCCTACGATGGGTGGATTGCTCATTATCTTTTCGGTATTGCTCTCAACCGTGTTGTGGGCGGATATCTCCAATTTCTAT
>CAZBQO010000054.1:0-14089 GCA_964494125.1 uncultured Nitrospira sp. | reverse complement strand
GTTCACGTTTAAGGCAAATCCGTGCATGGTCACCCCACGGGAAATTCGTACGCCGATGGAGGCAATTTTTTCCATGCACGTGGCGGATGTTTTCACCCACACCCCCCGAAACGATTCATGACGACATCCGGCAATCCCCCATTCCGCTAACGTGCGAATCAGGACCTCCTCCAATTGCTGGACATAGATTTTGGGACCAGGACAGAAATTTCGAAGTCGTAAAATCGGATATCCAATTATCTGTCCGGGGCCATGATAGGTCACAGATCCGCCCCGCCCGGTCTGATGAAGGTGGATCCCCATGTGCTGCAGTTCAGGCCAGCGAGGCTCCCAATGTTCAGACTTAGTTGTTCGTCCCAATGTGATGACAGGTTCGTGTTCGGTCAATACCAATGTGTCGGGCCGACGGTCCTCGAGACGTTGGGTGACCAGAGACTGTTGAAGCTCCAAGGCTTCCGCATAGAGTAGCCGAGGAAACGTCAGCACCATTCCCGGTTTTCGAGAATCGACGAGAGCCATAGGAATGCGATCTCAGGAGGAAGTGAACCCTAGGGGAAGGCCCAGAACTTTCAGGATAGGAGGTGGGAGGCGTTTGATTCTGCCGTTGGTATCCACGGCCACAAGGGTTGCCGATCCTTCCACGACCAATCTTTTGCTGGTGCGATCTTTGATGAGATGGGAAAATGTGAGAGACGTTCGTCGATCGGCCGCTACCGTCGTCTCGACCTCCAGGATGTCTCCATAGGTGGCGGCTGATCGATAGGAAAGTTCAGCGCGTATCACGCGAAATTCAGTTCCTTCTTGTATTAATGCGGCAACCGACAGGCCATGGTTATCAAAGTAATGCGTTCGGGCTCGTTCAAAGTATTTTAGATAGTTGGCGTAGTAAACGACTCCTCCACAATCTGTATCTTCATAATAGACCCGTACCTCCATTCCGGCCGGTCGCCTCCCCTACACATTCATGGTTGGAAATTCTGGAAGGTCGGTGGGAGCGACGCCACTTAATTTTATCACCAGGTCATAGAGCTGGTGGTGGCGTTCGGGTTTAATGGGTTCAAATCCGTAACCCAGTAGGGCATGATCGGCGGCATCAAATAAGGATTTCATTTTAGACCAATCCGTGACAAAGCGATGCCCCATGGGATCTCCAAGCGCAGCCAACGCCTGAAATTGCGCCTGCAAAGGAAGGCGAAATTTCCCATCAATTTCATTCAGATATTGCCTGCGACAGGTTTCTCGCAAGTCCTCAGGGAGTTGTTCGAGGTTCATATCCCAACTTTTCAGGTGATACTGGGTATACAAACGGGATTGAGCAAAGGCTTCCAAGGCTCGAAGGAGGACGTGAGTGGCAACTTCCAGATCCCGCCCGCGATCTCCACGGCGTTTTGCCCATGCCAATAAGTCGAGAGCCACCGCAGGCTTAATATCTTTCGAATCCAGCACGATCCGTTCAAGGAACGTGAGGTTTGCTTTGAGGAGCTGAATGAGGCGATCCATGCCCGGAGGGCCGCCCCACACGGAGGCCAGTTCCAAGGCTTTGATCCCGCCTTTTAATTTTTCCCAGGCAGGACGATACAGGAGTTGATCCCACAGGCCATAGCCCTGTGCCACATCGGCCAGGGCCCGATAGAAGGGTTTCAGTCCGCCGCTGATTCGATGTTCCAACGTGTGAAACCCTTTTACGGCCGCATCATAAGAACCATGATTGAAATGGTAACAAGTCTCGTGTCGTAGATGCGGTGCCTCTTCGTCCCAAGGATTGGCAGAGGCTTCAGATTGCGACAACAATTTGGTGATCGCTTCGACGGCCTGGTCAGCAGATGGAAAAGGATGGCCGGGAAACGACAACACTTTGGTGGAAAAGGGAAATCCTGTCAGCACCATGGCGGAGGCCATGCCAACGGTCGCGCTGGTAATATCAATCACCAGTTCCCCGGGCATCACGTTCCAGGTCGTTAACAAGGGGCCAAGTCCATGAGCCAGGGCTTTCTGGCAAGCAGAAAAACTTTCAGGGGAAGGGGTGAAGATCCAGTCCCAACGCTGTGGCATGCGTGACAAAGCCGGAGGGATCTGAGACTCCACGACCTGTTTATGGGACTCATGCAGAAAAAAACATACCATGTCAGGATTCAAGTGCCGGACAATGGCGATGGCGGACGAAGGGTCGGCTTGAATGGCGAGTAGGAGTGCTTTGGTGGGGATATGGGCACTCACAATGGGTCGACTATATCATCGGTGGAGGAGCCCGGCAAGAAAACCGATGCTGGATATGATGCTCTCAATGGGGTATTCCGGTATTTCTCTTCGCACAGTGTGAAATTTGAATCCTATCCTGATAGAATCGGCCACGATGAATATTGATGCGGTTATTCAAGCCTTTGAAACCAGCGCCGATGTCAAAAATGAATTTATCCGGACCCACGCGGAACGTGTTGTTGAAATTGGTCAATTGCTGATCCGTGCATTTCGTGAAGGCCGAAAGGTTTTGCTCTTTGGGAATGGTGGGAGTGCGACGGATGCCTCGCATCTTGCCGCGGAGTTTGTGGGTCGGTATCGACGCGATCGGGATCCCCTTCCTGCCCTGGCGTTGGCCTGCGATATGGCTGCCATTACCTGTATTGCAAATGATTATGACTACACAGATATTTTCTCACGGCAAATAAAAGCGCATGGCCGCAAGGGGGATGTGGCTATTGCCATTAGCACCAGCGGAAACTCCCTGAACGTGATCCGTGGTGTGGAAGCGGCCACGGACAGTGGCCTTGTCACCGTGGCCTGGACAGGCGCCACCGGGGGTAAAGTGGGAGATCTCGTTGATTATTGTTTTCGGGTCCCTTCTTCGGTGACGGCACGTATTCAAGAATGTCATATTACGTTGGGTCACGTGTTGTGCGAATTTATTGAAGAGCGTCTTTTTGGTGACCAGGGCTAAATCATTGCCGACCGGTACGTCTCCGAAGCTGAATCTCGCCCGGCTTCGCACCTATCCGCTTCAAACCCGTCATTCCAAAGTGAAAATGGCGGATTTTGGTTCACCCTGGCAGCGTGCGGGTTCCTTTCAAGCCTTCCTTAAAACCTTACCGGATATTTTAGCTGGAAAAACTTTCAGAGCCGTGGTGACGGCGATCGTTGATGCCAGGCGACGGGAAAAACCGGTGATTCTGGGCATGGGGGCCCATCCGACCAAGGTCGGTCTCAATCCCATTGTCGTGGACCTGATGCGCAAGGGTGTGATTACTGCCGTGGCCATGAATGGAGCCGTCATTATTCACGATTTTGAGATAGCCTACCTGGGGCAAACCTCGGAGGAGGTCGAAGCCGAAATTGATTCCGGACGATTTGGTATGGCAGAAGACACGGGACGCATTTTAAATGAGGCGATTGTGCAGGGATGGCAACAGGGTTTGGGCATTGGAGAAGCGGTCGGCCGGTATCTTTTGAGGCATCCCAGGCAATTTCCACATCGGCGAAGAAGTTTGCTGGCGGCCGGTGCGCAACTTGGTCTTCCCGTCACGGTGCATGTGGCGATCGGGACCGATATTATTCACATGCATCCCCAGGCAAACGGCGAAGCGATTGGTGGGGGGTCGTTATTGGATTTTCGCAAGCTGGCCGCAGTGGTGTCGAAGATGGAAGGGGGCGTGTATATCAATTTGGGATCAGCCGTTATGATGCCGGAAGTCTTTCTCAAAACCGTAACGTTGGGGCGGAATCTGGGACGAGCCTTAAAGCAGATCACGACGGTCAATATGGATTTTCTCCCCCATTACCGGCCGATGACCAATGTCGTCAAACGGCCAACGCAAAAAGGTGGAAAGGGTTATGCGCTGACCGGCCATCATGAATTGATGGTTCCGCTTTTGGCCGCAGCCGTGCTGGAGGCGCTTGGCAGGTGAGGTATTCTCGGGTGGCTGCGACTTTATTGATACGGGATAATCAGGTGCGGGCTTAAGGAGGCAATCCCTCATGAAAAAGAAAATTCTCATCGTCGATGATCATCCCGACATTGTCCTCATGCTAACAGACCGTTTAGAGGCCCTGGGTTATGACACGATTTCCGCTGGAAATGGCCAAGAAGCGTTGGAGAAATATGAGCAGGACTTTCCTCACCTCATGCTGTTGGATTTGGAAATGCCACAGATGGCCGGCATGGAGGTGTTGCACCAATTAGCCAAAATGAGTGTGAAAAAAAATGAAGAGGCTGATTCTCAGACATTTGGCGGAGGAGAGTGTCTCCCGTTGCCTGTGGTGGTCATGACGGCTCATGGCACAATTTCCAAAGCCGTTGAAGCTATGAAAGCCGGAGCCTATGACTTTCTTACGAAGCCTATTGAGCTGGACCATCTGGCCATTGTCCTCAAAAAGGTCCTCACGCGGGAAGCATTAGGGCGGCAGGTTGCTGCGTTGCGCACGGAGGTGGAAAGCCGGTATAGCCAAATCGTGGGGAATAGCTCTCAGGTGCATTCAATGGTGGAGTTGGCAAAGCGGGCTGCCGAAGCTGATGCCACGGTATTGCTGCTGGGAGAAAGCGGGACGGGGAAGGAGTTGTTTGCCCGGTCCATTCACCAATGGAGCGACCGGCGGGATATGCCGTTCAGTATCATCAATTGCGTGGCTCTCACGGAAACCCTCTTGGAGAACGAACTCTTTGGGCATGAAAAGGGGGCGTTTACCGGTGCAGACTCTCTCCAGAAAGGGAAAATCGAAGCCGCGGATGGGGGAACCGTTTTCCTGGATGAAATTGGCGATATGCCGCTGGGGCTTCAGGCTAAATTACTCCGGGTGCTTCAGGATCATGAGTTTCCCAGGGTGGGTGGGACGCGATTGGTCCGCGTCAACATTCGGGTGATTGCGGCCACCAACAAGGATCTGAAGCGAGCGGTTAAAGAGAGGACCTTTCGGGAAGACCTGTATTTCCGCCTGAATGTCGTAAACTTGGTATTGCCCCCATTGCGGGATCGTCCCGAAGATATCATTCCTCTTGCCGAACATTTTTTAGCCCGCCACATGCGGGAAATGAAAAAACGGAAGCGGAGTTTTTCCAAGTCTGCCATCAAAACGATGCGATGTTACGCATGGCCCGGCAATATTCGGGAACTGGACAATGCGATTGCTCGAGCAGTGGTGTTGGGAGTAGAGGAAGAAATTTCTCCGGATCTCTTGGGATTGGGGGGAGGAAAAGACGAACTCGATGAGATCGACAACCTCCCCTACCATGAATCCCTTGACCGGTTCGGTACCCGCATTCTGGAGCAGGCCATGCGTCGAAGCAACTGGAGCCAAACCAAAGCCTCAGAACTCCTGGGACTTCAACGCACCTACCTCTCCCGCCTCCTCAAACAAAAAGGCATTCAACAGGGGACTGCGGATTCCTGACCATTTTGGGATTTCGAGGAGCCGGGAAAAGACTCCCCAAGGTTCAAACGATCAATTGTTTACTGGTAAAGGGGAATGAGGGCCTATTGCCTTATTTTTGATTGGTCCGAATGGTGGCATTCGTTGTGATATCACCATGAAAAAACTGCCTACTGGGTTCGGGAAAGCCAAGTTTGCGGGCATAGTTGGAATCAGTCAGGTTTTCAATGGTCAAAGATGGGTGCATGCCATTATGAATTTGATGGGAAACTTTTCCGTTCAAAAAGAAAATTTTTTCTAAGCTTGGGTTTCGGTGGTGCGGTTAAATGGGTTCGAGTCGGGTTCTTCATCAATATCTCCCAAAATGGGTCATGCCCCGGTCTCCCGTCAACAAGCCCTTGGCAACTGAAATACCTTGCGCAGAGCCTGTAAAAACCGTGGTGGTGAGTCAGAGGGGTTGGGTGAGGGAGGCAAGAAGTTCTCCAATATCAAATGGCTGGGGACTTTTCTTCTTTTGAAAGAATGCCAAGAGGTCGGTTACTTCGGTCATTGAGGAAGAAAAGGGGTTTCAGATCCGCTGCCGAGCAGAGGAGGGCTAAAAAACAGACACAGCCATATCCTGATAATTGTGCAGGCTCTTGAAAGGCATTCCGAATGCCAGCCTGATCATTGAGGGTTGCACCTTGCTTAACCCCACGAATTTCCTCAGCTCAACTCAAAAGTCCTTCATGCTTTTTCGTTCCTTCCTGAGTAGTCGTATTCGATTCCTCTGACTTGCTATCTTTTTTCTGCGGATAGGTTCTCTGGCATATGAGCTTTGTAAAGGTGTTTCATGGTTTCAGACCCCGCCGTGTCAGGAGTGGGTTGAGGATCTGGATGCCGAACAAAATTTTAGGCCGGTGATTTCTCCACCGCAGGACGAGTCACCGCGCAGGTAAATTCCTGGCCTTGAAAATTGAGCAGGTACACTGAAATCTCAATAGGGAACTCCTGGCCATCTTTGGTACGGTGGATTGATTGAAAGGATAAGGGTTGACCCTTCCGCAAGCTTTCCAGGCGTTGTTGGAATTTTTCATTGTCATGGTAGGGGGCAATGTCGGGAATACGAAGGGTTTTGAGTTCTTCCTGTGTATATCCTAAGGCGTCGCAAGCCGCCTGATTGGCAAAACGTAAACGTTTATCCGAATCCGCCACCATAATTCCATTGGGTACATGATCAAAAGCGAATCGCATCAGTTGAGCATACTCTGCCAGTTGTTCATATGCGGTGAGGTTCAATGAGTGTTGCGTTGCGTCATGAAGGGAAGCCCCGGTTGAGCTTGGTTGAAGGAGAGAAGGGAAGGTGGCAATGGGATGGGTGGGTGCGAAAGAGCTTTGCCACCCTGCGATCGCGATGTTTCGTGCCAAACAGGCTCGATGAATGGCGGATTTAACTTCCTGCCGTTGGTACGGTTTGGTGAGGTAAGCAAAGGCTTTTTCGAGGATGTCCGGATGGGCCGTCCTTCGTAAGGAGGTAAAGGCGGTCAACAGGATGACGGGAAGATGTGGATGCGTCTGAGAGAGTTCGTTGAGCACTTCAATGCCATCCCGGTCTGGAAGTCCGACATCGAGAAGCACGATATCATACGATGATGTCGTACTTTTTTGGAGGGCAGCCCCTCCGGTCTCCACCGATTCCACCTCAAAGCCTTCCTGGCGAAGATAGTCAGAGAGGGCAAGAAGAATGTCGGTGTCGTCATCCACAAGCAAAATGCGCGGCTTCGTGGACAAGGTTGACATGTTTCCTTTCTTTGGAGGCGAATCAGAGGATTGTAAAATTCTGGCAGAAAAGGTCACCTATAAATTTCCCTACTTTCCTCCAGCCATTCAAAAAACTCTGCAATTTATAGGCTTACGTAAATGCTTGTTTTATGTAGAAAGAGGGAATTGTCAAAATTAAAAATGTATCGGTTCAGATAACTGTTGTATCTAAACGGATACATGTTTGACAGATCGCATTGGTGATTCTTAGGAGGGTGTGGTCGAGGATGTTTCGGGTAAGATAACACAGAAGCGACTACCCTCTCCGGGAATACTTTCCACCCAAATCGATCCGCCGTGCAGCTCGACTAAACTTTTCGTAATAGCCAGGCCAAGGCCAGCTCCGCGATTTTTCATTTCAGAAGATTGCCCACGATAAAACCGTTCAAAAATCGTCAGTTGTTCCTCGAGAGGAATGCCGCAACCGCTATCAATGACGCATGTTTGAATCATGCCGTCGTCCCGCTGGTTTACTTCCACTGTCACGGTTCCGGGAGATTCTGTAAATTTGAGGGCGTTGTTGATGAGGTTGGTAAAAACCTGAATGAGTTTATCCCGATCGCCCTGGATGAATCCGATGGGATCGGAAATATGGGCTTCGAGAGTGAGAGAACGTTCCTGCGCGATAGATTGCAACGTTTCCACGACCTCTCTGGCGAGGCTGCCCATGTTGACGGGGCTCCGGTGCAAGTCCATGCGGCCGGCTTCGATGCGGGAAAGGTCCAAGAGATCATTAATCATCCGAGTGAGTCGTTCGATGTTGTATTTCATCCGTTCGAGATAGAATGATTGTCGGTCATTCAAATTGCCGACCAAGCCATCCAACATGTTTTCCACCAACCCTTTAATAGAGGTCATCGGCGTTCGAAGTTCATGTGAGACAATGGACACGAAGGAGGACTTCAACCGGTCTAATTCCTGAAGACGTTCATTGGCGGACTGCAGATCTTGCGTGCGTTCTTTGACTCGCTCTTCGAGGGTTTGAGCAAGCTTTTCGACTTCCTCATAGGTTTGTGCGTTGTCGATGGCCACCGCCACGTGACTGGCTATGGTCAAAAGCAAGTCCAGGTCTTCCTGCGTGCAGTGTTGATTGCCCCGATCGGCTCCTAGATATCCCAGCACGCGTTGATGACTCAGCAGCGGGGCGCACACAAAAGAGATCACTTCCATTTCTCGACAGATGGGAAGAATGAGAGGGTTCATCTGATGGGCTATTTCCTCCAGATCGTATGCCAAGACCGGACGTCCGTGGAGCATAAGGGTTTCATCTATGCTTCCTGGAGAAATGGGAAATTCAAGGTGTCGAATTTGCTGCGCTAATTCCAGAGGCACCCCTGACACATCGGAGACCCTGGCTTTCGTGCCTCCAGGGTTCTGGAGAACGAGGATCATGCGTTGGAATCCCAGATTTTTTCGAAGAAGGTTCAGGACGGTGGAAAACAATTTTTGGACATCGAGTGTCGAAGTAATCACAATTCCGGTTTGGTGCAAGGTACTGAGTTGCGTGACCTGTTTCGTGATGGTGTGAACATAATGAGAGATGGCTTCTTCACGTTGTTGGAGGGCTCGCGCCATCCGATCGATGCTGGTGGTGAGTTGTCCCACTTCATCCTGGGTGTCTGTCGTGACCGTCACTGACAAATCTCCTTCAGCGATTTTTTGAGAGGCAACTACCAAATGCTGAAGGGGCGTGACGATGCGATTGGCTAACAGAATTGTGAGAAGAATGCCCACGAGGATGATTCCCACGGTGAGGAGCCCGATGTGCCATACCGTTTGGTTGAGCGATTGTTGCATGTGTGTGGTGGTGATACCGATTTGGATAATGCCGATGATGGCGGACGGTTTGGTGGAAACCGTGCGACTGTCTTGAAGGGTTTCTGACGCCAGTAGTTCGAACGTCGAAAGACGTCTCTCTTGACGATAGACCGGAAGAGCCAAATCATAAATGGTTTCTGATCCGATTCGGAATTTTTCTGCTCCCTTTCGTTCTGCCGACCTATCAGGGAGAAGTTCTTCCTTGTGGGGTGAGGTATGTAAGACCGTCACAAGTGGCTCGTTTTTGGGATTTTGAGCTGGCCTGAGCAGTCCTTCCGTGAGGGAATCATCCGGGAATATGGGCCGCGTTTCGTCACGGGTCAGCTTTGTGGTATTCACCAATTTTCCTTTTGATTTCCCGACCAGCACGTGACCGTGCTGATCCCGTGCAATGGCATAAATAACTTCTGGTGCCGATAACGCGCCATCCAACATGGTCTCTAGATAGTGCGTATCTTGAATGATGAGTCGATTGACGCTGACTTTGTTCAGTGTTTTAACCAGAATCATTCCGGTTTTGAGAAGCGCGCCTTTCATGACTTCGGCTTCTTGTTGGATGAGGTATCCACTGAGACTAGAGCAGGCAAGAACAATGACCAAACTAACAAACAATGAAAATTTTGCTCGTAATGAGAGAAAGCCACGCGGTTTTGGGTTGGGGTCAGTTCGGAGAGGCGATGAGGGTTGGGGCAGCTGGGGCCTAAAATCGCTCATCAAATTGCCTCAGGACGTCTGGGGTCAAAGACAGGCCCAAATACTTTGCGGACTTCTGATTGATGGATTGATGGACGCGTTCAGGAGGAATAATCGTACCCAACACAGATGAAGGCGTTTGTCTGGCTAACTGTTGAGTAAGCTGAGCAGCTTGGGTGCCGATCTCCGCATAATGGACATACGCACCAACAACGGCGCCGCTACGCACTAACGCGGAGGAAAAACCTACGACGGGAATATTGGCTTCCAAGGTCGTGCTTATCAAAAAGTCCAGCGTGCTTTCGGTGAGAACGGTACTGTCCGGTAAAAGCCATAAGGCGTCAATGCGATCTTTGAGGGCATTGAGTGCCGAAGCGACATCTTGTTCCTGATGTATTTCCTCGGAGAGGATTTTGATCCCCAATGCGTTAGCATCATGGAGAAGTTGCCTATGCATCTCGTGGGTTTTTTGCGGATCGAAAAGTACTCCGATGCGTGAAACCTTGGGTGCCAAAGCGTGTAAAGATTGTAGGGGTTGGCGAAAGGGGACCTTCAGAGAGAGACCGACCATGTTGGTGGTCGGCAAACCATATTTTTCCGGATCAAGAACCAAACAAAATATGACGGGAATATCCGGAATTTCCTGTTTGGCAGCAAGAGCCGCTTTTAATCCCACGGCCAGCACAACCTTCACATTGGATGCGCGAATGCGCCGAGCTAGCTGGCGGCCTTTTGCCATGTCCCCATGGAGGTCATATTCCCTGATAATCTGATTAGAGGAAGGGAGAGCCGATGTAAATGCGGAAATGGCTTCAGAATAGGCGCTGATGTCTGCCGACTTTAGAATGGCGACTTCCTGTGCAGAGGTGACGGTGGACAGTTCGAGGAAAATTCCCACACATACGATCACCCAGACAAGCTTCCTCCAATAAGCTGATCGGTGGCAAATAGCCCTCAACTTGTTCATCGTGTCTCAGGGACGTTTATGAGGTTGTTTGTCCTACCATATGGTTAGGAAATGGTTTCTTGTTGATTCATTCGAAACGATAAAAAAGTGTTTTCATGGTCGGGTGTCCGGGTATAAATAAGGATTCTTCCTTCATATTCTTTCCTGCTTGTGAAGGAAAGAATCGGGAATTCCATTCATCGCCAATCTAGGCTCTGATCTCTCATCAGGAGTAATCTTATTTTCTCTGAGCGTTTCCCTGGTCGAAGGGCAAACGCAATCTTCACCCTGAAGTCTCACCCAAATTTTGAAAAGAAGCAAGGGTAGTACCGGTGGAAAGCTCATCACCAAATGTCGGGAAATTTCTGTGTCAGAAATGAGCAGGAATTTAAGGGGGCTTAGGAAGCGAGCAAGAGCGGATACCGTCTAGCAGGGATACTCAGATGGAATGGGAAAGTCTCGTTAGAGTACTGGAGGAAATACCACGGTGTGCGCAACTATTCCCAAGACCACTCTGGCACCGAATGACTATGGCTGTGAAAACTTTATGGTACGCGATGCCACTCGTATTCTGAAACAAACTGGGCGGTAAGTGAGCGAATCAATCTGGATTCTGCCGTTTCACGAATGATGGGAGTCTGATAATGCGGTTGCCATCCACAATTAAGACACCGGACCACGGTTTCATTCGAAGTTTCTCCACCCTCTTGATGCACCAGGCCTTGGCATTTTGGACATTGCGCGAGTGTGTCGGCACAGTAGGTCGATGGATCGGGTCTGAGGGAATCCAAATGGATACGAGTATGGCGTCGGCGAATTTTTCTGTGCGTGGTGGCCGGGTTATTCGCGGATGAATTGGTTCTTTGTTGGAGAGTGGATTTCATCATGTGGATCCCTTTCTTAAAATAAATGCAGTGGTGAGGTGGCCTTAAGTCTTCAGGATTGTTCACTTTTCATCGTAATTACGCTTCCCGGTGTTACCTAGATTTCAAGCAAGAGAAGTGCCTAAAGAACTTGAATAAATCCTAGGACGAAAATGCCAATAATTATTAAGCAATATATGGTGCTAACAAATTTTGAAACTTACACTAGGGCAGAGGGGAAGGAGGAATCACTAGGTATCTAAATGGATACAGAATGTATCTCATCAGATACATGCAAGGGGTGGTGTAAATTTTTAGGGAACGGCAGGGGGATATGGTGTGTATGGGAAAGAGGCGACTGCCCGGCCCTTCATCCTGCGGCGGGAAGGGTGATTTGATTATATCTTTGAGCAGGTGACGCGAAAGAGTTGTTGGTCTTCCAGGCGCAGGGCAATAAGTTCCCGTCCCCACACGCATCCACCGTCAATCGCGAATACGCGTGGTCCTTTCACGACTCCTAAGGCTGACCAATGACCAAAAATAATTGTGTCCTCTTGTGTCGCTCGATTGGGAACTTGGAACCATGGCATAAACCCTGGAGGGGCGTCGTCGGGATGCCCCTTAAACGAGAACTCAGGAATTCCTTCTTGGGTGCAGACCCGAAGGCGTGTCAGGACATTGGTCGTGAGACCTAACCGTTCGTCAAGGCTCAGATGGGGGGAAAACCCAATGGGTTTTCGAAAATAGATTGCCGGTAAGTACTGGTGAAAATTATCATCCCGCAGGGCTTCCCCCACTTCACGAGCTAACTCCAGTACTTGGGATAGGGACCAGGAAGGTAAGAGGCCTGCATGAATCAGGCAATATCCATCTTCGACGTGGGCTAGGGGTCGAAATCGCAACCAGGTGAGCAATTCATCCACATCGGGTGCCGAGAGTACCGATTGTAACGTGTCTTTTCGACTAAGAGTGGTTACCTTGGCCCACACCGCCAGAAGATGTAAGTCATGATTGCCCAACACGGTGATGGCCGAGTTCCCTAACTGCTTGATGAGGCGAAGCACTTCTAGGGAATCCGGTCCTCGATTGACTAAGTCCCCGACGAACCAAAGACGATCGGATGCGGGGTTGAAGCGAATCTTTTCAATCAGACGGTGTAAGGCCAGGACGCATCCCTGGACATCTCCAATTGCATAAGTAGCCATCGTGAAGGATCCTCGGATGGTAAAAGGAATATCTCCTGAAAGAATACCCTAATTTAACATTTCTTATCCGCGTTGGTGTCCCCTCCCTGATACAATGGGACGATGTTTGAGGAAGTCTTTGTATTTCAGCCCTCTTCTTGGGAAGACCGGAATTGGGCGAGTCTCAGTGGACTGCCGTTAGAAGAGGTGTGGCTCCCGGTTGATGAGTCAGTCACGATATTCGGCTGGTTTATTAACGCCGGACCGACCAAGCCGGTGCTTCTCTGGTGTCATGGGAATGCCGGTAATATTAGTCATCGGTTAGACAATATCCGCGAGTTGTATCAGCGCGGATTATCTGTTTTCATCTTTGATTATCGTGGCTATGGCCGGAGCACGGGCACTCCTTCAGAGCCCGGCATGTATCAGGATGCCCTGGTCGCCTATGACTATGTCTTAAACCGACGTGGGATTGCCTCGAGCCGGATTGTCGTGTTTGGACGGTCTTTGGGCGCTTGTGTGGCCGGTGAAGTGGCCATTCTCCGGCCATCGGCCGGAGTCATTCTTGAGGGAGCATTTCCTTCTATTCAGGCCATGTCGGACCACCATTACTTAGGATTGCCCGCCCGCTGGTTGCTAAATGTGAACTTCAATCTGACTGAAAAGGTGGCAAAGCTCAGGCGTCCGCTATTGGTGATTCATGGCGAAAAGGATTCCATTGTTCCGGTGGCCCTGGGGCGGAAGGTCTATGATGCAGCACATGAGCCTAAACAATGGTTTGTGGTAGTGGGTGCGGAACATAATGATGTCCCGTTTGTTGGGGGAACCTCCTATTTTCAGAAAATCACGAGCTTTGTTCAGACTTTAATCTCCAAAGAGAATGGAGGTTCTTCGTGATTAATGTAGCCCTGCTTGACCACCCTTTCGATCGATGGCTACCATCCTCTTCGTCTCGGACGAGTATGCCGGTGATGTAAAGATTTTTATGGGTTCTGTCGCGTATCTCTATCAAATTAATTGTTCTCCAGGTGGACTCCCCAAGCTGCCCGTGCCCGAGGCGTGGATTACGTTCAAAGGGATGGATGGGGACCGGCATCGGAATCGGGCGTTGCATGGCGGCCCGGATCGGGCCTTATGCCTTTTCTCGTTTGAGGTCCTGGAGGCCTTACAACAGGAGGGACACACCGTTTATCCTGGAGCCTCAGGAGAAAATTTGACCGTGGCCGGAATCAACTGGACACAGCTGAAACCAAATGACCATCTGAAAATTGGAGAAGAGGTGCAGATCAAACTAACAAATTATTGTGAACCGTGTCGTCATAATGCGCAATGGTTTGTGAATGGCGACTTTTCCCGGATTTCGCACCGGCAACACCCCGGATGGAGCCGATTGTATGCTCGGGTCTTGTCCGAAGGACGGGTACGGC
>CAZBQO010000053.1:11919-14151 GCA_964494125.1 uncultured Nitrospira sp. | reverse complement strand
TAATGAAGAATGTTGAATTTAGGACAAAGAAGGTACGTGCGAGCCCAGCCAGGAGGAAGCACCCGACACCCCCAATCCACCCATCGTACAAAAGCCCCACGACGAATGGGAGCACAAGTCCAGACAAAAGAATGGGAAGGTAATATTTGTCTTGCCACAAAATCAGAGGATCCTGCAAAAGCCGGGTGGCATATTTTGGATCACGATTGGGATCTTTCCAGAAAATCCAGCCACAATGGCTGTGCCAAAAACCCAGGGTGGCGTTATAGGGATCTTCTTTCTGGTCGCACCGTGCATGGTGTCTAATATGGTCGCTGGCCCATCGTAGTGCTGAGTTTTCTAACGCCATACCGCCTGCGATTAAGAAAATGGCTTTGATCCAGTTTGGGCACTTAAAGCTCCTATGGGTAATTAACCGGTGATAGCCTACAGTAATGCCTAATCCTGTAAATAGGTAAAGCAGGACAAACATGGTCCAGTCTACCCAGGAGAAATCGTAAAAGTAGGCATACAATGGGAGCCCGACGATTGTGGTCAAGACAATTGCCCCAAACAGAATCATTGTGGGGTAATCTCGTTGCGGAGTTCCGGCTAAGGAGGGGTCTAACGTTCGTGACATAGCTGTCTAAGTCCTCTTATATCTCTAGTCACCTAAGAGTATGTTCCCCATGCCTGGATGGGAAATTCAACGGTGATAGATTTGTTAGTGAAATAAAACCTTAGGATTGAAATCTCTTTTACATATACGAAAGTGGGTTGTTGAAACCGACTAACACGGGACTTGATTTTCCCGTGTAAAAGAGTGGTTTGAGAGTTTAATGTACCAATTTAATTGGGGAGAGGCAATACTATAGCAGCAATCAATCTTGATACCATTCATATGAATAGAATACCAGATTGTTTGAAAAAAGCTAGGGGGCCCTGTCAAACCAAGGCCCCCTCAATACTAATGTCTGTAGTTATTTTTGAATTCGCAATCAATATTGTAGAAACATTATCATCATTTGTTAGGTGCTCTGTGAAGAGGTCACTGGGAAAAATATCAAAACTACCCTCAGGTAAATGTTAGTACTTGTAGCTGTCCTCTTTGAACGGTCCGTTGACTGGTACGTGAATATAGTCAGCCTGTGTTTGAGTGAGTTTAGTGATAACCCCTCCAAAACCTCGAACCATATGGGCTGCCACCTCTTCGTCGAGATGTTTCGGTAAAACCTGTACTGTAATTGGTCCACCTTTCTGATCGGCGAATTTCCGCTCGTAGAGGTAAATTTGAGCGAGGACTTGATTGGCGAATGAACCATCCATGACTCGGGATGGATGCCCGGTCCCATTTCCCAAATTCACCAAGCGCCCTTCTGACAGCAAAATGAGGTGATCATTGCTGGCTTTGTCACGATAGACCGTATGCACCTGAGGCTTTACTTCTTCCCATTGCCAGTTCTTACGCATAAATGCAGTATCGATTTCATTGTCGAAATGTCCGATATTGCAAACGACCGCCCCAGATTTCAAGGATTGCAGGATGGCTGAATCGCAGACATTCAAGTTGCCGGTAGCTGTGACGACTATATCTGTGTTCTGGAGAAGGTCGGAGTTGGTGTCTTCGACCTTGCCTGTATTGATCCCACCTCTATAGGGAGAGACCACTTCGTACCCATCCATGCATGCTTGCATGGCACAAATGGGATCAATCTCTGCAATTTTGACAATCATGCCTTCCTGGCGAAGTGATTGAGCCGAGCCCTTTCCGACGTCGCCGTACCCGATTACGAGGGCCTTTTTCCCTGACAGGAGGTGATCAGTCGCACGTTTGATCGCGTCATTCAAGCTGTGTCGGCACCCATACTTGTTATCATTTTTTGATTTGGTGATCGAATCATTCACATTAATGGCAGGAACTTTTAGCGTGCCATTTTTTAACATTTCCTGTAAGCGATGGACCCCGGTGGTTGTTTCTTCAGTAATTCCATGAATACGGTTTAACATGGCTGGAAATTTTTGGTGGAGCATCATCGTCAAGTCCCCACCGTCATCCAGAACCATGTTGGCATCCCACGGCTGGCCATCTTTTAAAATGGTTTGTTCCAGGCACCACTCATATTCTTCTTCTGTTTCGCCCTTCCAGGCAAATACAGGAATTCCCTTTGCGGCGATGGCAGCGGCGGCATGATCCTGTGTTGAAAAGATATTACAGGAAGACCAGCGAACTTCAGCTCCCAGTTCGATGAGCGT
>CAZBQO010000053.1:0-11819 GCA_964494125.1 uncultured Nitrospira sp. | reverse complement strand
CCCTTCTCAGGATGAGTGATTGAAGATACTGGACACAAGAAGGGAGCCTTGAAATCCCCCTTACTCAAAGGCCGAGGCGCTTAAAAATTATAGGCCTGCACCTTTTCGGAGTAAATTTGCTATGTCGGTTTTTTCCCAGGTGAATCCTGGTTCATTTCGCCCAAAATGTCCGTATGCTGCAGTTCTTTTGTAAATCGGGCGGCGCAACTTGAGATGCTCGATGATGCCTCTTGGAGTCAACGGAAAGTGTTTGATGATGAGCTTTTCAATCTGCTCAACAGACGCTTTTTCTGTTCCCTTTGTATCAACCAAAACAGAAACTGGTTCTGCAACTCCGATGGCATAAGCCAATTGCACTTCACATTTTTCTGCCAATTGGGCGGCAACGACATTTTTAGCAATATATCGCGCCATGTATGAGGCTGATCGGTCTACCTTGCTGGGATCTTTTCCGGAAAAAGCTCCTCCTCCGTGACTGCCAACCCCGCCATAAGTGTCTACGATGATTTTTCGTCCAGTCAGTCCGGTGTCTCCCATAGGGCCACCGGTGACAAATCGTCCAGTGGGATTTATGTGAAATTTGATATTTTTTTGATTGAAAAATTTCTTAGGCATGACGGGAATAATTACTTTTTCCATCACATCTTTTTCGATTTTCTTTGACGTGACCGCATCGCTGTGTTGGGTGGAAAGGACGATGGTGTCAATGCGAATGGGTTTCCCGTTTTTATATTCGACCGTCACCTGTGACTTTCCGTCAGGCCGGACCCAGGGGAGAATATTCTTTTTTCGAACTTCTGCAAGTCTTCTGGTTAAACGGTGCGCCAGGATAATGGGCATTGGCATGAGTTCAGGGGTTTCATTCGAGGCATACCCGAACATTAACCCTTGATCCCCAGCGCCACCTGAATCCACACCCATGGCAATGTCGCCCGATTGGTTATGAATGGCGGTTAACACCGAGCAGGTACTGTAATCGAATCCCCATGTCGCATCGGTATACCCCACCTCACGAATTGTCTCACGAATAATCTCAGGAATTTCTACATACGCCCTGGTGGAAATTTCTCCGGCCACAAAGGCGATTCCTGTGGTCAGAATGGTTTCGCAGGCCACCCTGCAGTTCTTGTCTTTTGCGATGATTGCGTCGAGTATACCGTCGGAAATCTGATCGGCAATCTTATCCGGATGCCCTTCCGTAACCGATTCCGAGGTAAAGAGAAAATTGGTTTGTCTCATCAAGAGTTCCCCCTAACCAATGGCTTGAGCCCACATGCCCTGAATGGCATGGTCTCAGTTGGTGAATAAAGCAAAGCACAAAACACTTAATTTAGCGCAATTAAAACCCTATCCGCAATTTTTGGGTTGGCTATAATCGAAAAACTTGAGGCTTTCCTGGTTTCGTTCTTTGTTTTCGGCTAAAGGTTAGTAAAACATAAAATTCCCATAACGCAAAGTTCTCTTAAAGAAAATAAAAAAGCGAGATGGACTAATGGATGGCTTTGCCTGTTTCGATTGATTTGCCTGGAGCCCAGGCAACTCCACGGTGAGGGTTAGGTTGCAGCATTAGTTGCTATCTTTGGCAATTCGAGGCTACTTTTTCGGATGATTAAGTCCTGCGTCGCATTTTAAAGGAAACTATTAAATAGGGGTTCGTTTAGTGAAAGTTTGATAAGCGCCAACGACTTGTCCTTGTGTAACCTAAGGGCTACGCACCATAAATGGTGAGGGTTTTGACGTGCTTTCCATGAATTTGTAGTGGACTGGGAAAATGCTAACATGATTCATTCAATGCATTTGATAAATATAGGATTTTTTATATTTTACTCATGTCAAGGTGGAAATGGTCGTTGGGTTGCGTACCTAGAATTCCCAGTGGTAAGATCCGCTCTTATTTCATGTGAAAAAACATCTGTTTATAAAAATTTCCCGGCGATTGAGACGAGGGCCTGGTGCCGCTTTTTTTTTGGCGGAAATCTGTAAGGAGGCTTGTTGATGTACAAAACAATATATGTCCCGGTTGATAATTCAGACCATTCGAATATGGCTGTGGAACTGGGAGTGCAGTTCGCGAAAATTTTCGGATCGAAAATTGTGGGAAGCCACGTATATGCGGCCAAGATGCATGATAAGCGGTTTAAACAAATGGAGGCAGGTCTTCCTGAGGAATATCACGACGAAAAAGAGTTAGATCGCCAGCGACAAATCCATGATTCCCTTATCACCAGAGGCTTGCAAATCATTACAGATTCGTATTTGGATTTTGTCGACCAGAAATGCGCGGAAGCGAACATTCCTCTGGAGCGACGCTCACTTGAGGGGCGAAACTGGAAAGCAATCGCGGAAGATATCACCAAAAATGGGTATGACTTGACCATTATGGGAGCCTTGGGAGTTGGTGCGGTGAAGGACTCTGTGATCGGTAGCAACACGGAACGTGTGATCCGTCGGATTCGTAATTCGGACATGTTCATTGTGAAAGATACCAAACCCATGAATGGTGGGAAAATTGTAGTAGCTGTGGATGGGAGCCATTACTCCTTTGGCGGACTGAAGACCGCGCTCGCCTTGGGAAAGGCTCTCAATAAACCGGTAGAAGCGATATCAGCATTCGATCCCTATTTTCATTATGCGGCGTTTCACAGTATTTCCGGTGTCTTGAATGAAGAAGCTGGGAAGGTGTTTCGGTTTAAGGAGCAGGAAAAACTTCACGAGGAAGTTATCGACAGCGGACTGGCGAAAATTTACCAGTCTCATCTGGATGTCTCTCGCGATGTCGCACAGGATGAGGGCGAAGATATTAAGACCACTCTGCTTGACGGCAAAGCGTTTGAGAAAATCATTCAGTACGTTCGAAAAGAGCAGCCATGGCTGCTTATCGTTGGACGGATTGGGGTGCATAGCGATGATGATATGGATATTGGCAGCAATGCCGAAAATCTATTGCGTTCAGCTCCTTGTAATATACTAATATCCAATAAGAAGTTTGTTCCTCCGATTGACACCCAGGCTGAATACACGATTGCCTGGACGGAAGAAGCCTTAAGACGGATGGAGAAGATTCCGGTTTTTGCGCGGGGAGTGGCAAAGACTGCGATCCATCGATATGCCATCGAAAAGGGTCATACCATCATCAGTAATTCAGTTATTGATGATGCGGTTGGTGATATTTTACCCAAGGGTGCGATGGACGCTATGAAAACGCTAGGTGGTACCCTCGATGCGGCCGGAGTCGATCGGAATACTATGCAGGCAGGCAATGAAGTTGCGCAGGACCTAATGGGCTCAACATTGAGCGGTATGATGTCCCAGGTGGTGGAGGAAATACCGGCGGAGGCTTCTGAGCCAATGAGCGCAGGAAATAAATCGTATCTGGCTCGAATGTCGAGAGACTATTACGTCTGTGGTGGCTGTGGATATATTGGGAAAGGCGACCATCCGGTGATGTGTCCTGTTTGTGGTTTGGATGGAGCGCAATTTAAACAAGTCGATAAATCTATTTTTGATGCGGCTGCCAAAGCCGAAGGTGGTTTGGAAACACACGTGGCATATGACGATATCCCTATGCAGTGGACGAAAGATGCTCGTGAAGCAATTCGAGCCGTTCCCGCTGGTTTCCAACGCCGACGGGCAAAAGCGAAAATCGAAAAAACCGCCAGGAAACTTGGAATGACCACAATTACCTTGGAATATTCAGGCGCGATGATTCAGGAAGCGGCAAGCGAAGACTACACACCAATTTTCGCCAATAAAACGGCTGGGGAGACGGCAACTATGGTCTCTGAATCTAATAATGATAAAACTGGCGACACTAATGGAGCCGACCCGTATATATGGGAGCCGGATGCCCTCCAACGATTGGAAAGAGCTCCTGCTGGATTTATGCGGGATTGTACTAAAGCGTTAATTATAAAGCATGCTGAAAAAATTGGGACCACAACTATAACTCTGGATGTAGCGAACCAGGGCATTGAACAAGCTAAAACCACTATGGAAGAAGCCATGAAAACAGGAAACGTCAAGGACATCGTGGCCAAGTTAACCGGCGCGGGGGCTCCCTCTGAGGCTCAATCCGGAGCCGGCCACAATGGGTAAATCACTCCCTGTCATCAGTTCATTCTTCAATACGCTGAGCTCGTTAGGGTCCAGCGCAGTAACAAAGTTTGAAAATTTTCGTCCAGAGTCAGGAGGGCCTGGAGACGGCCGAACTGTGGATGATTTTAAGCCCTACCTGGTGGCTCTCAATTTAACCAAGCGATGCAATCTTAAATGCGAACATTGTTACCTGGATGCCACGACAAAAATGGGCGGTGGGCATGATGAATTGACCACCGAAGAATGTTTCCGTCTTATTGATCAGATTGCCCAAGTCAACGCCGGGAGCCTTCTTGTGATTACCGGAGGCGAGCCGTTGGTTCGTCCCGATATTCTTGAAATCGCGCGTCATGCCGTTGAGCAACGGTTTATGGTCGTATTCGGCACGAATGGAATGCTGATTGACGACAAGATGGCGAAGGCCATGGTAGACATTGGTGTGATGGGCGTAGGAATTAGTATTGATTCCCTGGATTCAGCAACACACAATGCGTTTAGAGGTTTACCTGGTGCATGGGAAGGGGCTATGGCTGGTATTGAAGCCTGCAAACGAAATGGCCTTCAATTCCAAGTACATTTCAGCGCACAGCCCATGAACTACAAAGAATTGCCAGCCGTCATCGATTGGTCGCACGATTTGGGGGCCAAAGTCTTAAATGTCTTTTTCATGGTGTGCACAGGACGAGGTGAAGAGCTCACTGACATCACTCCTTCACAATATGAAGAGGTCTTGAGCTATTTGGTGGAGAGCCAGGATAAATACCAGGACATGTTGGTTCGGGCGCGTTGTGCACCACATTTCAAACGCCTGGCCTATGAAAAGGACCCAAATTCTCCCATCACCAAAGCCCAAGGCTATATGGGAGGAGGATGTCTGGCAGGGACTAACTATGCGCGAGTGACGCCAAACGGTGACCTCACGCCTTGCCCATATATGCCCTTGTCTGCAGGAAACATCCGCCAGACCAGCTTTGTCGATTTATGGGAAAATTCAGAAGTTTTCAATGCATTTCGTTATCCACACCTTAAGGGCAAATGTGGGGATTGCGAATACAGTGAAATTTGCGGAGGGTGTCGTGCTCGTCCCTACGTGGACCACGGGGATGCGATGGATGAGGACGAATGGTGTCTATATACTCCCAAAGGGGGAGAGAAAATAAAAGTGGCTTTCAATGTGCCGGAAGTCTCGTCTGTGGAATGGGAAGCTGCTGCGGAAGAACGGCTCAGTCGCATCCCCTACTTTTTACGGGCGATGGTTAAAAAAGGCGTCGAGCGTCATGCTGCCGAACAAGGCCTTCCAACCGTGACGATTGAATTAATGGAAGAACTTCGGAAGCGTCGGTTCGGGAATGAAAAACCTGTGTTTAAGTTCTAATGGAATCCCTCCTCGGAGTTCTCACCGACCTTAATCAGATTATTCCCATCCTGGTGCATTGGCTGCATCTCTTGTCTGCCGTAGTGTGGATTGGTGGGCTGGCCTTTCTTGTCATGGCTGTGACACCCAGTCTTAAAACCGCTGTCCCGAAACAATTTATCAGACCAATATCTGAAACCTTCTATCGGCAATATAAACGGGTTGTCGGGATTCTTTTGGTGGTCATCCTTTTCACGGGAGGAGTCAATCTCCATTATGTGAGTGAGGGGATGGTCATGCAATCGGGGGAAAACGTCGCCCATCATGCAAAATACCTCACAGTCTTTTTCATCAAATTGGCGTTGGTGCTGGGAATTCTGACCATTTTTCTGTACACCATAATCTTTAAAAATGAACCTACAGGTGGTGAAACAAGCGAGGAATTGGAAGAGATGGCCGTAGAGCCGGTGCCATTTCAACGTATAGCATTGTGGATGGGGGTGTTTATCATTCTTTGTGCGGCAGCGATGAAACATCTCCATGTGTAACTCACTGTTTTAATCGATTGTCCCAGCCTTTTCCTCTGCCTCAATCTCTGAGTCCTTTCAAAAATTGAATTCACTGGTGTGGCTGGCTGGTGGATCACGAAAAATATTTAACATTTTCGCATACCTGTCATAGTTGTTACCCGATTGCTGAATAATTCGCATGGATTCATTTCTCATAAACCAATCGAACTGCAGGAAAGATTCTCCTCGATAAATTTCCTTGTGGCTGATCTACATTCTGTGACTAAATAAAGCTTTATCCGCCGATAGTTGACTGTGGGGCTTTATCCAGGCTATCACTGTTCGGGTTCCTTCGATTAATTGTCTTGTTGATCTGGTAGACGACCTGACGCCTGAAACCTAATTTTCCTCCCAGTTGGATTACCCTCATTCAGTTATTTGCTGTCCAATGGCTCGATCTTCTCATTCTCGTACCACTCGCTCCCGCACCGGACGATCTCTTGAATCGCCACCAAGTCCGTCGGATTTGCCTGTCGAAGTTCCCTTAGAACCATCTCCACATAGACCCTTGGTAGCCCTTGTGGGACGGCCGAATGTAGGAAAATCCACCCTATTCAATCGGATTGTCGGCCATCGTACGGCAATTGTCGATGATGTTTCCGGAGTCACCCGGGATAGAAACACGGCAGAGTGCGATTATCAAAATCGGATATTCACGCTGGTCGACACCGGTGGGCTGGATCTGACCACCGACGATGTCATTGTGGAGCAGATCAAATTTCAAACCCAAGCGGCCATTGAGGAAGCGGATTTGGTCATTGCTGTCATGGATGGCCGGGTGGGCTTGTCTCCGTTGGATGCCGATCTCGTTAAGCTGTTGCGACCGGTGACGAAGCCGGTTTTTCTGGCGGTCAACAAGATCGATACTCCTCAGGCCGAACCACTCTTGGCCGATTTCTACAAATTGGGGATAAAAACAATTTTCCCTATTTCGGCTGAGGGAGGATTAGGGGTGGATGAACTACTGGAAGCCCTTTTGCCCTATCTTCCCCAAGCCCCTGAGAATGAAGTCCCAAAAGAGGCCCCAAGGATCGCGGTGGTAGGCCGACCTAATGTGGGGAAATCGACGTTGGTTAATGCCATTCTCGGTGAACAACGACTCATTGTCAGTGATATTCCAGGAACGACCCGCGATCCGATTGATTCAATGGTCAGTCTTCATGGGCGACGGTATATCTTTACAGATACGGCAGGTCTCCGGCGAAGGGGGCGGATCGAGCGTGGGATTGAAGGCTATAGTGTCGTGCGAGCCATTCGAGCGTTGGGACGATCTGATGTTGCCGTGCTGGTTTTGGATGGGGTAGAAGGAGTCACAGAACAAGATACGAAAATTGCTGGCTTAATCAGTAAACAAGGGCGAGGTTGTATCATTCTCGTGAATAAATGGGACATGCGGGAAGGGGATCGTGAGGCATACCCCGCCTACAATCTTGAATTAGCCAGGCGATTTCCCTTTTTTACCTATGTGCCGGTTGTCTATGGTGCCGCAATTCAACCGGAAACGCTCACGCGGCTTTTTCCTAAAATTGATCAGGTTGTGGCTAATTTTTCCAAACGCGTTCAAACCCGTAAGCTGAATCTATTTGTTCAGGAACTCCTGGAAAAAAATCCCATGACGTTGGTCAGAGGCAATCCGAAAAAATCCGTATTTATCACTCAGGTGGCTACCAAACCTCCTACCTTTGCCCTATTTGTCAAATCCGCACCCAAAGTCCCAGCCTCCTACCTGCGTTATCTAGAAAACTCCATCAGAACGGAATATGGTTTTGAAGGAATTCCGCTCCGGATATTGTTGCGCAGTCAGTAAAGCGTTTTTGCAACTGCCCAGGATTCCTGTATAAAATATTGCCTGGTGGGAAAATTTTTGAAGATACGCCATTCACGCAGTACAATTAAAGGTATGAATCGCCTGGTTTGGGTGGGTGTCCTGATTCTTCTGAACGGCCTGATCTTCTCAGGTTTAGGCGCGTCCTATGAACTAGGGACTATTGGCGCGCAACCAGGAGGGGAGCATGGGCGAGACCTCTATCGTATTCATTGTCTGGAATGTCATGGAGCGGAAGGAAGGGGGAATGGTCCACGGGCGGCCCTGTTAGCCCCACGCCCAGGAAATTTAGTTTCGGCAGCCACTTCAGCCAAAACGGATGCAGAGCTCCTCGAGATTATTGCTGAGGGAATTCCCCGGACGGCCATGAGTGGCTGGAGTCATCAATTGTCGGCCAATGAGCGGCGCAATATTCTCGCCTATATTCGAACCCTCGTGCATTTTCAAGACCTACCTTCAGCTCAGTTACCTTCTTCTGGACCTTAGCTTGTTATTGGCTTGGATCGGGTTTTGGGTTTTTCTAATCGCATCCGACTCAAGCGATCGAAGTAGTGGACGAAGGCTTGTATCCCCCCTGAAGCTTGTCTCCAATCGAAATATTCATTGGGTGCATGATACCCATGTTCAGGCAGACTAAGACCCATAAACAGAATCGGGACCTTCCAGGCACGTTGTAACACCGCAATGGCTCCGATAGATCCACCTTCCCGTACAAACACTGGTCGGCGTCCAAAAGCCTGGGCTACCGACTCTTGTAATGCCTCCGCATAAGGGCCATCGGAAATTCCACGATAGGGTTCCAGTTCTCCATCATTAATCACCTCAATATCAGGATTGCGAGTACGGAGGTGTTTTTTCAGGAGTCGGAAAATTTTTGAGGGATGTTGGTTGGGAACTAATCGCATACTCACTTTGAGTTCACCCCAGGCCGGCACAATGGTTTTGACCCCTGGGCCCATATGCCCACCCGTTAACCCATGAACTTCAAAGGTGGGAGAGGCCCAGATTCGTTTGAGTAAATCCTGAGGATCGGATGTTCGCAGGGATCGCAGTTGATAGGCTTCTTTAAAAAGCCGAACCTGAAATCCTGATGCCAGAAAATTTTTGAGTTCGGTTCGGGTGGGCGGGACGACGTCATCGTAGAACCCTGGTATTTTCACCCGGCCCGTTTTCGCGTCCAAGCAGGAATAGGCGGCTTCACACAATTCCGCCAAGGGGTTGCGCGCCCCGCCGCCCGTGAGACCGGAATGAATATCGGTTTCCCCTGTGCGAAGCACCAACTTGGCGACTAACAAACCGCGAAGTCCACAGGAGAGAGCCGGGCGATCCTTCGATACCCAAATCGTATCAGACACCAGAACCGAATCGGACGCAGGGACCGCTTTCCGGTTCTGAAGGACCTCTGAAAAATTCGGGCTGGCAATTTCTTCTTCCAATTCCCAGAGGACCCGGATGTTCAGGGGAATGCCGGCTTCTCTGGCAAATTTTGCAGCAAAGAGGGCGGTTAACGCCGGGCCTTTATCGTCTGTCGCTCCACGTCCACAGTACCGATCACCATCTTTATGAAAGGCAAAGGGAGGCTGCCGCCATTCCGGTTCCTGAGCAGGCTGGACGTCTAAATGGTTGTAAATGGTCAGGCTGGGGTATTGGCGCCCGGCCATCCATTCTCCGGACACGCTGGGAAAACCACTGGTGTTCACAATAGAGGCCTTGGCTCCAAATCGTTCCAGATACTGAACAGCTAACTGCGCCATCCGGTGCATATCGGGGGCATGTTCAGAGTCTGAGCTCACTGATGGCACTTCCACCATTTGACCCAGGAGGTCTTCAAAGTTGGCGCGGTGATCTTGAATGTAGGTGTGTAATTGGGATTGATAGTCACTCATGAGCTCACGATTCCTTTTCGTGGTCGGGATGGTAATTCCAGCACGGAAACGATGGTGGAGAAAACGAATGATGTTCCGTGAATAACCAGCGCATAGGCAAGGCTAACATGTCTGTCAGCCGACGGAAAACGGCACTGGGGCGAAAGTCACAATGAAAATAGCCAAGGCCGCCCAAGCCACCCATCGGCGGTGTTTGCCCAAAACGATGTCAGGGTCAATGACCGGGGGGTGGCCAATCCCGACAAGGCTGGCTAGGCCAACCCAGAGAATCCATCCAGGCCAACCCGTGAGTCCCAAATAAATAAGTATGGGAATCGTTCCCAAGGCCAGTGAGCGTTGCCGGCGGCCTAATACCGCAAATGCCACATGGCCTCCGTCCAATTGACCCAAAGGCAGTAAATTAATTGCGGTGACGAAAAATCCGAACCACGCGGCGAAAGCAATGGGATGGAGTACAATATCGTGCGTAGGAGGAATCGGGCCAAACATGAGCCAGCCAAACCATTGCAGCAGGAGTGGTTCGCCCAACTGTAAGCCGTAAGTTTGTGATCGTGGGACGATATGGGAAAGGGAGAGTCCGATAATAATAGCCACGACTGCTGCGATAAATCCGGCAATGGGACCCGCAACCCCAATATCAAAAAGCGCGCGCCGATTCATAATGGCCGATCGCATGCGGATCACGGCCCCAAAGGTGCCGATGAAGTGTGGAGGGCCAGGGATGAACAGCGGTAAGGAGGCGGGCACACGATGAATGCGAGAGAGAAGGTAATGCCCGAATTCATGGGTGACGAGGATACCTAAAAGAGTTGCGGCAAAGGGGATCCCATTGACTAAAGAGCCAGGATAGCGCATTAAAAAATCCCAGGCCCCATTGACGGGTTTCGTATTCACTTGAAATGCTCCTGCCCAGAGTGTGGTGAATACGGTGAGCCCAAAAAGCAAAATAGGAAGTCCCCATTGAGAAAAGACGCTGGGAGTTGGAGGAGGGAATTCGTCCACCTCATCTCCAGTTTCGAGTAGTTCAGGTTCAAGTGATTGCCAATGATTCATTCCGCGGGAGGATGTTTGGGTTGTGTGGTCTGGACGTATGTCGTTTGTAGAGATAGGCCCGATTAGAGGCGGAGGAGCAGGTGGGTTGGTTCGGGGCAGTGGATCGGTGGAGCCAATTGGATTCAACAGAGAAGGTGGGGGAGTTGGCTTATTCTCTGAAGGAGTGGAAGGTTCAGGCGATTCGTGATCCATTAACACGTCCTTATTAAATGCCAAGCCAGTAAATGGTCTGACATGCAATATCAGGCAAATGGATTGTGCGCTTGTTCCTCGGTCACTGTTGTGGAAGGACCATGGCCAGGAAACAAGGCGGTGTCTTTTGGTAAGTGTAACAGGGTATGGCGAACGGATTGCAAATGCCGGGGATACAGTGAAAAAGGGTTTGAACGCCCCACAGAACCGGAAAAGAGCGTATCCCCCACAAAACACAGGGTGTGGCCTTTGAGCGATAACAGATAGCAAAATCCTCCAGGGGTATGGCCCGGGGTGGCCAAACATTCAACCGTCAACTCTCCCAGGGCAATCACCTGATGGTTGGCTGGTATTTTTATGGAGGCGTCAGGTGGTCTCCATGGGAGCAGATCGAAATCTCCATTACCCAGATAGACCGGCACTGGCCATCGAGACAGAATCTCTTCCAGCCCTCCCGCATGGTCCGTGTGCCCATGGGTGAGGCAAACCCCGATCAAGGTCAAATCACGCCGGGAGATGCTCGCAAGCATCTGCTTGGCATTGTACCCTGTATCAATCATGAGCGCCTGTTTGGTGGCTGGATCAGTTAACAGATAGCCTTTGACCTCATACCCGCCAATGTCGCCTTTGATGGTCTCAACAAGATCGTGTTCAGTCGTCCATTCCGGTTGAGGCTGAGGTAACCATCCGTCCAAAGTCATGCTTACCAGGGGGCCAACACGCAGGTGTAAGGCCTGGCTAATTCCTTGAATTTCGCCTTTGGTCGGAGGTCGATGACCTTTCTCAAGGTGTTCCACCTCGGCCTGCTCCATTTTTGCCAATTCCGCCAGGGTCTCAATTCCCAG
>CAZBQO010000052.1:13102-14219 GCA_964494125.1 uncultured Nitrospira sp. | reverse complement strand
TGAGGCGGTTGCATATAAATATACTCTGCCGAATGACAGATTAAGCAGTAACTGTTAGCGAGTTGACTGCCGGGGGCAGATTGAAACGATATGGGGTCCGAAGGAAGGTTCAACGTTGAAATTTCTCCGCGATCCTTGGCAACCGCCCGCTCGCAAAAGATCATCGGGACCGTCAGGAACACAAACAGGAAAAGGTGCATACGGTTCATGGGGCGGCCTTAGGTTGCATGAATAGTGACGGTTTCAATGGTATTGCGCAGATATCCACTCGGATTCCATCGTGGGCTGAAACGCTGTGATTCTCCTATGCGATTGATCGCGAGTGATTGAAGAGTATACGAACGTCCGGACTCTGGAGTAAATTTCGTTTCCCAGGGGCGAAAGCTGAAGTCCCCATAATCTGTTCCCAGTCTGGCGGATCGCCATTGTTGGCCACCATCCATGGAGAATAGCACACGATCGATGCCATGACCCTGGTCAAAGGCAATGCCTTTGATGGTAAGGGCTTCTCCTCCGGGAACAGTTCGGTCATTTTCCATATTGGTGATAAAACAGCGAACCGTCATTTTGCCAATTGGAACCGTGCTTGTGAGAGCTTCTCCGGGTTCTGCACAGTGACAGGCATTTGCCGGCAGGCGATAAGCCTTGGACGTCCAAAAATTTTCATCCGCCTCATTCAGCGCTTCAACATCATTCAGCATTTTTACCCAATAGGTGGCAAACCATCCAGGCACGACGAGGCGAAGAGGGAACCCGTTCAGCATAGGTAGAGGTTCGCCATTCATGGAATGGGCCACCAGCACCTCTTTCTGAAGCGCATCGTCAAGATTCAAGGATTTTCGAAAGTCGGGGGTGGCCTCTGCGACAGGTTGATCGAGCCCGTCGAATCGAACCTGCCTGACATCGTCTTCGATTCCGGCCTTTTGAAGCAGATCGCGGAGCCTGATTCCTTTCCATTTGGCATTTCCCATTGCCCCATTTCCCCATTGTCCTCCGGGTACTCGGGGTTGGAAATACCCGCGACTATTGCCCCCGCATTGGCAGACTGCCGCAATTTCCACTTGTTCGAATTGAGTCTGTAAATCATGAAGACTCAAGGAAAGCGGGTCCTTCACCC
>CAZBQO010000052.1:0-13002 GCA_964494125.1 uncultured Nitrospira sp. | reverse complement strand
ACCGGCAAGGCCAAGAGCCAGGCTTTTCTTGACAAATCCTCGACGGTTGATTCCCGAATGTTGTTTATCCATGGAGTGCTGTCCCTTTCCTGTTCGAGAGGAACGTCAGTGCGAACAGTCCATATTGGTGATCTTGACTGGTAAAAAAATTTCCTGGCAATGAAAGAAGAATGCCGAGCCCCTTGGTTATGAGTGTGGTATTGCCACAGTACGAATATAATGAATGACCTGCCACATCTGGTCAACAGGCATTCCAGAAAACCACATCAATCCCTTTTCTTTCGATCCCTTTGGATAATCTAAGGTGGTTGTCCCTTGAGTCCCCTTTGCCGGATTGGATTCTTTCCGTCACATGGTACTTCCGAATCAGAATGGTACTTGCCATGCGGCTATTCCAAAAAATAATAAATTTTCGTGACAGTGACAACAGGGAGAATCATGCCTTCTCCTTCCTTGACGGTGGAAAAATCATACATGAACGATTCTTCAGGAATAAGTTTCCCGACGAAGAGAATGGTGATTGCGACCTGTTCATTGGAGGAACGTTTTTTCTCAAGCACTGTTAATAAATCAGACGAAGGCACTGCCACCATCTCCGAGGGCTGATTGGCAATTTTGAATCGAACGATTCCCCAAGGCGAGGGGAGTTGCCTGGGCCCGATTGCCACACCAAATCCTTTGTGCTGGGTCCGATAGCTGGTGAGGTCTCCGTCCCAGAGAAAAGCCACCGATTCATTCGCTGTGGAGTTCCCGATTCGGGCCGTATCGCGTTTTTCCATCTCATCAAAAAGCCGATCATACCGTTCCTCAACATTCGACCCAAAGAGATACTTCCAGTCCGGAGGCTGCCCTTCCACTTTTTTGAGAAACACATCAAGGGTCGCAGCATCGTTCAGAAAGACGGTTCCTTCAGGGACGAATGTTTTCAACGGTTTTCCTTCGGTTATTGAGAGGGGTCTAACGCCATCTGGTAGGTCATTCCCCAATGCCCGGGACGGACCACCATAAAGCGGTGAAAGGAGAAGAAGACAGAAAAGAATTTTTGCGAAATGAAAGGGTGGCCAGGTCATAAACTATTCTCCCTCGGAAACACCTCTACTTTGAATGAATTCGTTATTTTCCTGTTCAATGTCCATTGCTCGGTTTGTCAAAATATGTAATGGGCACCTATCCAGACATTAGTGTTCAAGACTTTTTCAGCTTCGAAACTGACTTTGCGGCGAGAATGTTGCACTCCACCGATAACACTGAATCCTTGATGCCATTCCTTTCTGACTTCAAAATCCCCTTGCACGATGTCCTCATGAGCGTCATTGCGTTCATCTTCCGTTAAATCGCTGGTGAAGAGGTTTCGCTCATAATGGAAGGCCAAGTTGATAAAGGTAGATTGCAATGTTCCCCATTCTAATTCTGAAGACACGTAGTGGTTCACATACGAAACGTCATCCTTGAACCTGGGTTGATTTCTGCCTTTTGCCAGTCCCCGTTCAAAATGGTATCCAAGAAACCATCCAAGGGTGGGTGAAATGTCCCACTCCACATGAGGGCCGATAGTCCAGAAATGAGTATCACGTTGCGTGAAGTCCCGATTATACAGTCGGACTCCGTATCGAGTAAGGGCGCGAACCCGGAGGGTTTCGGAGATGGCTTTTTCAAGAGTAGCTGTTCCAAAGTGAGTGGTGACGCGTTCATCGGCTGCTGTCTGAGTTCCTGATCGGTTTTCAATATTCCTTCCCAGGAATAAGCCAGGGCCAAAATGATAACGGACGCTGACTTGAGAATGTGAGGGAAGACCCTGTGTGAGCCCAAGGCCGAAGGTTGCATGACTGAAATTGGACTGGTCAGTAAAGATGAACCCTTGCCCGCGTGCCTCTACGGTCGTTTTGCCCATCCCTGTTGTCCACATTCGCCTGAGGATCACCTCAGGTTCGAACACCCAATCATCCCCCTGGTCCGTTACGTCCAAGACAGGCTGAGTAGGATCTTCATCAACGGAAAGCCGTTGTGATGCCGAAAAAACGGAAGCATCATCGGTATAAAATATTTTTCCGTCCGTTTCGATCTGCCAGTTGGCCAGACATAGAGTTGGAAACAAGAGAGTGGAAAGTGCCCAAACCCCACCACCAAAAACCCAAGAAACTCTTTGAGTTTTTCTGTATGTTATCCGGGCGAATTTCATGGATAGGTTCTGCTGGGCAATCGATTCCTATCCTTCTAGCTATCGCGAAAGGACAGATTTTTCCCCAGGAGAGTATCCCGATAACCCGCCAGCGAGTAATGAAGTAATTTAGCGGAGGGACGTTGCGGCTAAAAAACCACTCTCCTAACAGGGTTGACCATTGAAAAGGCAGGGTTTGTACCGGGTTACATCGAACTCGGTTTCTTCCTGATAGACCAGTTCATTCCCGTTCACTCCATCCAGTTGGGGATCGTTAAACATCGTGTGGTTCCACCAATAAAACAATGGATGCTCCGGAAGGTAATACACGGGATTTCCATAGGAGCTTCGGATGTGATCCTGGACGGTTCGCCCGGTGACGTAATCCACCTTCCCATTGCCTTCAAGGGAATAGAGGGAAAGGAACAGACGGGATTCCTGATCATAGATTTCGTCGATCCGCTGACTATCATCGGGCTCGGGGGGCAGGGTTGGCACTGCGGACTGCACCGAAACACTAAGAGGGCCATGGAGCAGCCAGGCACTGAAGACAAGTACAGACAATCCGTTCATACGCAATGTCCTCCTTATGTTAACCGTGCTTCAGGATGATCCCACAAGCGAGGTCACCCCTGCATCGGCCATTCAACCCTATTTCACGACGGCAATTCCATGTGGGTCAGCCGTTTCTTTCCCATCCACTTTATTGGTGATTGGGGCAATGCCTACCATCGTTCCGCTTTTCCCGTCATTCATGACTTTTACGACCGCGATACCGGGGGTGGACCCTTTGGCATTATTGAAATCCTTATGATTGCCGGTGAGCGGCGAGGGTCCCCGCAGGTTGAGAAAAGTATAGTTGCCGTCGGGAGCAAACTCAATGAGGTCAGGGGCGGGATCATCGCTATGGGGGCCCGTCAGTTGAATGGTATTCACGCTGAAATGGGAAATCGAATCGAAGACCTCAATCATATTTCCTGCCCGGTCCACATTCCAGATGTAGCGCCCAACCCCGGAAAGACCGTGGGAATCGGAAAAATGTGTATCGCGAGTGGAAAGCAATGTCGCGTTCACTGAATCAGGCAGCTCGGAAAGGTTGACCGCATAGACATCATATGCCAACGGGGCCACCGGCCAACCGCCGCCGGAATTAATGTACATGGTGTTATCAACCTGGTATCCGCCGCAACCAGCCGGGTGAACCTGATCGTTTGTCAGAGTCGCCGTGACCTTCATCGGGGTGTCTTTGACATTGACCACAAAGAGCCCTCCCCCCCTCAGGGTGACGAAGGCGTAGGTACTGGTCTGTTCGGTAATGGGACAAATTGGTGCATTATCAGGCCTTTCCCCGCTTTCCAACGCCTTTAAGTCCAGCACATCTTTTTGGGGATCATATGAGAACGTCCCTGTTTCATAATTCGTCCAGATCCGGATCAACTTTTTTTCGGCTATATTGGCGGCGATGGCCATGGTTTGATCGGGGGTAGGCCAGGCCGCATGAACGTTCTTACCGGTGGAAAGACACCCCACGGGTTTTTTTGTCGAGGTGTTCATGATCAGGACATGGCCGGATAAAAAAGAAATGAGGGCATGCTTCTGATCTTTAGTGACAAAAATCATGTGTGGACGCCGAACTCCCTTCTGCGTGGATTTCCGACAGAAGTCATTCACGTCCTTGCTGAGATCCATCGTGACGGTGGGTGGGGTGTCGGCAGGATCGGCGGCAAGTTTGGCGCCGTCGTAGATATAGAGGAACCCACCGCTTTCCTTTGCGGTGTCGGATTGGTCTGCAAGCCACACTTCATACGCAAGACTGGGAGTTCCCCACACTACGACAAAACCCAAAATGATACCTAGCATCCCATATGGCTTTTTCATGCCGGACTCCTCTGGATTAAGATTATCTCCCGGCGTTGCGCATATCATACTCCGGAAGTTGCCGAAATGGTACTCTCCATGAAAACGTGCTCAAGCACGCTCACTTCGGCGTCTGTCCGAATGACCTGACGTATAATAGCACATGCCAGGCCTCTTCTTCAGTCAGCACCAGAGGAATAAATGAAGCCATATCCGTGTCTGGGCTTCCGTTTTTGAGGATCCAAAATAACTCTCCATCGGTCCTCGCGGCCTGCCAGGTCGTATCCGTAAAATTTCGAGGGAGTTTTCCCCGTAGGCCGGGGATATTCCCCAGCCCTTTCCCGTCCCGTCCATGGCAGGTGACACAAAAGGCCTTATTATGAAAAATGTGTTTGCCTTTTTCGATATTCTCTTGGCTATTCGGAAAAGGATTCTGCCAGGTTTTGGCTTCCTGGATTTTATCGGGAGGCACACGGGGCTTGAGGACTTCCGGATCGGCGGCATGTCCAAAACCTACTCCCACCAATCCCATGACCCCCAAAAACAGCGAAATCTGAAATTTTCCCTTCGACACGATCACGATCAAGGCCCTTTCTAAAGCCGATCACGGAGATTCCGTCAAGGAATCTCCGTGATTCAGCTTGAATTATTCAGGTTGATTAAAGATATGTCCCAGGGATTGTGGGAAGGTGACCGTCCCGTCGGGGAATTCTTTTCCCTTTTGCCACAGATGGTAAATCACGCCATCCGTCTTTGCGGCTGCGTCGGCAATCGCTTTGACCTTTTCTTTATCTTCGATATCCAGGATTTGCACGCGTCCTGTGGCGATTTCCTGTGCATGATCATGGAAATACCGGTGCCATTGAATCAACGGGAGTTTGCGGGAAAGGTCTTTGGCCACAAAATATTCAATAGCCACCAATGGGGCATTCGGGTCAGTGGTCTCGAACAAGAGGCATTGCAAAATTTTATCTGAAATGCCCTTGCAGTAGTGATGGTAAGGTCCTCCTGGCGTTCCATCCGGCATCAAGTGAGGAGCTTGCACGTGGATATCATACCCTTGGGCAGGACCACCCCCTTCACTCATGGCCGGAGTGGTCATACACCCCATGGCCAAAAAACTGAATGTCCCCATTACCAACATAGCTCGAATCGAATGACGCATCGCAACCTCCTTTATGTATGTTTGACAAGTGAACCCCGGCTCCGGTGTCTCATGGGTTTCGTGAAAGATGATCATGTTACCTGCATCCGCGAACGAACGCCATATTCTGGAATACATCAATTGTCATTGGGGCGAGTTCCTTAGCCCATCTTGGTGGCTGTCAATGTATTCACGGATTCCGGTTTTTGCCGGTTCCGGATAATCCCGTCCTCGATGGTTTCCCCACAGTTGAGGCACCGCAAGATGGGAAGCATCCCGAGATGGTCCGTGGAACTCCAAATCTGATCATAAACGACAAATCCCTGGCATCGTGGACATTTCATAATTTTCTCCCTTTGGAAGGGGGTTAGGAAAAGGTTGCTCATGCCCTGTGAATCGTGTCATGAGGTTTTGGTCCGGTTATATGGAAGCCTGGACAACAACATGCCCATCAGGCAGGAGTCGGTAAGACCTGCGTGCAGGAGCCCCAATCCTACGAGCGTGGGGAGGAGAAGAAATCCCCAGTGGACTGTCAGGCTTAATCCCACGCCCAGAAGAATCAGCCCACCGGCGATGGCCCGCACCTGGCCTTCCAGGGACAAACGTTGCTTCCCTCGTATGACGGGTTTCCCCTCTTTGATCCAATCGGTGATGCCGCCCGGAAGAATGGTGCAATCGGTGACCCCGTGGCTGGTAAGGAAATCATACGCCTGCTTGACCCGATTCTGTGTGCGGCACAAGAGAATGATCGGTCGATGTTGTGATACTTGTTTCAGTTCATCGAATCGGGAGGATAGATCCGGCAACGGAAAATTTTTGGATCCGGCAATATGAACCGTTTCAAATTCGTGTGGCGTTCGAACATCAACATACAGGGGCTCGGTCTTCCCTGGCGGTACTGTCTGCATTGGTCCGGATGTTGAAGTGTCCGGGTCCGTGAGTAGCGTGTTCATGGTCATGTCCTCCTCCCTTAATTCGTGCAGGTGGTGGCACATTTCGAGGATGGTTGATGTCGGGGTTGTCCCCATGTGGTCATCCAGGCGTCATATCCCCCGATTAAATCCATGCCATCGGTACGTCCGGCCTTTTCTAAAATTCCCATGGCGGTTGACGATCGATACCCGCTGGCGCAGTGCACCACGACAGGCGTATCTGCGGGAAGTTGATGAAGGTTTTCTGCCAGATGCGGCAAAGGGATGTTGAGGCTCCGGTCAATATGTCCGGCTTCCCATTCTTTTTCCGTTCGTACATCGAGGACGATGGGAGGATGCGAGGTCGTCAACAGCTCTGCAAGGGCTTGGGCAGAGATTCGTTGGCCTTTTCGAAGCACATCAGGCCTGTCGGCCACGGCCTGCATGCCCCCGTCGAGATAACCCACCACCTGGTCAAACCCAATCCGGCCTAATCGCTGAATTGCCTCGTGTTCATTCCCCGGCTCGGCAATGATCACGATGGGGCGTTTGGGGTCTAATAGGGTGCCGGCCCAGGTCGCGAATTTCCCTGCTAATCCGATATTGATGCTCCCGTTGAGATGTCCGCCTGCAAAATCCACGGCCTTTCTGACATCAAGAATCTGGTTACCCTGTTGTTGATGCTCCAACACGGTCTCTAATGAGAGGGGAATGAGACTCTTTTGGTACACTTCTTCTAATGTCCGGTGCGATTCCCGATTCATCTGTGCGTCGTAGCCAAAATAAGCCGGGGCTTCGGGTTGATCGGCCGTCACCATTCCGACAAAGTCCTGTTTTGTCATGGGTTGCAGCGCATAATTTTCCCATCGTTGCTTACCTAGGGTCGAAACGGTTTCGCTGCTCAGATTTTTTCCGCACATGGATCCCGCGCCATGGGCCGGATAGACCAGGGTTTCGTCCGGAAGTGGCAGGAGTTTATTCCGAAGGGAGTCATATAGCTGTTCACCCAATTCCTGAGCAGTCACTCCCACGGAGGCCATCAGGTCAGGCCGGCCCACATCGCCGATAAATAATGTGTCGCCTGTGAGAACACTGTGTGGCCGGTCATGGCTTTTGCTCAAGTCAAAGACGGCCAATGAAATACTTTCCGGGGTGTGCCCGGGGGTTTCCAACACCTTGATTCGCACGGAACCGAATTCAAGAAGCTCCCCGTCCCGAAAACTTTTCATGGGAAAGTCGGTTTTGGCCTTGGATCCCAGACAGATTTCGGCGCCTGTCTGGCGTTGCAGTTCCAGGTGTCCGGCTAAAAAATCGGCATGGAAGTGGGTGAGGAATACGTAGCGGATGGTCCATCCGTGGCGTTGCGCTTCCTGAAGGTATTGGTCAATATCCCGTTGAGGATCAACCACGACGGCGGTTTTAGTCTGTTCGTCGGCAATCATATACGAGGCATGGGCCAAACATTGTAAGTAGAATTGCTTCAGAATCATGATCGACTCCTTTATCTGTGGTAATCGAGAATCCCCGGAATTAGATATTTTCCATATTCAGTTACCTGATACATCAGCAACCATCGTGCCATGCCGATCATGTATGGGGTAAAAATAAAAACAATATAAATAACAACATCTTAATATTGTAAATCGCGAATTACTTTGCTCTTGAGATAACCGGATACTGAACAAAGCTGAACATAATTCGTTAAACGTTAAGTTAACGTTTAACGATATGTGAAGAAGAGAAGAAATGGATTAAGTGGAGAGGGGCGTGTTGAGGTCTAGTTGTTTCAGCTTTTTCCAAAGGGTCACCCGACTGTACCCCAGAATTTTGGCGGCTTCGGTTTTATTTCCCTTGGTACGTTGCATGGCTTCACGAATTCTGGTCTCTTCAGATTGGTCGATCGAGGTCTGAGAGGGAGAGGTTCCTCGTCGGGTACTCGAAGTGGGACGTTGAACTTCCTGGGGGAGGTCAAAAAGGGTGATACATGGCCCATTGACGGTTACGAAGGCATGGTCGAGAGCATTCTTCAACTCACGAACATTCCCAGGCCAGGAATATTCCTGCAATCGCTTGAGTGCATCCCGGGCAATTTCATGAACCTCCCGGTTAAACACTGTGGCATTTTCCTTCATAAAGTGATTGACCAGAAGCGGAATATCCTCCCGTCGTTCTCTCAAGGGAGGCAAGTGAATGGCAAAAACGTGGATTCGATAATAAAAATCTTCCCGAACCGTGCCTTCAGCCATTAACGCCTTAAGGTCGCGGTTGGTGGCGGTGATCAGCCGGACATCGACCTTGATCCCGCGTTCATCCCCCACTCGCTTAATTTCGCCTTCCTGGAGAACGCGAAGCAATTTTAATTGAAGGAGCGGACTGGTATCCCCAATTTCATCCAAAAACAGGGTTCCCCCATCCGCAGCCTGAAACACGCCGATCTTATCTCGAATGGCCCCGGTAAAGGCGCCTTTCACATGGCCGAACAACTCGCTTTCCAGCAGGGTTTCAGGAATGGCGGAGCAATTTATGGCAAAAAATGGACGATCTTTTCGGTCACTGAGGGCATGAATGGCTCGTGCGGCGAGTTCTTTCCCCGTCCCTGATTGGCCGGTTAGCAACACGGTCACATCACTCTGGGCAGCCAATCGCAGGCGGCGGAAGACTTCCTGCATCGGTGGGCTTTTTCCGATCAGCTGTTGGAAGGCATCTCGGGATTTCGTCTGTTCTTCGAGGACCGCGATTTTTTGGTTGTTCACAATAAACGCGGTGAGGTCGGTAAACGTGCCGATGGCCCCCGCCACGCCTCCCTGCTCGTCTCGCACAATGGAGACATTGCCATACAGGTAGATTTCTCTTCCGTCTTTGGCCAGGACCTTACATTCCTGATTGCAAATGCCCCAGGGGAAAGTAGTCGGATTATCCAGAAAGTCGGTCAGGACCCGAAAGCCTTTACAGTTCTGGCCTTCCAGGATGTGGCAGGATTGCCCAATCACATCTTGAGCCGGGTACCCCGTAATGCGTGCGGCTCCGCTACTCCAGGCGACGATCCGGCCCTTGGCGTCGACGGTAAATACCCCGTCGGCCATGACATCCACCATGTTGCCTAAAATGCCGGGATTTTTTCGGAAGTCGAGTTCCATGCCATCGCAACGAAAGGAAGCGGCGGAAGGGTATATGCGGTCTCCCGTAGGACGAATTGCGGGAGCCGGTCTTCAGAAACGGCCTCGGTTTCAGACCGGCTCCCGCTAGTGTTGAAGAACCACGGTTTAACGGGCCGCTAACAGTACTTTGAATGCGGGATCGGATTCCACGAGACCCTTGAGTGTATCGTTATTCAACATAAAGGCCCAGGCGTCCGGGGTGGCCCCGGGAATTTTCTCGAACCACTCACGGGCCTCCTTTAATAAATTCAACATCGCCTGATTGTCTCGAGGGACGTGAAAGGCCAAGCTATAGGCCATGGCATAGGCCGCCGTGAATTTATTCAGGGGGTCTTGGGTCAAGTCCAATGCCCGTTTGGCACTGTCATAGCCCTTGCGAATGTCCGGGTCATCGAAGTGACGATTCCAGGCGACTTTTCCGATGCGGGCCCAGGCAAGTTCCAGCATCACTTCGGCACGGAGCTCCTGTTGTTCCGAAGGGATTTCGGTCAGGAGTTCTTGCGGGGAGGACAAGGCCGCCCTTTGGTCATTGGTCCAACGATAGGTAGACGACAGGCGACGACGGTTGGGGAAGTCACCGGGCTCCAAGGAGGCCAGTGCTTCCATAACCGGAATCATGCGATACAAATAATCTGCCGGCATCGGTTCCGCTTTGCCCCCGATTTCCATACCCAGGGACATGTCGAACCGGTCGGTTTGCGATTGGACTGTCCAATAGAGTTCGTTGAGTCGTTGAGCCAGGCGTGGATCATTCACTTGGACGCCATTCAACCGGCCTCCGTAAAGTAAAAACCCCTTGTATAATTGATCCGCAAAGACCTCCAAGGTGTGTTTATTATCGGGACCGATCATGAGCACCCGATTCAACCGCATGATGGAATCCAGGATGTCGGTGGATTCCTGAGCTTGCTGAATACCCTTGGTAATCGCGTCGGGTTGGTCTTTCTCGCTAAACCATTCGGCGGATTTGGGGACGAATCCCCCCAGATCCACCACAAAGGGAATCGTCGTCCCATGTTGGCCATCCAGCGGAAGATCCAATACGGCTCGATCCGTTGGAAACCCGAGACGCTTCAGATCAGAAAGGACCACCCATTTCACATGAGCGGACTTCATGACTCGTTGAGATTTTTTATACGGCACAGCCCAATCTTCCACACCCGGGCCATTGGAAATAGGGGCGGTTAAGGGGTTGGGATAGCTAATCTTGGTGGTCACAAACGTCGTAGGGGCCGCGATCACACTGGATTCATCCGCAGTGGGAAAGGAGGCGTGGGGCAAGGCACCCGACTCCACAAGCTCAATGGTGAACGGCGCATCAGGGTTATGCCGGGCAATGGCTGACATGACAAAAAACGATGGGGCTATTTGTTGGCTTTTGGTTTCGGCGATATAAAACCGTTGAAAGTCTGCAAAGTCGACCAATTGGCCCGGGCCAGGCCAGACATTATCCAGGGCACGGTCCTTCGTGCTGATCATCCGTTTATGGGCGGCAATGCGACGTTGTTCGCACCACTCATAGACAGGGTTGAGAGGATCAGGGAATTGTCCGTCTTTCAATAGTTGCTGTTGGGCCATTTTATACAAACACACAAAGTCCCGTTGTCCCGCAGCAACCTGGTCTTCCTTTCCCACGGCTTGCGCATATTCCTGAATGGTGGTCAGCATGGCTTTGGAATCACCAGCCGCGTTATCCGCCGCCCGGACCGGAGCCGGAGAACAGAGGAGAACAACCAGAGCAACGAATCCCAGGATTTTTTGGAGAAGAGAATCGCCGGATGTCCAGGGTCTCGCATGGTGGACGGAAAGGGTCATATGAGGATGAATCGATATGTGAGTATTCGGAAAGCCACTAACAGTATCCATGGAACACGAATCCTCCTTCAAAGCTTGATGAACAAAATGGGGGCGGGGTTGATGCTTTAAGTGACCCCTGCTGCCCAGACAAAGCGCCCACTTTACCATACCCTACTTCTCCTGCACCACGATATTTCCTCGCATCACGTGCCCGGGCAAATCACAGAAAAATGGATAATTCCCCGGACGAGTGGGAATAAAGACGATGTCCGTTTGACCTCTGGTGGGGAGCAACACCCGCAGTAACCCTTCCTTGCCGAATTGGGGGGCCCCATTTCCACTCAAATTGATATGTGTGTGGGAAAGGAGTCCCACGGGAACAAAGGCATGTAATTCCGAGTCATGGTTGATAACAGTGAGCCGTGTTTTTTGATTTGGCGTTAACATGATCGTTTCCGGGTCGAACTTTCGGTTCTTAATATTGAGGGTCACCTGGGTTTCCGTTGCGACCTCAGAGGGGGCTAAACCGAGTGAAGAGGGGTCGGTGGCCCCGATAGGTGTCTCCCAGCCGTTTACGGCCAACAATCCAACCACAAGCAGGAAAGTCAGGAATTTCTTGAAATGTTCAGGAGTTATCCGCATAGGGCCATTATACCGGTTGGCTGTTCCGCCATGAAACCGATAAGATCATGCTCCGATGAATAAATCTTTTTACCTAAGCATATGGGGTAAGAAGTCGCTCGGGTCTCCAAATTAAATGATAAGGCGGTAAACTTCTAGGAATTTCTTAAGAAATGGCAGAAGCTTCCGAAAAAACACTGTGGTTATACAAACGAATGGGAGTTTCCTCTGATGGACGTGATGCATTTCATGGATGAGAGTTTTTGGAGTACGTTGGTTGTTGCACTGTTATTGATAAGCGGCGTGTTGTTATTTGGATGGTTTGAATACCGTCGAAGTATCCGGCTTCCTCACCTGGGTACGGTTTTGGTCAAAAACCGTTTAAAAGGCCCCAATTAATCAATCCAGAGTTCTTGCCCTGCCCGTTCACCTCTGAAAATTCTCAGCAACCTTGTTAGAAGGCAGACCTGGTCCGTCGTTCGAATTCCGGGAGAAGAGTCTGGCCTCTCCCTGAATATGTATTTGTTGGGAAGAACGACGTGCTGACCCATTGGGTTGAATGGGTGATCTTGAGGGAAAAGAAGGCGGCAAACCCAGGCAGGCGGGGAAGTCTTGTGGCCAGCCAAACGGTGATTATCTGTGGTGGGCAGGAGAGTACGAACTCCGACCATTCGCGAGGAAAGCCGATTGCAGCAGTGTCCGGCGGTATTGAAGGCGCAATCGAAGCTCATGATACCGGCAGATCCCATGAGAGATCTGAGCCTCTGAACGGAGACTTGGATTCTCCATGCCTCCTGTCTGACCATCCTGTCGACACCACGCGCAAATTTTAATCATGATCTCACCAGATCCCTTCCATTGAGAACGAGATGATTTTGTGTGAAGGGGGATTTCCGTGATACATACAGATAAGGTTCAGCAAGAATTGCACCACAGCGGTAAATGGTTGAAATTTTGTGAAAACAAAGGGTTTTAACGGGAATTTCCAAAGTGTCAGCAAGAGAATAGAGATTATTAGATACAGGTTTGCATCAAAAGAGATACAGATCGAAATATCAGAATGAGAGATCATGATGACCGCATAACGATTCTGATCGATAGCGTAAACATCAGTTGCCCACATTGAGTGGGCTCACCCATAATGAAAACCATGACACGTTTAGAAGATCTGACATTCGACAATTCCTACGTCAGGCTCCCCGAAGTCTTTTATGAACGGGTGAAGCCGACGCCCTTTCCGAATCCGCATGTCGTCAGTGTGAATGCTGCCGCCGCAGACCTCCTGGATTTAGATGCCAAAGAATTGACGCATCCCGAGTTTGCCGAATATTTCTGCGGAGCCAAATTGTTACCGGG
>CAZBQO010000051.1:0-14509 GCA_964494125.1 uncultured Nitrospira sp. | reverse complement strand
GGTACGCGGATCATGGCCCGCTTCAGGATGTCTGCCGCCGTGCCTTGCAATGGGGCATTGATGGCGGCTCGCTCAGAGAAATTTCGTCTGGCGGGATTTTTATCATGAATGCCAGGGACATGGCACCGACGTCCAAACAATGTCTGGACGTATCCATGTTGTCGGCAAAATTGTTTGGTGCGCTCCATGTAATCCTGGATGCCGGGATACTGTTCGAAATAGGTTTTGATGTAGGCAGCGGCCTCGCCCGGCTCCACGCTCAATTGGCGGGCCAATCCGAAGGCGCTGATTCCATAAATGATGCCGAAATTTATGGCCTTGGCTTTACGTCGAATTCCCGGATCCATCTGTTCCAGGGGGATGCCGAAGACCTGGCTGGCGGTGAGTGCATGAATATCGTGGCCATCCCAAAAGGCTTTCTTGAGTACGGGAATATCCGCGACGTGGGCGAGCAGACGCAGTTCAATCTGTGAATAATCCAGCGAAAGCAGTGTCCAACCAGGTTCCGCGACAAAGGCGCGCCGGATTCTTCGACCTTCTTCGGTGCGAATAGGAATGTTCTGGAGATTGGGGTCTGTGGAGGAGAGCCTTCCCGTTGCGGCAGACGCCATGGCGTAGGAAGTATGCACGCGGTTCGTGTCGGGATTGATTTGACGGATGAGCGCATCGGCATACGTGCTGCGCAGTTTTTCCAAATGCCGCCATTCCAGGACCCGTGACGGGAGTTCATGGCCTTGGGCCGCTAAGGATTCGAGGACATCGACCCCGGTGCTATAGCTGCCGGCTTTGCCTTTTTGACCCCCTCCCAAGGCAAGGTCGTCAAACATCACTTCGCCGAGTTGTTTGGGGGAACCAACATTAAAGGTCTTTCCGGCCAGGCGATGGATCTCTTGTTCCAGTTCCCGGAGACGGAGAGAAAACTCCTGGCTGACCTGTTTGAGTTGGGACACATCGACTTTGATACCTGTTTGCTCCATGGTCGCCAGCACGGGAATTAAGTGACGCTCGAGCGTTTCGTAGACGGTGGTCATGTGTTCACTGATGAGACGAGGCTTGAGGACATGATAAAGCCGCAGGGTCACTTCGGCATCTACCGCCGCGTATTCCAACGCTTTTTCTAAAGCAACCTGATCAAACGTGACCTGAGACTTTCCAGTACCCGTGACGTCTTTAAATTTGATCGTTGTATGGCCCAAAAAATGTTCGGCTAGTTCGTCCATGCCATGGCCATGCATGCCACCTTCTAAGACGTATGAGAGCAGCATGGTATCGTCCACGGGAGACACGTTGAGGCCATACCGGCGAAACACCACCATGTCGTATTTGATATTGTGCCCGATCTTGAGCACACCGGGGTCTGTCAGCAGTGGCCCAAGGATGTCGAGCGCCTGTTTGAGAGGAATCTGTTCCGGTCTTTCCGGTAAGGCAGCAGACGTATCGTGTGAGAGTAAATCCTGATGAGAGGTGGATCCCGGAGCCACATGACCCACAGGCACATAACAGGCCTGGCCGGGTTCCAGGCTCAGAGAGAACCCAACCAACTCAGCTCTGGTTTGATCGAGAGAGGTGGTTTCGCAGTCGACGGCCACCACCCCGCGACGAGTCGCCTCATCTATCCAGCCTTGAAGGGCCGACACTGTTTGAATTAACTCGTAATTGGCCTTGGCAGGCAACGGCCTTGGTTCGGGATCTTTCGTTGCTGGTGCATCGCTGGCCGGTGTTGGAGAATGAGGGATCCCGGGTTCCTGTTCACCCTTCACTCGGCTTTGTATGCGGGCCAGAATCGACTTGAATCCTTGTTCATTGAGGAAGGCAGCTAATAAATCCATATTGGGCTGGCGTCGCTCTAATTGTTCAAGCGGAAAAGGCAGCGGGACATCGGAACGAAGCCGGACTAATTCACGGGAGAGGCGGGCCTTATCGGCATGCTCAATGAGGCTTTCCCGTCGCTTGTTCTGCTTAATTTCTGATGCGCGCGCCAGAAGAGTATCCAGATCACCAAATTCCTGAATGAGTTGTGCGGCTGTTTTGATGCCGATACCCGGGACCCCGGGCACATTGTCTGTGGAGTCTCCCGCCAATGATTGCACGTCGACAACTTTCTCAGGTGGCACACCGAATTTTTCCAGAACTTGCTCGGGACCGATCTTTCGGCTTTTGATCGGGTCGAACATACTGACCTGTTCTGATACTAACTGCATAAGATCTTTGTCGGAGGACACGATGGTCACATTCGCGCCGGCTTCCATGGCATGTTTTGCGTAGGTAGCGATCAGATCGTCGGCTTCGAAACCGTTCAGTTCAATGCAATCAAAATTAAAAGCCCGTGTCGCCTCCCGGACGAGACCAAATTGAGGCACCAACTCTTCAGGTGGTTCGCTGCGATTGGCCTTGTAGCTGGGGGCCAGATCGTTTCGAAAGGTTTTTCGTGCGGAATCAAAGATGACGGCAATATGATCGGGTTTCATATCGTCCAGTAGTTTCATCAGCATGGTGATGTATCCATAGACGGCGTTGACGGGAGTGCCATTCGGACTGTTCAAAATCTTGATGGCATGAAAGGCCCTGAAAATGTAGCCTGAGGCGTCGACTAACACGACATGACGAATCGGAAGAGGGGAAGACGGTTCACTCGCAGTGGTCACAGGAAAATATCCTCTTTGTGTGATTGTTGGCCCTTGAAGATACCTGATAGTCCTTGAGGTGTCGATATCTTAGGATGGTTTCTCTACGGAGAGAAATGGAACATGGTAAACTACCGAATCCTCTGGCTCATGACGGGAGCATGTCTTCGTGAAGAGTACTATCATGGTTGGTCTCGCTATCCTCATTGGCCTGGTTATTGTGGTCATCCTGCTTCTTCCGGTTTTGCTGGATTTGAATCGGTATCGGGATCGGTATCTCCCCTTTCTGGAGCAGGCCCTTCATCGACCGGTGGATGTTCAGGATGTCCGCTTGACGGTTTTTCCTAAACTGGGTTTTCTGGTGCGAAATCTGACAATAGGGGATGACCCGGCGTTCAGTCCTCAGGCGTTTGTCACGATTCCTTCGGCTGAGGTGGAGATTCAGTGGCTCCCCCTGTTGCGCCGGCATATTCAGGTTGAACACGTGCGTCTTCATGATCCGAGAGTCCACGTCATCCGCAGGCATGATGGGTTGCTGAATATGGCCACCATCGGAAAAGATCCCGCTCTTCAACCCACTGAGAAGGCAGAGCTGAATCCGGCCAATGCTCTCAAGCCCTTATTCGGTGTGTTTGCGGTGGAGCGGTTCTCCATGACTGGAGGGACTCTTCAGTATGAGGATCGTGCCAGAGAACCCTTCCGTTTCTACCACCTTGAGCAACTGGAGTTGGTCACGGATTCCGTTCAATTAGGCCAGACGGCGGGGCTGCACCTGAAGGGTATGGTGATGCCCAATCAGCTTCCATTGGAGATGACCGGGCGATTTGGCCCCCTTCAATCCACTTTTGATCTTCCGATGATCGATCTCGCGGGCAGCATAGGTCGTGTAGAGGGAACCGCACAGGGCCAGGTGATGGATGGAAGGCTTGTGTTGGACGTGCAGATTTCAGACCTATCGACGGATGACATGCCCCTGAGTATAGGGTTGGATAAACCTGTGTTCGTCAAGGACCTTCAGGCTCATCTGATGGCATCTCTGATCTCCAAGGGGTCCCCAAAACCTTTCACAGGAGTGAGAATTGATCCGTTGACCGTTGATCTCCAAACGGGAGGGGCGACCATTCATCTTTCGGGTCAAGGTACGCCTGGACGTCTGATTTTGTCCGGCGAGGCCCCTACTCTGTCTTCAGAAGATTTTCCATGGGCACTTTCCGTGCAACGCCCGTTTTCAATGGAGCAGATTCGTTTTGAAACGGTAATCCAAGGGCCAAGGGTGGACCTGGTGTTCCTCAAGGCCCAAGCGTTTGGGGGAAATCTTGAGGCGCATGGAAGATGGGACGGGACCCCAGCTGTTCCCCTGCTCTCGTTCCAGGGAACCTTTAAGAATTTTGCGGTTGAATCAATGATGCAGGCCTTACGGTCTTCCTCCTTCCGGTTGACCGGTGTGGGAGAATTGCATTGGACGGTGGCGCGAGCGGCACACTCGCCCTCCGGGCCACTAAAGATGACCGGACCAGTCCGATTGATGATCCGGGATGGGCAATTAGTTGGATTTGATGTCATGCAGGGGATTGAAGATGCCCTTCAGCTACCGGACCTTCTGGAGGAATCCACCGGTGCGACGAAATTTTCTTTGATTGATATCAACGTGGAACTGGAAGGCAAGGGACTGGTGATTCGGCAATTGACCGTTGAGGCCCCAGATTTCTCGATGACAGGGGTGGGAAGTCTCGCCTTTGATGAATCGGTGAATCTGCAGGGCAATCTGGCCGTTTCACGGACGATCGGCGACCGGATTATTCAGCGGTTTCCGATGGCCAAAGTTGCGTGGCATCAGGGAAGGTTGGTGCTGCCTTTTACGGTAATGGGAACCGTTCAGAAACCGCTACTGCAGTTGGATACGCAATCCTTTGGGCAGCAGGTCAAAACGAATGTGGAGCGGAGGATTGAGAAAGTCTTACAGGGGGATGAACAGGAATTACAGCAACTCTTACAAGACGGAGCGGATGTTCTGAAACAGTTATTTGGACAATAGCCCCGGAGAGCGCAGTTTTTAAAGGAATGATTCCTTCAACCCTGTCTCAAGCCGGAGGGGGACTATAGGTTTGGGACATGTTGGCCACGACGAAGGAATGGGGTTGTGGGGAACCGGCAGAAGGACATAATTGAGTGACAATGGCCCGTAATTCCCCAAAATCATACGGTTTACCAATAATCGCATAGGCTCCTAAGCGGGTGGCGTTTTCGCGAACGACGGCGTTGAGGAACCCGGTCACCATAATGATGGGGATGTCGGGTTTGCTTGGGATATGCTGTAACCGGTCCAAAAAATCCATGCCGGTCATGACAGGCATCGCATTATCCAGAATCACAATGTCAAAAGTTTTTGATTCAAGCAGTGATAACCCTCTGGCTCCGTTTTCGGCCTCCACGCACTGACATCCATCATATTCCAGGACCATCCGGAGCAATCCACGACTCATCTCATCATCATCAATAATGAGTATGTTTTTTGACATCAAGGTCTCCTTTTTTACCCTATGACTGAATCCACCATCCTGATGGATCGAACCCATTCAAGATTGATTCACCGTTGGTGAAATCACTCAAAGATGGCTCATGAACAACTATCGGGTACGCACAGATCTGTGTTGTTTTGGCCATCTCTCTACCGTGTATGGGAAGTGATAGGTGCCTTAGAAGGTACAGAGTTCTGACCATTCCAAATGACGAGCATTCCTCCGAAGATTCCAAGGCCTGTGATACAGATGGCTAAAATAATTTCCATGGCTTCCCTCAAATGTTTTGTGGTTGCTCTGTTATTTACATTACAAAGCAAAGAATGTACCCAAAGAGAAAGCGAGAGATCAGTTTAAGGTTATCATACATGTAACTCATTGAAATTCTGATGAATGGAGAGCAATATTTTTATAATGGGTTTTGAAATTCCTTAAAAAATGTAAAGAGGATGAGGTATTAGGGCATCAGTTGTGGGACAGGTTGTTACTCAACACCATACAGTCTGTATCTAAATGGATAACATCGGGGAGGGGCTCAAGGATTAGGAGAAAAATGGGCACTTGTGAGGTTCAGGGATTGGGCTTTGGCGAAAGAGGCTTGTTGAACATTCGAAATTTGCACACGGTCAGTTAATCTCGGTTCATCGGGATGAGGAAATGCCGGCATCTTCTTGTGGCTGTTCAAAAAGATTCGACCAGCAAGGCCGCAGGCCATTTGGCGCGCGGAACGTACAGGTTGTTACGTGAGCACGACAAAGGGCTGAGAACGCAGCTGGCGGACTTTTTCAACAGCCCCTGACTATTCTTGACGGAGTACGGATAGGGGAGGGAAGCCAAGCAACCGGTAAGTTCCGAGAAAGCACGTCGCGAGGCATAGCAAAATTGTCAACAGCAAGCCTGTGCTCAATATGATGAGATCGACGGTCCAGGTCAGGTCAAAAAAGAAGTACAGGAGAGACCAGGAGAGGAGACACCCCAATCCTAGTCCAACAAGGCCTGCAAAGGCTCCAATGACACCGAATTCTACTCCCAGCGAAAATACCAGTAGCCCGCGACTTGCTCCCAGGGCTTTCACGATTGCCAATTCATGAAGACGGCGGTACCGGTTAATTGAAATCGCCGCAATCATGACTACGCCGCCGGTGACCAGACAGAGAAGGGCCAAGGCTTGGATCCCCAGGGCCAATTGGTGAAAGATCCGACCAATACTCTCCAGCACATCTCCCACCTTGATGGCTGTTACATTGGGCAGGACGGCCACGATGGCTTGCTGTAAGGGGACCTCGAGAGTTGTTGGAACTCTGGTTGTGGCGATGTAGGTGAACGGGGCACCATCAAAGGAGCCAGGCTGAAGAATCATGAAAAAATTTATGGAAAAACTCCCCCAATCGACCTGTCGAAGACTGCCCACTTTTGCGACAAGTGGCACACCTTGAATATCCAACGTCAGGGTTGAGCCCAGGGTGAGCCCCAGGTTTTTGGCGGCCTCCTCCTCCACGGAGACCAAGGGGAAATCTGAGGGCGTTTTCATCGCTCCATCCGCCTCCGATTGCTTGGTGTGATCCCACCATTGCCCCTCAGTGAGGACGTTATCTTTTGGAAGATTCCGGGATGTCGTCAAGACGTATTCCCTCGTGAAATACCATCCGTTACGTTGGCCTTTATGCTCTTCCGGATCGATGGGTTTTCCGTTGATGGCGGTGAGACGAGACCTCACAACCGGAACTAAATTATACGGTGAATCCGGGAATTGTTTTTGTAGCACGTCCACAAATTGGGGATGTTGGTCCGGTTGGATGTCTATGAAAAAAAATGAAGGAGCCTGGGAGGGTATCTGGTTTCCTATCAGATCAAGTAAGGACCGTTGCACAATGGTTAGCGTGGTTAAAAGCATGACACCAATTCCAATGGCCAACGTCATGGCTTTGGTAAAGTTTCCAGGCCGTTGAAGATTCCTCACCGCATGACGCAACAAATACCGCTGAGGAATCGGCACATGCCGGAGAATGTTATAGAGTACTCCCGTGCCTCCGATGAGGAGGAGAACGGCCACCGCACATGCACCGGAAAAAAATAAACCGAGGGTCAGTGAGCGGGCTTGCCACATGGCTAGGCCGGTCACGCCCACCATCATGCTGATGCTGACCACGACCTGTGCCCGGTCATTCCACCAATGCGTAAGGATGGTCCGCCATCGGGTAAGTCTGGATTGGGTGTTGGCTATATTCTGGGAGTGGGTCACTGTTTGTCGATACACCAATGCCGGAGAGACATGACGAATGGCCAACAGAGGCCAGAGTGAGAAGGCCAGTGTGGCGAGGATGCCAAGAACGATCCCCCGAAGGATTGGAGTGACAGTAAGATTCATGGGCATGGTTTCAGGAATAATGCCTTGAAGCAATAACGGTAAGCCTCGGTGGAGGACTACCCCGACTATGACCCCAAGAAGACTGCCAATCCCTCCCAGGATGAGGCTTTGTGTGAGGTAGAGGCGAATGATTTGCGAAGAATCGGCTCCCAGGGTTTTGAGCGTGGCAATAATAGGTATTTTTTGTGTGAGGAAGCCTTGAATCGTGCAAGCCACTCCGATCCCACCAACCAATAAGATGGTAAACCCGATCAGCCCAAGATAGAGATTTAATTGGTCAAGGAACCGGCGGAGTCGTGGCTGGGCATCGCGAAATGAGGTGACCTGGGCCCCTTCCTGGCTGAGGCGCCCGCGTAACTCACCCATCAAAGGCTCAAGAGAGGTGGAGTTGGATAGGGACAGACGATATCGTTCCTGAATTCGGCTTCCGGTTTGGATCAACGCCGTAGCCTTGAGCGCGTCCTGGGAAATCATGACCCGTGGGCCCAAACTAAATCCATTGGCAATCTTGTCGGGTTCCTTTTTCAGTACGGCGGTAATAAGGAAGTTTCCTTGGCCAATCTGCAGCTCGCTGCCAACGGTCAGATTGAGCCGGATCAGCAAGGATTCCTGGACAAGTGCTCCAAAGCACGGCGAGCGACCACAACCGGAATGAATCGGATCCAGCAGTTGCGCTGTCGGGAGATCAGGTTCCGCTACCAACCGACCATAGAGAGGATACGCAGAATCTATGGCCTTGAGTTCCACCAATTGAGAAGCTATTTTCGGGAGGGCAATTTGGGAGGTAGGGTTGTTCACCGTCGCCATTGCGGCGATTTCAGTCACGTGTGAGAGAACGATGTCACGGTCGGTGAGGGAGTCCAGCACTTTATGGCCCTTGTCTGAAATCGCTCGCCGCCATGATAGCTCGACATCACCGCCTAATAGAGCACGGGTATCCCCCAGAATGACTTGTGCGACATTCACGGCAAACAGGTCCACGGCCACAATGGCGCCGACACCAAGTGCAATGCAGAGAAATAAAAATAGAAACCGAGACCAGGCGCTCTGGATTTCCCGCCAGGCGAGTTTGATAGAAACGGGGATCATGCCTCTGAGCCGGAGGATAACAACGGAGGGGAGGTCTCGTTCACCATTGCTCCATCCCGCAAGGTTAGGATACGTTGTGCGCGAGCGGCCAATGACATGTCGTGAGTGACTAAGACGAGAGTGCTGCCGTGTTGTTGATGAAGTTCCCACAGCAGATCAATCACCATTGCCCCGGTTGAGCTATCCAGATTGCCGGTGGGTTCGTCGGCAAGCAGGAGGGGAGGGCGGACAATAAAGGCGCGTGCCAGGGCCACTCGTTGCTGTTCCCCACCGGAGAGTTGAACGGGATAATGGTGGAGACGATGTTCGAGTCCGACGGATTGTAAAAGGGTTTTGGCTCGTAATGTGCCCGTGGATATTCCTTGCAATTCTAAAGGGAGTGCCACATTTTCCAGGGCAGTCAACGTGGGAATGAGATGAAACGCTTGAAACACATAGCCAATGTGCTTGCGTCGAAAGTGCGCCATTTCGGTCTCGCTTAAGGTCGTGATGTCGGTCTGGTGAATGCGGATAGACCCCTGAGTTGGTCGGTCGAGGCCTGCAAGCAATCCCAGGAGAGTTGATTTACCGCTTCCGGACGGTCCGACAATGGCGACCACTTGATTAGTAAAGACCTCGAAGGAAATGTCCTGTAAAATCTGGACGGAATGACTCCCCGCCTGAAGCTGCATTCCAAGATGACTGACGGAAATGAGAAGCCGGGATGCTGGAGTTTGGGAGGTCAAAGAGGGCGAAGACGATGTAGACGATGAAGGAACATTCACGTTGATTACACAAATGGGTTCAAATGGTGAATAATAGAGTTGAGAGTTCTTATCCAGCTATTATGCATACATGTATCCTATCAGTCCTCGTGCTCTTCTGTCTGGGAATCTGGGGGTGTGGCCCTGAGGAGAGTCCCTCACCCGGTTTACCAGAGTCCATGAATCGCAGTTCCGACTTGTTAGACTCTCGGGCCCAATTCCCGGCCGATCCGTCTTTATCCGGGCCATTGGTGGGAAAGAACGAATCCCTTCCTAAAATCGTGGCCTTTGGCGATAGCTTAACGGCTGGATTAGGCGTGTCATCTGAGGAATCCTATCCGGCTCAATTGGAAAAACATTTACAGGAACGTGGATTTCATTATGAGGTGGTTAATGCCGGGGTTAGCGGAGAAACCTCAGCGGGGGGATTGCGACGGGTAGAGTGGATTTTAAAAAGTCGGCCGACGGTTGTCATATTAGAATTGGGAGTCAATGATGGACTCCGGGGCTTACCCCTGGAACAGACCTATGCAAATCTTCGTAGCATAATTGACCGGTTGCGGAATGCGGGGGTGATGGTCATTTTAGCGGGCATGCGCATTCCGCCAAATTATGGCGAAGCCTACACGGGGGAGTTTTTTGAAATGTATAAACGGCTGGCCAAGGAATTGAGTCTTCCACTGATTCCATTTTTATTAGAAGGAGTGGCTGCTCAACCTGGCTTAAATCAGGCGGATGGAGTTCATCCTACGGCAGAAGGCTATACCATTGTGGCTCAGAATGTTTTCCAAACATTGGAGCCTTTACTCATAACTGGACCGAGTCATCAGGCCAAAGACCAGTTACCACCCCTCCCCGTGAAAGGGAAGGGGTAAGAAGGGGAATTCTCTCAATGGTGTGTGTGGAATGCGGGAGGCGTTATGACTTTTTGAAGAAAATGTCATAGACCCCGTAAGCCAGGATAACCGCGATCATTCCATAGTACATGCCCGTAATACCCTCATACCCTCCGCCTGGTTCATTGGCAAAGGCTGGGTTTGCGGCTAATACAAGAAAAGCACTCAGAAAGCTAGTAATCCGCCTCATACGAAAATCCTCACTTTCGGACATTGAAAATTTCTTACACAACTTTATTTTTGGGATAGCATTCCAATCACAAGATCAGCTACCCACAATCGTTGTGGATTGTAGTAAATTTTATTTCCGTGATGCAAGCCATTGAATAGTAAATTATAATTAGATTTTTTATGCTAGTTTATAATACATAAATTTGCGATGAAGTATTGAGTATGGGTAACAATCGAATCATGGTTTATGGGCTACATGAAGGATACAAGCAGGGCCAACGCGATTGTTTAAAAAATCTGGCTGAATTCAATAAGCCGATGGCCGTATTTTACGACTCCAGTCTGGAATGTGTCCCGTCGCAGAATGGAGATTTTTTGCTGTGCTTGCACCCACACCAAGCCACCTTTTGTTTTTCTTTGAGTTCCACCTCGATAGGGGAAAATTCGGTTCCGGTGTGAGACCCATCACAAAATGGCTGAGTTTTTGATCGCCCACATCGGCACCAATAATAGGTTCCCGGTTCCATGTCCAGGACGTAAGGGATTCGTTGTGCAATGATAATTGGGTCGCCCATGTGCTTGGTTCTCCTTTATTCTTCAAGAAATTTGGGGATACATACAGTTAGCCGCAACGGGGCTGAAGGCCTTGGGGGCCCAAAGGGGTAAGCCAGAGAAAATCGGCAATGCCGGTTTGTATTTCCGAACGAACCTCCTGTTCTTTGGAGGGATCCCATGCTTCGAGATAAATGGTTATGGATTTGACGCCGGGGTGCTTTCGTTCCACTCGCTTCGGGACAGGGATCTTATACTGAATATGACCGCCGCCTGTGTAGCTCACCAGCGGTCCGTCAGTCCGGGATCGCGTGTTGAGGTAATGGGCGATAATCTGAGCCATGCCCTCATCCCGGAAGATGGATGCTTCGAAGATTCGGCGATACACGTGCTTTGGCAAGCCAGGATGGCACGCTTCAATTTGTTCAAAAATCAATTGCTCATATGCGGGATTATCGGTCACGATTTCTTGAATGGGCCATTTTTGCATTTCCGGGTCTTGCAAGGCTTCGGTTAATCCCTTTGTAGCGACCAAGCGAACAAGGGGGCGTGGCGGATTAAGACCAAAAATTTTGAGTTTATGCGATTTAGCAAAGGTCACCAATGGTTGATAATCGGCAAACTCCCCACCCCAATTCGTGTTCCATTGTGAATCCTTTATCATTTGTTCTGTCGTAAATTCGGATTCTTGAATGTACCGGTCTAGCCCGGATTGTCCATCCCAACTAAACATTTCCATGGCCAGCGCTGGGTGTCGGTCATGGGCCAGGAGGGCATTCAGGATTGTCTGGGCTGCCTCAAGGTGTGAGGGGGTGTAATGTTCTTCGCCGATATAAATCACATCGGCGGCTAATAGTTGGGGGAGCAGATCGTCGAATGTGGTGACTTGCTGCCGGGAGACATCGTAGATGTGGTTGACTGCAAATGTCGGCGGGTTGGCTTGTGACGTCGCACATCCGGCGTTGGCGCTCATCACCATGATTCCCAGGAGTAGGGAGAGGAGGTGTTGTTTCGCACGTGGAAAATAATGGGTGATCATAACGAGGCAAGGTGTAGCATAGTTCTCTCCTTTGGGCAATATTTCGGAAGCCATTCGGTTGTTTCAGGATATTCAGAGCGGCTAAGGTGCGTGAAGAATCGGATTCGGGGACGGTTGAAAAATTCAAATATTTGGCCTTTTCATTAACATGTGAGGACTGAGACCCACTGGAAGAAAATCATGGAGTGTTCAAAATGGTTCGTCCAGCAAAACCGCAGTCACTTGGACGGGCGGAGCGTACGGAGGAGTACGTGAGCACGGCCAAGTGGCGAGAACGCCGCTGGGGACCTTTTTCAACATTTCCATAAGGGATGACACGTTATGGATGATCAGCGACTCGGGTTGGCGGCATTTCGGGAGACAATCAAGGTCAGTCGGGAATCCTCTCCACACCACTGGGAGGCAAGTAGGAAATGCATGGTTCCTGAAAACTTACAAACCATGCTGCCCGCACTTCTTCAACATATACAAAAGGCCTCTCTTGATTCATCACTTCGCGATCGATTAATCGATGCCCTGCAACAATTCTCGACACCCACCGGAAGCAAAGAGGGGAACAAGGTCCTCAAAGAATTGACCGGCTTTCCCCCTTCCAAAGCCGTGCGTGCGCTCATGGTATGGGGGCTCTTAGCCGATGGCGGAAGTAAGGGAAGACCGGAAGAACCGTCCGGAACCCAATGGGAGGAGATTATTCGGAATGTCTCAAATCCCTATGACGCCTTAAGGCATACGGCCACACCCTCCCTGTTAGATGTCGGGGCTGGAGATTTGTCCTTTGAGCAGGAATTGGTGGATCACTATATCCCGTATTTACGGATGCAACGTACTTCGCTGACCTTGCATGCGTTTGATCGGTTGATGCCGGGATCTCGGGTGGGCGGCGTCTATCACAAAAATCTGGATCGTGAGCGATATTTACAGAGCTACCCGCCCGAGGAATTACGCTTTAAATTTTGGGGCGGCATGGGCCTCGAAACATTTTCTAAGAGCAAGGGGCGGTTGCCCCGTTACACAGTCAGTACCTGTCATGCTCCGGCCAATCCCACCTTCGCCTATGAACCCAGTCGCTTGGCTCCTGAAATTATCAAGGCACAGCTTCAATCCAGCCGGGGGAATTATCACCAGAGTCGCTATGAAGGGGAACCTGTTTTAGAGGTATCCCACCAGGGGCGCACCTTAACCTTTCCCGATTGGAAATTTGACATACTGGGTCCCCTGGCACTGTTACGATTCATGGCCGAACGAAGTGGTGTTATCATTCTTTCGGCTATCGATGATGAGGTCTTTTGGGAGATGCTTAGCCAGTTGCTGGCCGATGATCGATACCGTCCAATCAATAAGATTTTTACCAAAGCTCTCCTTCCGGAAATTTTTGGGGAAGTATATGCGGAGTTGTCCACCATGGCCGTCGGGGAGAGAAAAGACCTATCCCGGTTGGCCAATCTGCGAAATCTTATGCCTTTTGGGGGTGCGACAAAGGAAGATGGACAGATGTCTTGCCGGTTTCGGTATGTGGAAATTCGACGTGGAGCAGTGTTGGATGGCGTTCCCAGCAGTTTTACGGCACGGCAGTTTTCCTGGATGCATGAAGAATCCACGCCGTGGTGGGTGATTTTGGTGACCGATTGAATGGAAGAAATAATTTCTTCCTAATGTGCGGGAATTAGTGAAAAAGTTCATCTATCTGGCCTGTCAGAGTCTTTTTTTCCTTTCATGTAGAAAAGGAAAGAATTGAAGTGCTAACAGGGCAGAAGGAAATAACAATTTTCATGGAAAGGGACGAACCATGACAGTCGGTCAAATGAAAGATTTTCTCAAAGATTTGAATGAGGACTTAGAAATACTGGTCAAAGTTCCCGGGCCGACCAAGGAGGAATGTCTTTGGGAGCCATTAGATGGCATGAATATAAAAGTTGAACCTCAACCGCCCGGCAAATGAAGGGTGAAGGAGAAAGGTGGTTTTAATTCAGAAAGGACCCGCTTGAAATTGGAGCGGGAAAGGGGATTTGAACCCCCGACTCTCGCCTTGGCAGAAAGGAAGGAGCAATTTCCCAAGTGTTTGATTTTATTTCTGGTTTCCCATCCATAAAATCAATAGATTAAAGCGCTACAGTGATTCCCTGGTAGTTCGTAATCACAACATGATACTCGCTCCATGAGCCTGTCTCGGCTATAGGGGAACTTACAGATTACGGTTAGGGAGGTATGAAATGGAACAATGGTAAGCTTTGTTTTGTCAAGAAATTTCATTTCTAATTAATTTTCAGTGGAAATAGATCTATTACAAATCAGTGAGACAGATTCTCCCAGTCAGGTTGTAGTCCAATTAAGTTATAAACAGGAACAGCGGGGTGAATTCCTTTTAGGGGAAAGTTTCCCAGTGATTCTGCAATAATGCGTTTTTCCATTTTGTGTAAGATACATTGAGTAATGAGAATTTGGTTATTTTTAGCTATATCACACAATCGTGCGGCCAAATTAACTACGGGACCAATGGCAGCATAGTCC
>CAZBQO010000050.1:0-14700 GCA_964494125.1 uncultured Nitrospira sp. | reverse complement strand
TCCAACTCGCCCCCTCACCCGCGCGCAAGCGCGCGACCTCTCCCCCTCGCGGGGGGGGGTATAGTGATCCCGCGTAAAAAATCACCGGGTAAGACAATTCAATCCGGTGTTCACCAAGAACCAATCCGGTGACTCGGTTTCTATGACATCGTACGGCGAACGAGGGACACGATCTTAGGCCTGAGTTCATCCTCGTCGATTTCGCCTCCTAGTACCTGAAACGTGAGTTCGACAAGGGACAGACCGAAAAGAACCTGGAGCGAGCCGCCGCGCCCCTCGCCAAACACAGCTGTCTCCAGAAACGGCTTGCCGAGAATGATGAAAGTCGGGGCACCTGAACCAAACTTGGTTGGACGAGTCACGGTGCAGGGCCTGTCATTGACGTCTTGACTGCTCATGCGTTGGGTCAACGCCTGCAGGTCTGCTGGCATCTCGTCGAACTGCATCACCTGCACGACAATTTCGTCCACGGCGGCGGCGTCGTTGACTATCTTCGCATTCCAATCTTCCGCGAACGCACTCAGAAATGCAGCTAAGGATAGTGCAGCCAAGTTGCTGGCCGGGCTGTCGTCTAGTGTTGTGACAGAAATGGTTACTTTGCGCCCCAGTGGGACAACAACGGTCCAGGCGAGCGAACCTGTCCCTGTTTCTCGCACGTAGAGGCCGTTCCCGTTGGCAGATAACGCGCGAGACAGCTGGTGCTCCAAGAAGCGGTTCTTGTGTTCGCTAGCCAGCGCTGCGGCGACAATCGCCGCATACTTCACTCTCCATGATTCCAGATGCGCTTCGCTCTTCGCGAGCCGTGCAATTTCACGCACAAAAATTCGAAGCACCTCCTGGCGCGCGGCCGGCGGAAGTTCAGCAATCGTCGTTTTGAGATGCAGACCTAGAATGTCGAACAGGCTAGACTTAGGCGCGCGCTCAACAATCGCACCGATCAGTTCCACGAAGGTTTCACCTAGGTGAGCGTCTTCATGTGGCGCAGGAGCCTGAAGCAATCTTGCTAGTCCAACGACGTGCTCCCGCGCGTGTTCGGGAAGTGCAAGTCGCATTGCACGCTCAACTGCGATGCCGGAGCCAACATCATCGTCCGCCAAACGAAGGGCTTCCGCCGCTTGATAGTACGTGCGCACAGCCTCTACGGTGTCGCGCAGTCCGTGCCTGGCCCGAGCCAGCGCCAACAACGCACGTGCCCGTCCCTCCAAATTGGCGCTGTCCTCCAACAGCGCCCAAGCGTACATCGCATACTCTCGCGCACGCGAGTAGAGTTCTAGTTTTCCGCTTTCCTCGGCGTTGTCGTTCAATGCTTCCGCGGCTAGGCGAGCGGCATCCCCTTCGACATCGCGCCGACGGCATTTTTGCGCCGCCAATCCGGCAGAGTCGTAAGCAGCAACCGCATCATCGATTCTCCCCTGATCTCGCAATACGTTGCCGAGGTTGATCGAATTGATCGCAGCGAGATTTTCATCATTGAGTTCGCGCGCGATCTCGATCGCCTCATTGGCGAGCCGCTCCGCTTCCTCAAGCCTCCCCGACTCACGATAACGACGCGTAAGAATATTGTTGAGCCAAGCTCGCTCGCGCCGCTTATCGCGACGATCGCTCGCAAGGACTTCTGCTACCAGCTTGTCCGCCTCCGCCTGATGCTGGGGGAGGAATGACAAAGAGGCGGCAAGATTGCGCTTCGCGGCCTCGACCCCAACATCATCCCCAAGCGCTTCGAATATCTCGACAGCCGGTCGCACGATCCGCGCGCTCTTTTCGTATTCCTTCGCGGCCATGTACAATGCGCTTAGTTCCACGGCAGTCACGGACTGCGCCCAAGTATCGCCCTCCAGACCTTGCTTCTCGTGAAGCTGCTCAAGTTCCGCCAAGTCTTCGGGGCGCAAGCCTCGACGAGCGCGCTCGCGGAGGCGCTGCTCGCGCAGGATCTCCTGGGCCTCTATCCCCAATTGTTCTGCTAGTTCCTCGGCTCGGTGGATCATCGCATCAGCCGCATCCAGTCGGCCCATTAGCTCGAGGGGATAACTCAAATCGATGGCAGCCCTGAAAGCCTCCCAGCGATTGCCCGCCGCCTCGGCCGCACTTAGCAGACGGTCCGCGATGTCGGTACCCGAACGCCAATCGCCCAAGCGCGCGGCTTCCCGCAACGCCGCGTGTGCCAACTCTGCTTCAGAACCATCATTGAGCTCAACAGATAGCCAATAGGCACGCCTCCACTCGCCCTGAGTTTCGCAGAGTCTTACAAGACGGTGCAGCAAGAACTTGTGACGTTGTGGTCGCTTGGCGATTTCTTCAACTATGGCCAGCCGCGTGGCGTCTTCGACAATTGAAAATCCGCCCGGTGCATCGTCCAGTATGTTCTCGAATGGCTTCAGTTGCGCGTACAGGCTCGCCAAGGTGAGGTTGTCGTCGCCTCGCAGGTCCAGTAGCTCCTCGGCCAACAAAGGTGATCCAGCTAACGCGAGATACGCCACAATCTCATTGTCGCTGGCAGCACTAAGCAATTGCGCTTCAGGTCTAAGCTTACCGGGCAGATCGGACGGCAAAAGTCTCAGCGAGGGAGTCTCGGCTATCGGCTCCGGCGCGGTGATTACAAGGCGTTTTCCCGCGGCGGCTTTGCCCGCGGTAACCACAGCTCCAACTACTTCAGCTGCGAAGGAGCAGTCATCAATCACCAGTGTTGCCGCTGGGCGCGAGTTCCAGGCTTCAATGAACTCCTCGCGTCCGGCATCCGTTGACGAAGCTTGAGCTACATCGACCCCCTTGAGCACGGCGGTCAACGTCTCAAACATCTGCTTTGGTGCCTGCGAGGTAAGTCGCACGAACAGCGCGCCAGTTTCGGCAGCGAATGAAGCTGCTAACAGCGTTTTTCCAACTCCCGGCGCACCCGACACGACGACAATCGGATTCTCTTCGACCATACTCCCGAGCCGAGCTAGTAGTTGGGGATCGGCAGCCTGATTGCCGGTTCGTGAGGCATGACGGCGTAATACCCGATCCGCCGAATCTTCTTGCGCTGCCCGTTGCATGGAAACACCGCGACAGCGCCGCGTAATCAGGGCGGTGAGGTCGTCCGCAATCCGCGCCTCTAGCTCACTCGCGTCTCCGTAAGTTGATGGCACAATAAAGGTCTGCGCATCTTCGATGAGGGCGCTCAGCCGAGGATCACGACCGCTGCCGGACCGATGAACATAGAGGAGCGTGTCGATCTTCAGCAGCTTGGCATGCCGGTACTCGTCTTCGACGCCGGATACATCCATCCCGTTCTCGGCATCCACGAAACCATAGCCGAGCCGATAAATTGCCACCATCGCGTCGGACTCGGCCAATCGCGATAGATAAAGGTCTCGCGCAGAATATGGGCGAGCGCCCATATGCTCGAATAGCACCGGCTTATGGCGCGTCGCGAGAATGGCCTGCCGTGCAGCCGCGCGCTCATCCGCACATTCGGCGAGTCGCGAACTCACAAAGACCCACAATTGGTCGCGCGCTTCCTCAAATCGCCAAGGCCTAGCCATTGCCAAAGCCCCTCCGCAAGAATTCCGCCTGCAATGCTTTGAATCGCGCCCCGCTGGTTGGCGCTCCAAATCGCTGGAGAGCATAGCGAACGTCTAGATCGATTTGTGTGCAGGTCGCGGATGCATCCGTTGCGATCCGAATGCTGTTGTCCGCCACTTCGACGCGCTCCAGCACATAATCCCAAATGGTTTCGCGAAGATCGTCCGATATCCCCTGGTAGTGCGGTTGCCCGACGAGCTCATCGCTCATCGTCAAATTCACAACGGCTTGTAGGATCTGATCATCCGTCACGGACTCAAACAATGGATAGGCTCGCACCTCCGCAGGTACTGTTGTGCGCCGAAGTCGCTCACGCGAAACGGGAAATGCGACATCGAGCACTCTTCCTCGCTGTGACCGAAGCACCTCTGGTGTGAATCGAGAGGGCGGAGATGAAGTCTCGCGCTGCGGGCTGCGCTGAAAGAACGGGTGTTCGGGGGTATCAACTTCGTCGATGAATACGGTGCCGAACTTCAGAACTTCAGGCAGTCCATCCAGGTGCTTGATGTCGGTAGGTACCCTGGCGGGACTCGCGTTGGGAGCCACGCCGGCGCTGAAAAGAATGGGGCTAATCGGGCGTTTGCTGTATTCGATGAACTCGCGAAGCGTCGGATTCACTCCGTCAAAGTGCTTTCCGTAACTCGCGACAAAACTCATGGTGTTGTAGAGAGAGGGTTGCGGGGCCAAACGCAGCGACGCCCGCGTGATCTCTGGCGAGATCAAAAGATCATACCCCCCGGAACGGAGCAGTAGGAACTGAAAGTCGACGACGTCGCCGTCTGCTTGAGATCCCCACAGAGAAAAGCGCTCAAAAGCCCGACGGAATGCGGTTTCGTTTGAGCCAACTAGGGTAATCGTGGGGATCGGCCCCGGAAACCCGTTTACAGATGAGAACCCGTACGCACAGGCAAAAATCTCGGCGTCAAACAGCGCTTCGCGAAAATCAACGTCTGCAACCGTCATCGCTGACAGTTGATCGCCGAGATCGAACCCCCGGCCCGAGGGAGCAGCTCCGTGCTCTTTCCGCTTTCGGGAACGACGTGACATCTGAAGTTTCGTGATTCGCCAATTCGTCAGCTTAGCGGAAATTGGAAAAGATGGTCGATCGCGCTCCACGACTGCGTTTGCTGAGTCCACGGCCTACTTCAGCTTAGACGCTACCCAATTCCGCTATCGCAGGACCCTCAACGATGACCGACTGTTCCTCCCACCGGTTTGCTTCCTTCCCAATTAGTCGCACCGCAATCGAGATGACGTGCCGCCGGTCCGTGCGGCCTTCATCCCAATAGTCGCCGCCGAGAAACTTATCCTCCGGGTGCAGATGATACTGAGCCAATGCCTCCGCGTAGGTTTTCAGCTGGTTTGCTCTGACGGGATGGCCAGTCTCGCGGTCAAATGCACTAGCGACCGCTTCCGCGGGGCCACGATTGAACGGCGCGATCGGTCGAACCTGCGCTCGCTTGCTTGGTCTGCCACGCCGAGAAGCTTCGGCTTCAGCAACGAGTTCGACTCGTTGCATCGCTCGCGGTTGAAACGTGGTCATGAACCCAAACGGCTTGACCCGGTCAGCATAGGCCCGCGTCGCGTTCCAGGTTGCCATCCATCGCTCAAGCGCCGGGCTCGAAACTCCGAAGCGTGTCAAAGCCGGCAGCGAGAGCGTCGGGTGATAATCGAGAGCAACCTTATTCGGGTGCGTTCCGAGTGCGGCCTCTACGATCTTGAACCAGAGATCATGGTGCCAACGATCCACACCGATCTCGCGGAGCGGGACTGAGGGCTGTGGAATGCTCTTCGGGGCATCCCCTTCCGAGTAGGGGGTGAGGAAATGGCCAAGCCCGTGGGCCGATGCTTTTCGAATGACGGGTCGGCCGCGCTTGTCGAGGTTGAACAATGCGTAGCGCTTGGCGGAGATCGCGAAGCAATAAAGCGGCTGCAGGTCTTCGGTTCCTGGCGCGAAGTTCGTGTCTTCGATCTTCAGTATCGAGCCTGATTTCTTATAGGGATTGAGCGGCTCGAAAAAGTCCACGACAGCTCGCGTGCGCTCGACGAACTCCGCCTCGCTCAGATCGTCCGGTTTGACGATCGCAAGACTGTCGGTGTCGCAAAATGCCCAATCGAGTCCCGCATCCAAAACTTTGCGCTCAGCAAGCGCTAGCATCAGCCGCGCCGCGCTCGTAATGAGGACACCGAGAAGTGGATGAAAGAAGCGGCCTGGTTGCTCAACCGCCGTGGTTTGAATGAGACGTCTCGTTCCGCTGGGTCCGTAGACGGCTACGCCTTCGTGGTCCGGCAGATCATCACGCTGCACCTCAATAAAGACGCCGTAGCTCGTGGCGTTCGCGACAATCTTGATCGGTTGCTGGATTGGATTGCGCTCGGCCTTAGCCTCATCGCGCAGATCAACGAACCGCGCGAACACATCGTCTTCAACGGGATCCACGCGGTAAGCGGGATCGCCGAAAAGATCGATCGCCTTCAGGCCCTCTTGCGGTTCGCTTGGCTCAAAGCGGATCGCCTCCAGCACGTCCGGCGTTTTGCTGGATAGCAACTTGGCGGCTACGCAATCGGCCATCGTCACCCAGAGATCGCTGCTGGAGGTCAGATAGTTGAGACCGATCGTGTGCATCTGAGCATCGCGGTATCGGGCGCGCACCGGAAAGAGATCGCTATCGGGACGCACGCGGACCAATGTCGTCAACGCAGACCAAGCGGAGCGATCAGCCATCGCATCCACAGTGACACTCGACAGGAAATGGCGGGCTTCCTGGGTGGCGTCACGCCAGCGCGTTTCCTTGGCGATCACAAACCGCCAAAGGCCCATAAGTGCATTCACTGTCGGATACATCGACTTGAAGTCGCAATAGAGCACACGCTTGACCGTTCGCCTCCAACGAACCTCGGACCTGCCGCCAAAGTAAGCCGACATGATCTGACCTAAGAGGCTTCGCGGGAAGTCGGGTTGTTTCTCTAGGAATGGGCTGATCCCCATGTCCTTCATGTAGCCTTTCCCGACGCTCGCCTCGCTCAGGACGCGATGCATTGGTGTCGAGAGATTGTGCTCTGCGTACTGATCGCGGAGCGCGACAAAGCACTCCCAGGTCGCTTGGACATCGGTGCAGGCATATTCGAGGTAGGCTTCAGTGAGCGCCGCACCATGTTCGGGGTCGGGCATCTTCCTCGTTCGAGTCCCAAGCCGTTCGCAAAGTCTCGCGAGCGTGAAGCGATCGCTGAGCATCGCCGCAGCAACGGTCGCGACGTCGACAAAGAAGCCACTGTGCTTTGGGGTGGCGATTCCTCGATTGCGACTGCCGCGCGGGGTCGGATTGTTTGCAGGCGTCGCGAAGTCGATCAGCGCCATGGCTCGGCTAAGGTGCTTCACTCGAACACGGGGCTGGGTCTTCAATTCGGACAGCTTGAAACTGAAACCGCCCCGCATAGAAAGCCGCGCCGGCGCGTGGTCGATGGCGATGCGAGAGATATCAAAGGGCAGATTGAACCCGACTATCGTCCCGCGCCGATCATAACCGATGCGGAAAAAGGCCTTGTCGGCAAACTCGGCCAGAGACCTCAGGATCAGCCCTCGATCCCTAGCGAAGGCTCGAAGTGGTCCGAGTTCGGCATCGGAGAGCGACGGTCCGTGAAATAGACCCGCCTCGACGAGTTCATCGCCTCGTCGGACTTGATACGCGCCGAAACGGAGCCGCTGAGCTGCGTCCGTTGTTGTCTCTGTGTCAAACACCAGCACCCAAGGCGACGGCTGATCATTTTTTCGACCCGCGCCTCTTACTCGCTTTTCAACCCGCTCCGTGAATACGCGGACCGCGATCGGCAGCTCGTCAGACTCGCTCATTGAGCGCCTCCCTCAATCGGCTGAGGCAGGAGCGCGAGTTCAATGAGGTGCCGGCCAAATTCCTGCAGTCGCTCCGCTATGAAGCGCAGCATGTCTGCGAGACCGAGCAGGAAACGACCAATCATCTCCACGTAAGGGTCGGCGCTTTCCTGTGGCGCGGGATGGTCGCGTTGGGCATCACTCAAGACGCGATGGCAGTTACGGCACTGGATAACGACTTGATCGTCGTGCGCTTGGCCTGCCAGGTGGTGCAGCTCCAAAGCTTGCCAGCGATTTTCGCCGCATGACCCGCAGCGCGGTTCATTGGTGCCCAGGGCTTGCAAACGCCGCTGCTTGCGGCGCTCGTATTCGTCGTTGTCTTCCATCTTACTCATTATCGTCCTCCACTGACCGTGATCCGATAGACCTCGTGAAAGGCAGGCCCGCCCGCCGCCGCGAGGCGGTGGATGGCGTTCGGATCAGTCTCAAAGGGGTGAAGCCGGCCTTTGATGTCTTTCACGCCCTGGCCGACGAAGGGGGCGAGAAGCTCTATGTCGTTGGTGGCGACAAACAGATGCGCCGCGTGCCAGTACGCGCCGACGCGCGCGGCGCTCTCAAATCCTCTGACGAAGATTTCGCGCTCTTTCCGCTCGGAGTAAGTCAGGACGCGGCGCGGCAGCTTATCGGTGTTTACCCAGCGCCGTCCTTTGCGTTTGGCGAGACCATGCTCTTTGACCAAGCGCCTCAGGCGTTCGGGAGCGATCCCCTGAGCGCGCGCGGCAGCGGACAGGTTCTTAGTTTCCTGGAATTGGCGATAGGCGTCCCAGAGGGGTGAGCCAACGGGCAATGGCGGTTTGGCTTTGGCGCGCGCGTTCTCGCCGCCATGGCCGCGCGCGGCGCTCTTGCTCAAGCCGCGCGCGACACCGCGTGCGACGCGGCGCTGATACTCGGCTTTGTAGTCTCGGATGCGTTTGGCCACTTTGGCCTCCCAGGCTTGTTTGCCTGGGTCGACTGATCTAACGGGCGGCCGTGCTCAGATTCCTAAAATCAAGCGCGGGACCGGCGTCACGTTTGAGCTAATGCTTGGGAAAAAAATCATTTCGTATTTTTCCAGCGTTTCCGCAAAGCGCCCTGAATTGTGCTTTCTTCCGGCTCTTCGTTTGTCTCGCCGGATTTTCGCATTTCGGCAATTTCGAGAAGGATTTTCTCGGACGCCCTTTTTATGAAATTGGATTTGTCCAAATCCGGATGGCGCAAAAACACCCGATCAATAGCAATTGGAATGCTTGCCAATTGTGGTCTGCCCTTTTTGCCTTCCCGTAGCCGATCGAATTTTTCGCGCAATTTTTCATCGCAATGTGCACGATCGATAATTCGCACGTCGCAAAATAGAGAAGCAGGCCCGCGATATTCGCCAATGACCGGATCGAGGCCGTTTGGCTCAACTGATCCGTCCCATACAAAACGGATGTCTTCGCGATTTTTCGATTTTTTTAATCCGATCGCGATTTTTCGACCCGAATTAATTTCCTGGGCCAGCAATCGCCGGAATTGCTTTTCTATTTGAATGCGCCGGTCCCGGATTTCCTCGTGCTTTTTCTGGAAAGTTTTTCCGAATTCGCTAAAGTGGAAATTCGAATTGGCCTCCACTTCCAGGGCATTTTGGAGCGCCCCAAGAAGGTCAATAAGTGGGCTTGCCGCCCCGACAGGCGCATCCCGTTCGGCACAATAGTCAGCGTGGGCCTGCTGCAGGGATTGGGCTCGCTCCCAATACTCTCGCAACTGACGGTCGGAGACGGAATTGCGCGCCATTACCAAGCCCAATAGCGAGAGTCGCGGGAAATCGCTGCAGCGACGCCCGGAGGCGCTTCGGGAAATTCTTCAGGCCGAGAAATCCGATTGGGCCGTCAGATCCAATTATTGGCTTGAACAAACCAAGCGGCTGGGAATTACGCGCGGCCCACGCCAGAGATCGACTCCATTAATTTTGTGCGGACACGGCATCAAACTAAATGTCGATCGCGGCACGCTGCTAATTCGCGACGGATTTTCGCATTACCCGCAAACCCGATCTGAGCATCGGATATTTCCGGGTGATCCCAATCGGCCGACGCGAATTCTGATAATTGACGGATCGGGAAGCGTCACTTTCGACGTCATTGATTGGCTGCGCGAGCAAGACATCCCGCTCATGAGGGTGGATTGGCGCGGAGCGGTCTCGGTCATTGCTGGGCGCAACAGCTATGCGGCCGATCCCACAGCTTGGCGGCGGCAAGAGGCCTTGGCGGCAGACCCCAAGCGGCGTCTCGCGATTGCTCGAAGGATCATTGAAGAGAAGCTCCAGAACAGTCTGGTCACTCTTGAGACACAGCTGCCGGCGTCGTCCAAGCAAACATTGGCGACAGAAGTCATCCTCGAAAAGCTCGCCTTGCTGAAATCTCGAAGGATGCTCGATGTCCCAGCGCTCCACGGGATCGAAGGGCGCGCTGCCAAGGTCTATTTCGACGCCTGGACCGGCACGCCGCTCCGCTGGAGCGCCTCAAAGCGCCACCCGATCCCGGAGGCTTGGCGTGCGATCGGGCAGCGCCAATCGTTCACAACCGGCAAGAAGGGCAAGAACCGCGACGCTTCGCATCCGGTCAATGCTATGCTCAATTACGCCTACGCCGTTCTCGAAGGACAGGTACGTCTGGATGTGCTGGCGCACGGATACGATCCGCGAGGTGGGTTCCTGCATTCCGGCTATCGGGAGTCCGACGCCCTGGTGCTAGATTTGATGGAGCCGCTTCGCCCCAAGATGGATGCGACTGTTCTAGGATTTGCGCAGGCGACAATTTTCAGCGGCGCTGATGTTGTACTGCGGAGCGATGGCGTCGTTAGGCTGGGCCCGCAGCTATCGAGGGCCTTTGTGGCGCGACTGGACCACGCTCAACCCATGATGGCCCTAAGACAGTAGCCACAAGGCTAGCCGCGACGGGTGGCATGTGGTTAGGCTTCCGCCGGGGAGATGCGGCATGCGTCTGATCGTGGCGGCTCTGGCTTTTGCATTTGGAAGCATCGGCTCGACCGTACCTGCGCAAGCTCAGCAGCGAGCACTCCAAGAAGTAGATGCGCGCGCTGAAGTGGCCTCGGCGCTCTATGCAGCGAGCGCTACGCAGGCTGCGGCGGAACGCGTCGCGGATGCGCGGCTACGCGCGCAGGAAGCCGAGATCGAGCGGCTACGCTTCGAGGGACGCGCCAGCCGTGCTCAGATCGCGGAGTTGGAAGAGCGCTACGTCGCCGTTCTTGTGCAACGCGACCGCGCCTACGCCCAAGAGATCGCGGTGTTTCGCGCCGCGGTGCAAGACATTGCCTCAACGCCAGACGGTGCTGCCGCATTGGCGCGCTACAATGCCGGCGACGAAATCGGAGCGCTAACCGTACTCGATCAACTAGTGGATGCGCGCGAACGCGCCCGCCGAGTCCGAGCGCATGTTGAAACCGCCGCTGAGCGGCGTCGCATCGCGCGACTGGCCTTGGACGCCGCACAACGTGGGCGGTTGGATATCCAATCTGTTATTTCTCGATATGACGCTGTGGTTGAATTGGATCCCGCTCACGCCTGGGATTGGGTCGTGTTTAGCCAACTTCACCAACGCGCGGGCAATTCCTCTGCTGCGAGAGATGCGGCACTCAGAGGAATTTCAGCGGCGCTGACCTCGGACGAAGAAAACGCTGCGCACACAGAACTGGGAATCGTGTTGCAGAATATGGGTGACCTTGGCGGAGCGAGAACAGAGTTCGAGGTGGTGCTGAACGCGCACCGTCGACGATTGCAGCTGAACCCAGGCGATCCTTTAACGCTGCGAGACGTCTCTCTTTCGCTGTCGCTTTTGGCTGGCGTCTTGACCCGGCAGGGTGAATTCGCCTCGGCCGAACGCGCTCTCACTGAGGCTCGCCAACTGTCCGATCAGGCCAGCGCAGTGACGCCGACTTCTATCGAAAACAGACGCTTTCAAGCCATTCGACTTGGCGAACAAGCTAACTTAGAACAGAGACGGGGAAATCAATCCGCGGCACGACGACAACTCGAAGAGGTTGTCTCGATTTTCCGACAACTTGCTGCCCTGCAACCGGACGTGCGCGACGCGCAGCGAGACCTTGCACTCTCCCTTCTATTCTTGGGCGATGCCACTGTAATTGGCCCAGATAATTTTTCGACAGAGACGTCCCTCCGTGAGCAGAGGTATAGCGAGGCCCTAGATCTGTTTCGACAACTTGCTCGATCCGACCCGTCCGACGGTCAAGCCCAAGCGGATCTGTCTGCTGCACTCACCAAGGTGGGTGACGCGTTGTACGTCGCAGGAGATTTTTCAAGCGCGCTTGCCCGGTATCATGAGGGACTCGATATTGACTTAGCTCTTGTTTCTGCGGATCCGGAGAATGCGGAACTCCGCAGAAGTCTTTCTATCGACTATGAGAAGCTCGCAACTGTTGAGGCCGAGCGCCAAAACTGGGTTGCGGCGATCGCACATCAGGAGAACGTCGTCGCTATCTTGCAGCAGTTGCGGACAAGAGCACCGGCAAATCCGCAGTTTCAAAACGAGCTGCAGGCCGCTGAGCAAGCTCTTGCAAGCTATCGCGCGCGGCGGACGCCGGTAAAATAGAGATGACCAAGATTTTTGTGTCATACAAGCGCGAGGATGAAGCGTCTGTCGGTCGACTAGTTCAAGCTCTAGAAAAAGTTGGCTTGGAGCTTTGGTGGGATCGTGGCCTGCCGGGAGGCGAAAGTTGGCGCTCGAATATTCAGAGCGCGCTCGACGACGCCAAATGCGTGATTGTGGTATGGACGCATCAAAGCACGGCTCCGACTGGCGATTTCGTGCGCGATGAAGCGGGCCAAGCAAAGGCTCGAGGCATCCTGGTGCCAATCATCCTCGAACGCGGCGCACGGCCTCCACTGGGCTTTGGCGAACTCCAGGCAATTGACCTCTCGCGCTGGAATGGCACCACGAGTGACCCCTTCTTCCGAGATCTTGTCGCGGCGGTTCAGGCTAAACTCGAAGGCACACCCGCGCCGCCGGCGCGCGGCCCGATGGCGCGACTTGTTCGTCGTCTGACTTACGGAGGTCTGACGAGCGCGGCGACGGCCGGATTATTCGCTTTCGCTATGAACTTCCTGGAGGTGCAAAACCATGTTTGCACGGTGCCGGTAGGCCAGCCGATCACTTCGGACATCTGTGGCGCAATCGGACTGGGCGAACGACCAACACATCGAGAGCGCGTCGCCTTCGAAGCACTGCCGCCCGGCGATTGTACGGCGCTGGAGACGTATCGAAACAGCTACGAAGTTAGCCCATTGCGCGAGCTGGCAGACAGCCGCCTCAATGCAAGAGTCACGACGTACGAAGAGCGCTGGGTTGCAGGTGAACGTCGGCTTGCTTTGTTTGCGGGAGGCTCCAACGAAGCCGAGGCGCGCGTTCGTGCCGATACCCGCGCCGGGCAATTGTGCCGCGGCTTTGCAGCAACCACACAATTCCGACTCGAGCGATCAGAACACGCGGGAGCCTATTCCTGCTCGGACGGTGCGTGCGGGCTCACCGGCGAAGCGATCTGTCATCTGCAGGAACGTCAGGTGATCGAGCACGATACATGCGGAGCGGCGCCATGAGAGCGTTGTTAGCAGTGCTATTGATCCTGCTGGTAGCCAGCAACCCCGCGTCTGGCCAACGCTGGTCAGCTGTTGACGCACGAGCGGAGGTCGCTTCGGCCCTCTACGCCTCCAGCGCAACTCAAGCCGCAGCGGAACGCGCTGCTGACGCAGAGATTCGAACGCAGGCAGCCGAGATAGAGCGCTTGAGGCGCGAGGGGCAGCGCAACCGAGCGGCAATAACCGAACTCGAGGAACGCTACGTTTCTGCCCTTGCCCAGCGCGACAGGGCCTACGCACAAGAGATTTCAGTGTTTCGGAGAGCTGTTGAAGACATCGCATCAACCCCCGAGGGAGCTTCGGCCCTAGCTCAATTTAACAATGGGCGTGAACTCGATGCTATCGCTATCCTGGATCAACTTATCAGGGCTCGTCAGCAGGCGCGGCAAATTCGTGCAAACATTGAATCAGCGATGGAGCTTCGGCGAGTTGCGCAGTTGGCGAATGAAGCAAGAAAAAGAGGGCTGGTCGACACTGCGGCTACCATTGCACGCTTTGAAGAAGTCACTCATTTGGATCCCAGCGAATTTTGGGATCATATTGAGCTCTGCCGGCTTTACACGGACGTGGGGCGTATCGAAGACGCGCGAAACAGCGGATTGCGGGCCTGGTCATTGGCGTCAGAGCCAAGGCAACAAATGGTCGCCGCGATCGACTATGCTGATGTGCTCTCTCTATTAGGCGATCACATACAAGCGCGGAGGCTGTACGAGGCAAGTTTGCCTGTTGCGCGCAACTTGCTGGCCGCTAATTCCACGGATTATGTTGCAGCGCAGGATGTATCGGTCGCGTTGTCACGCCTAGGTGACAACAGAATGGAGCAAGGTCTCTTCCTCGAGGCGGTCCCGTTCTACAATGAAGCACTCAGCATCGATCAAGAGCAGCATCAGAGAACTAGATTGCTCGTCGCGGCACAAGCGATTTGCAACGACCAAATGAACCTCACGGATGTGATTGTCTCGCTCAATGATCTCCCCAATGCGGAAATATACGGCTCACGAGCTGTGCGAATATGTGAATGGGTGGCGAGTCAGTCCTCAAGTGGTGAGGACGCCTTGCGCGTAGCGTACGCGCGATGGCGCTACGGCAATATCCGCGCTGCTCAAGGAGACATCCAATTCGCCCGCGATACTTTCAATCAGCTACGTCAATTCGCAGACGCCGCTCTTTCTGCGGATCCCAGCAACGCTCGCATCGCGCTTGAGGTCAACCTACTTGAGCTTGGGTTCGCTGACTTAGACCTCTTGGAGGGAAACTCGGCCGATGCTGTGCGCCGTGTCTCTTCTGCAATCGAGGGTCTGCGAAACAGAGAAGCGAGCAACAATCTGAATTCGTTAGCGAGAACGTACGTCTGGCTCGCCGGAGTTCGCCTAGCGTCAATACCGAATAGCGGCATGTCTTGGACGAATCTGAGAACCGCCTGGGAATCGGGATCGCTGCAAGTAAGCGACTTTTCTGCGATGGACCATCTTCTAATCCGACGGCTGCGTGAGGCAGATGCATCGCGACCCAACTAGTGCGCCGCACGGGTCGCAACAGATTAATGCTCACCCATAGCTATACCCCCCCCCTCGCGGGGGCGAGGTGAAATAGGAGGACAGATCACAATCTATCCGGTGGG
>CAZBQO010000049.1:0-14967 GCA_964494125.1 uncultured Nitrospira sp. | reverse complement strand
AGAAGGGGGCCGAACGGTCGGAGCCGGGGTGGTCACGGAAATCGTCGCGTAAGAACATAGGGGTGTATCGATGAGAGTCATTATTTCTCTAGCGTGCGGAGATTGCAAGCGCCGAAATTATTCGACAATGAAAAACAAAAAAAACGATCCAGATCGGCTGGAAGTGAAAAAATATTGCCGATTTTGTCGAAAGCATAGCCCTCACAAAGAGGTGAAGTGATTGATGGTATGGGTCATTTAGGTCTCGTGCAGGTTGAAGGGGCATGGTGTCAACGGCTAGCACGTCGGTCTCCAAAACCGAAAGTCCGGGTTCGAATCCCTGTGCCCCTGCCATACTTGGCTGTTGATGTACTGGGCACCGAGTAAGAGACGTTTTTATGAGCATAGTGGCGTGATTTCGAAAAAGGCTGAGGGGGTAAGTCGTGTTTAAGAAGCTATGGTTTTCCATTACCGAATTTTTGTCTGACGTGCGTGGGGAACTTAAAAAAATTTCTTATCCTACAAAGTCTGAGACGATCGGGTCGACCACGGTGGTTCTATTGTTTTGCGTGATCATGTCCTTGTACCTCTCTGTGGTGGATTCAATTCTTGTTTGGTTAATTAGCAGGATTATTTAGCATCTATTAGAAGGGATTTCATGTCGAGTCATTGGTATGTCATTCACACCTATGCGGGATATGAGGGACGGGTTCGGGCCGGAATTGTCGAGCGGGCGAATCAATTGGGTATGGCGGATTATGTGGCGCAAGTCCTTGTTCCTACCGAGGATGTGGTGGAATTTAAAGAAGGAAAACGCCGGGCCTCTAAACGAAAATTCTTTCCTGGGTATGTTCTGCTTGAAGCGAATGGCCCGCTTGGGGATGAAGTTGTTGCTATGATCAAGGAGACCCCAAAGGTGACTGGTTTTATTGGAGGCGGAACCAGGCCAATCCCGCTTGATCCCGAGGAGGTGGCCACTCTATTGAAACAGTTGGAATCTGGCGTAACGGCTCCAAGGGAGTTGGCCAATTTTTCCAAAGGGGACAATGTCCGAATTGTGGATGGCCCATTTTTGGGCTTCAATGGATTAGTAGATGAAGTGGATCAGGATCATGGTCGGGTCAAGGCGCTAGTCAGTATTTTTGGTCGTTCAACCCCTGTGGAGTTGGCGTTTTCTCAGGTTGAACGAGTTTAAAGACAAGTGGAGTATTCCTTTTTTTAATTTAAGCAATATGCAAGTCGATGTAAGGTAGGTGAAGGCATGGCCAAAGAAGTAACTAGTCAAATTAAATTGCAGATTCCGGCTGGAAAAGCCAATCCTGCTCCTCCTGTCGGGCCTTCCTTGGGGCAACATGGAGTGAACATTATGGAGTTTTGTAAACAGTTTAATGCTAGAACTCAGAAGCAAGAGGGTAGCATTATCCCGGTGGTCATTTCTGTTTATAAGGATAGAAGCTTCAGCTTCGTGACCAAGACTCCTCCGGCATCAGATTTATTGAAGAAGGCTGCAGGTATCATAAAGGGTTCAGGGATTCCCCATAAAAATAAAGTTGGGACAATCACCATGGCACAGCTGGAGGACATTGCTAAGTTGAAGGTAGAAGATCTGAATGCCAGTGATATTCCAGCTGCGATGAATGTGATTGCAGGAACCGCGAGAAGTATGGGCATTACGGTTGAAGGGTAAAGGATAATATTGTGAGGCTTTTAACAGAGGGTATGCGCCGTGGGAAAGAAATTTGAATCGGCTTTAGCGAAGGTAACAAAGGCCCTATATTCATTGGAGGAGGCCAGTGACCTGGTAAAGCAGGCTGCATTTGCCAAATTCGATGAGACGGTAGAGCTGGCACTTTGCCTTGGAGTAGATCCCAAGCGTGCGGATCAGATGGTTCGCGGGACTACGGTCCTTCCTCACGGAACGGGGAAAAAGGTCAGGATTTTAGTGATTGCAAAAGGAGAGAAGGAGCAGGAGGCCAGGGAAGCTGGGGCCGATTTTGTGGGGAGTGATGACCTTTTGCAGAAAATTCAAGATGGATGGCTGGACTTTGACTCCATGATTGCGACCCCGGACATGATGGGTGCTGTCGGAAGAATGGGGAAGGTGTTGGGGCCACGAGGATTAATGCCAAATCCTAAAACTGGAACGGTGACCTTTGAGGTCGGGAAAGCCATTCAGGAGATCAGGAGGGGGAGAGTTGAGTATAAGGTTGATAAAGCAGGCAACATTCATGTTCCTGTTGGAAAGGTGTCTTTTCAGGGGCAACAAATTAGAGAAAATGCCCAGTCGGTTTTTGATTCCATCATGAAGGCTAAGCCCTCCTCCAGTAAAGGTAAGTACGTGAAAAGTGCGACATTGTCCAGCACGATGGGACCAGGTATCCATCTGGACGGAGCCGCGATTGCAAAGCAGGTCAGTTGAAACTTTAATCTCAGCAGGTGAGTTCGAGGTATGAAAAAAACTGATAAAAATGAAGCTGTGGCGGTCATGCATGAGCAATTCGCTCGAGCGCGGATAGCCATTGTAACGGAATGCGCGGGTATGCCCGTAAATCAAATTAATGATTTGCGAAAAAAACTTCGTCAGGCGAAGTCAAACTTTCATGTGGTAAAGAACACCCTTGCCGTGAGAGCTATTGGGGGAACGGCTCTTGTTCCTTTGCAACCATTTTTTAGGGGTCAATCGGCATTAGTTATTGGATATGATGATCCGGTATTGCCTGCGAAAGTTATTCGGGATTTTATTAAAAGTGAAAAATGTGAAGAGAAATTGCAGCTCAAAGGGGCAATTCTGGACGGGGTCGAGCTAGATCCAGCTCGTCTCTCATCCGTGGCGGATTTGCCGTCAAAGGCAGAATTGTTGTCGATGTTGTTGTCGGCCTTCCAAGGGCCAATTCGAGGGTTTGTCGGGGTTTTAGGTCAAATTGTAAGAAGTATTGTTGCGGTATTAGCCGCAATACAAGAAAACAAAACGCAGAAAGGAGAAGGGGAGATGAGCGCAACAGAGGCAAAAATGTCAAAGGAAGATTTCATTAAAGTTATAGAGGGCATGAGTGTCCTGGAATTGTCGGATCTTGTGAAGGGTCTGGAGGATCGATTTGGAGTGACGGCAGCCGCGCCTGTTGGTGTCATGGCTGCTGCAGTGGGCGCTGCAGCTCCTGCCGCTGAAGAACAGACCGAGTTTACCGTAGTATTGGGAAGTGCCCCAGCGGATAAAAAGATTCAAGTCATCAAGGTGGTGCGAGAGATCACTGGGTTGGGTTTGAAGGAAGCTAAGGATCTCGTTGAGGCGGCCCCGAAGGCGGTAAAGGAGGGCGTGTCCAAAGAAGAATCAGAAACTATTAAGAAGAAACTTCAAGAGGTTGGGGCAACCGTAGAGGTGAAGTAGTGTTTCCCTCATTTTGAGGACTCGGAGTTGTGACTTAGGAAGGTTCGAGGGCCAGCAGGAAGCTGAGGTGGCCGTTAATCCTTAAGGAGACAGGAATGGGACAACCAGCCTTTGAGGGCAGTGTTCAGCGACATAGCTTTTCAAAAATTCGCTCACATATCGAAATTCCGGATTTAGTTGAGGTGCAGCGCCGTTCTTATGAGGAATTTTTGCAGGCGGAGACATTGCCGGATCGTCGTGAGGACAAGGGATTGCATGCAGCGTTTAAAAGTGTGTTTCCCATTATGGATTATAACAATTCGGCCATTTTAGAATTTTCCAGCTATTCCCTGGGAACGCCCAAGTATGACACGAGGGAATGTATAGAGCAGGGAATGACCTTTGCTGCACCGTTAAAGCTTCGGGTGCGATTGGTCGTTTTCGACCAACAAGATAAAAGTGTAAAAAACAGGGTTCTTGATGTCAGGGAGCAAGAAGTCTATGTCGGTGAACTGCCATTGATGACCGAGCGTGGCACCTTTATGGTGAATGGCACGGAGCGGGTGGCAGTCAGTCAGTTGCATCGATCTCCTGGGCCTTCATTTGGCCATGACAAGGGCCGGACTCATTCAAGTGGGAAAGTCTTATTTTCAGGTCGGATCATCCCTTATCGGGGGTCATGGCTCGACTTTGAATATGATGCCAAAGATATTTTGTATGTACGAATTGATCGCCGCAGGAAAATGCCTGCCACAATTTTATTAAAAGGTTTTGGTTTTAGCACTGATGACCTTCTCAAGATGTATTACCCTGTCGAGGAAGTGCGCGTTGTGAATGGGGGATTGCTTCGCAAGCTTGACCCCGACATTCATGCAGGATTGCGATCTCCGGCAGACCTCTTTGAGAAGGGATCTAATGAGCCGTTGGTCAAAGAAGGTACCAAGCTCAATAAAACCCTCATGGGGCGTATTCGTGCAGCTGGAATCAAAGAAATTCCTATCAAGCAGGAGGATTTGGTTGGTCGAGCTGTGTTAACCGAACTTGTGGATCCTGGAACTCAGGAAGTAATTCTAGAAAAAAATCAACGACTCACGGCACCGGTGATGGAGCGAATTCTGGAAAGCGGAGTTGAAGGATTTAAGGTGATATACCTGGATAGTCCTACGACCAGTCCTGTCATTCTGGACACATTGGAAGCCGAGCGGACTAATTCAAAGGAAGAGGCCTGGGTGGAAATTTATAAACGCCTTCGGCCTGGGGAAATGCCATCCATTGAGTCGGCAAAATTGTTGTTCGAAAATCTCTTTCTGAATCCCAAGAGGTATGACCTTTCCCCTGTTGGTCGGTTGAAGATGAACAAGCGATTCAACCTTGATTTGTCATTAGAACAGCGGACGTTATCCGCTCAAGATATTGTCGAGGTGGTAAGATGCTTGGTGGATCTTAAAGCCGGAAAAGGTGCAGTTGATGATATCGACCATTTAGGCAATCGTCGTGTCCGATCAGTTGGTGAGTTATTGGAAAATCAAATCCGTATTGGTCTGGCTAGAATGGAGCGAAGCATTAAGGAGCGGATGAATCTGCTCGATATGGAAACCGTGTTGCCTCATGACCTGATCAATGCCAAGCCTATCGTTGGTGCCATCAAGGAGTTTTTCGCTGGAAGTCAACTCTCGCAGTTTATGGATCAAACTAACCCGTTGGCAGAGATCACCCATAAGCGTAGACTGTCTGCTTTAGGGCCGGGTGGTTTAACCAGGGAGCGTGCAGGTTTTGAGGTTCGAGACGTTCATCCCTCTCATTATAGCCGGATATGTCCTATTGAAACGCCGGAAGGACCCAATATTGGGTTGATTACGTCATTGGCCACCTATGCTCGGATCAATGAGTTTGGGTTTATAGAGGCTCCTTTTCGGAAAGTGAGAAAAGGGCGTGTTACAGACGACGTTGAATTCCTTTCGCCATTGGATGGAGACCAGGTTGTTATCGCTCAGGCTAATTCAGCCATGAATAAGGACGGGATGCTCACCTCGGAAACGATAACGGCCAGAGAAGCAGGGGAATTTGTGACCACTACTCCCGATAAGGTGGACTATCTGGATGTTTCTCCTAAGCAGGTGGTTAGCGTGGCAACTGCGTTAATTCCATTTCTGGAGCATGATGACGCAAACCGGGCCCTTATGGGTTCGAATATGCAACGCCAAGCAGTGCCAACCATTAAGAGTGAGTCACCTTTGGTCGGGACGGGAATGGAAGCAGTTGTAGCGAGAGATTCTGGATATTTGGCTATCGCTCAACGAGATGGGATTGTTGAATCGGTAGATGCGAGGAGAATTGTAGTCAGAACCGGAATCAAGGAAAAAGATGATAAGAAAAAAGGTTCTCGAATCCTGGATACTTATGATTTGATCAAATTTCAGCGAACGAATCAAAATACGTGCATCACGCAAACTCCCATTGTTCGAATTGGGCAACCGGTTAAGCAAGGGCAAGTGCTGGCGGATGGTCCAGCTATGGATCGCGGAGAATTGGCGTTGGGAAAAAATGTGCTCGTCGCCTTTATGCCATGGGGTGGATACAACTATGAAGATGCCATTCTTTTAAGTGAGAAAATGGTTAAAGAAGACGTGTTTACTTCTATCCATATCGAAGAGTTCGAAGTGGAGGCGCGTGATACAAAGTTAGGAAAAGAAGAAATCACTCGCGATATTCCTAACCTTGGGGAAGAGGCGCTTCGAAATTTGGATGAAAGTGGCATCGTACGAATCGGTGCGGAAGTCAAGCCGGGCGATATTCTTGTGGGAAAAGTCACGCCTAAGGGAGAGACCCAGCTGACGCCAGAGGAAAAATTATTGCGTGCGATTTTTGGGGAAAAGGCCGGAGATGTGAAGGATACCTCGCTTCAGGTTCCTCCAGGCATTGAAGGTATTGTGGTGGATGTCAAAATTTTCTCAAGAAAAGGCGTCGATAAAGATGAACGGTCTCGGACAATCGAGACGGATGATCGCGTCAAGGTCGAGCGGGACTACCAGGAAGAATTGCGGATTATCGAAGAAGAACGGAATCGTAAGATTCGGAAGCTATTGCTTGGGCAATTTGTCGGACGGGATTTAATGGACCCTGATAGTGGGGAAGTGATTCTAAAGAAAAAGGGTCGTATTACTGCGGAAGTTCTTCGCAAGTTATCTGATGATGATGCGCGTCGGGTGATTCTGGCTGACGCTGAAGAACAAAAAAAGCTGGATGAAATTGAACGGGAAGCGAAAGACCAAATTGAAATTTTACAGACACAATACGATGAGAAGGTTGGTCGTCTTCGACGTGGCGATGAATTGCCTCCAGGGGTTATTAAGCTGGTCAAGGTGTATTTGGCAATTAAAAGAAAAATTGCGGTGGGCGACAAAATGGCCGGCCGTCATGGAAACAAGGGCGTCGTTTCTCGAATTATGGCTGAAGAGGATATGCCGTATCTCCCAGATGGGACTCCCGTTCAGATTGTCCTGAACCCGTTGGGGGTTCCCTCTCGAATGAATGTGGGGCAAATTCTTGAGACGCATTTGGGGTGGGCGGCAAAAGCGTTAGGAATTCAGGTAGAAACCCCTGTATTCGATGGAGCATCGGAAAAGGAAATCAAGGAATTATTGAAAAAGGCGAATCTCCCTGAGTCAGGACAATCGGTGGTCTATGATGGACGGACAGGCGAACCATTTAAGAGTCCGGTCACGGTGGGATACATGTATATGCTGAAACTTCACCATTTGGTGGACGATAAGATTCACGCTCGCTCAATCGGACCATATTCTTTGGTCACGCAGCAACCGCTTGGAGGAAAGGCTCAATTTGGCGGTCAGCGTCTAGGAGAGATGGAGGTCTGGGCTCTGCAGGCATATGGGGCGGCTTCCACCTTGCAGGAATTTTTGACCGTGAAATCAGATGATGTACCCGGACGGTCTCGAATGTATGAAGCAATCGTGAAAGGTGAGAACTTCCTGGAACCTGGTCTTCCGGAGTCCTTTAATGTCTTAGTGAAGGAATTGCAAAGTTTAGGGTTGGATGTGGAGTTGATCAAATCTGCTGATTAGAGAATTAGCGTGGTTGTCCGGTCCCATCATTCAACATAATCGGAGGAACGAACTTGGATAGTATCTATTCGCTTTTTGAAAAACCTCGTGATGCGGTTTCATTTGATGCCATGCGAATTCGTATCGCTTCGCCTGAGAAGATTCGCTCGTGGTCTTATGGCGAGGTAAAAAAGCCAGAGACGATCAACTATCGGTCCTTTAAGCCTGAACGGGATGGGCTGTTTTGCGCAAAAATATTCGGGCCAACCAAAGATTGGGAATGTAATTGCGGTAAATACAAGCGGATGAAGCACCGCGGGATTGTGTGTGATAAGTGCGGCGTGGAAGTCATCCAGTCAAAAGTTCGACGCGAGAGAATGGGCCATATCGAATTGGCTGCTCCTGTTGCTCACATCTGGTTTCTCAAGGGTGTGCCCAGCAGGATTGGTATTCTTTTGGATATGAGTTTAAAGCAGTTGGAGAAGATCCTGTATTTTGAGGCGTACGTGGTCTTGGATACCGGCAATACGAATTTGAAAGATAGAGAGCTCTTGACTGAGGAAAGATACCGTGAGTGCGTCGAGGAGTATGGGGCCAATTCTTTTAAAGTGGGTATTGGTGCCGAAGCTATTCGGGAATTATTGCGCAAAGTGGATATTAATGCTTTGTGGGATGAACGGCATGTCAAGATTAAGAGTACGACGTCCGCTGCGGTGGGGAAAAAACTTACGAAACGATTGAAGGTCATTGAGGCGTTCCATAAATCAGGAAATAATCCAGAGTGGATGATTATGGATGCCATTCCGGTGTTGCCCCCTGAGCTTCGCCCACTGGTGCCTTTGGATGGAGGACGGTTCGCGACTTCGGATCTTAATGATCTTTATCGTCGAGTGATTAATCGCAATAACCGTCTCAAGCGATTGGTGGAATTGAAGGCTCCCGGTGTCATTATCCGTAATGAAATGCGAATGCTGCAGGAAGCGGTCGACGCGTTGTTTGATAACGGGCGTCGGGGCCGGGTCATCCGTGGTGCCAATAAGCGTCCTCTCAAGTCCTTGAGCGATATGCTCAAAGGAAAGCAGGGGCGATTTAGGCAGAATCTCCTCGGAAAACGGGTCGATTACTCCGGGCGGTCGGTGATTGTGGTCGGTCCGGAATTACGGCTTAACCAATGTGGATTGCCCAAGAAAATGGCTTTGGAATTATTTAAACCGTTTATCTTTCATAAACTGGAAGAGCGGGGAGCAGCAACGACAATCAAAAGCGCTAAGCGTTTGGTTGAGAAGGAGCGTCCAGAAGTCTGGGATGTCCTTGATGAAGTGATTCGAGAGCATCCAGTTATGTTGAATCGTGCTCCAACTCTTCATCGTCTGGGCATTCAGGCTTTTGATCCTATTTTGGTAGAAGGGAAGGCTATTCGTCTCCATCCCTTGGTCTGTGCGGCGTTTAATGCGGACTTTGATGGGGATCAAATGGCTGTGCATGTTCCGCTTTCAGTGGAAGCCCAAATTGAGGCTCGGGTATTAATGATGGCGGCCAATAATGTTCTTTCACCGGCCAATGGCCGACCCCTATCTATCCCCTCTCAGGATATGGTCTTAGGATGTTATTGGTTGACCAAGGATCGTGACGGTGCCCGTGGGGAGGGGAAGATCTTTTCGTCTACAGATGAAGTTCGAATTGCCTATGATTCGCAGGAAGTGGAAGAGCAGGCGAGGGTAAAAGTACGCATTGATGGAGATATGATTGATACAACGGTTGGACGAGTGATCCTTTCTGAGGTTTTGCCAGGAAGCATGCCTTTTTCACATGTAAATCAGCTTATGACGAAAAAGGAGCTGACGAAACTGATTGATCGTGTGTATCGTCAGGCCGGTCTGCATGAAGTAGTCGTCATGCTGGATCAATTGAAAGATTTAGGTTTCTCCTATGCCACTAAAGCCGGCGTTTCCATTTGTATCGATAACATGCATATTCCGTCTCGCAAAAAGGAATTGATCGAGCGCGCCAAAGGCGATGTTTCCCAGGTTCAGGAGCAATACAGTGAAGGCTTGATTACTAATGGGGAGCGATACAACAAGGTTATCGATATTTGGGCCCATGTTGGGGAAGAAGTTGCCATTGAAATGATGAAGGAAATTAAAGAGGGAGGCGGGCGCGGCGCAGCAGAAGGTCTCAATCCTATATTTATGATGGCGGATTCAGGCGCTAGGGGAAGTTCGCAGCAGATTCGGCAATTGGGAGGAATGCGCGGTCTTATGGCCAAGCCTTCAGGAGAAATTATTGAAACTCCTATTACCGCTAATTTCCGAGAGGGTCTTACGGTTTTACAGTATTTTATTTCGACTCATGGAGCACGGAAAGGGTTGGCTGATACAGCACTCAAGACGGCAAATTCAGGATACCTCACTAGGCGTCTTGTAGATGCGGCTCAGGATGTGATTATCAGTGAGCCTGATTGCTTCACAACGGACGGAATTATCGTTTCGGCGTTAGTAGAGGGTGGGGAAGTGATTCAACCCCTGGATGAACGCATTCTTGGGCGGTTAACAGCAGAGGATGTGCTCGACCCTGTCACACAGGAAGTCATTGTTAAAGCTCATGAAGAATTAGAGGAAGAGCTTTGCAAGACAATTGTTGAGGCGGGAATCGACCACGTGAAAATTCGTTCCGTTCTCACATGCCAATCTCGATGGGGGGTGTGTGCCAAATGCTATGGCAGAGATTTAGCACGCGGCCGCCTGGTAGAAAAGGGAGAACCTGTTGGGGTCATTGCGGCGCAGTCTATCGGTGAGCCAGGGACCCAGTTGACCATGCGGACGTTCCATATTGGAGGCACGGCCAGTAAGGTTGTGGAGCAAACGGTTCTGGCATCCAAGCATGATGGTACGATTAAATTTTTAAGCTTTGACGCAAAGAAAAATGCGGATTTTTATAATCCCAGCATGGCCGTAAAGACCCGACAAGGGGATTGGGTTGTAATGGTACGCAATGGCAAAGTTGCGGTAATTGATGAGACTGGCCGTGAGCGGGAAAAATATCCGGTGGTGTATGGAGGAAAGATAAAAGTCCCGGATGGCGGAAAGGTCGAAGTGGGACAGAAGTTTGTGGAGTGGGATCCGTATTCACTCACCATCTTGACTGAAGTGGGGGGGAAAGTGGCTTTCGGTGATATTGCCGAAGGAGTCACCATGAAGGAAGAGGTGGATGAAGTCACTGGTTTATCGCGCCGGGTCGTCATCGAGCAGGCAGGGACCAATTTGCGTCCGCGGTTGTCCGTTAAGGACGAGTCAGGAAAAACCGCAAAGCTTTCCTCTGGATCTCCCGCACGATACCTCCTGCCAGTAGGAGCTCATATTTTTGTGGAAAAAGGATCGACTGTATATCCTGGAGATGTGCTGGCAAAAATACCTAGAGAAACCACTAAGACTAAGGATATTACGGGAGGCTTACCTCGTGTAGCGGAATTGTTTGAGGCGAGAAAGCCTAAGGAGCATGCGGTTGTCACCGAAATCGATGGAGAGGTGTCTTTTGGTGGGTTTGTGAAAGGCTTACGTAAGGTCGTCGTAGATAACAAGATTGGTGATGTAAAGGAATATTTTATCCCGCGTGGCCGGCACGTAAATGTTCATGAAGGTGATTGGGTAAGAGCTGGAGAGCCATTAATGGATGGGTCCGCTAATCCACATGATATTTTAAGCGTCTTGGGGCCAAGGGAGTTGCAAAAGTATTTGGTTGATGAGGTGCAAGAGGTTTACCGCCTTCAGGGTGTTGTGATTAACGATAAGCACATTGAGGTCATCACACGACAAATGCTGAAAAAGGTGAGAATCGAAGATGCTGGCGATAGCGCATTTTTGCCTGGCACTCAGGTCAATAAATCCGTTTTTGATGATGAGAATGAGAGAGTTATTTCCGAGGGAGGGCAGCCAGCGCTGGGGAAGCCTGTCTTATTGGGAATCACAAAGGCCTCGCTGAGTACTGACAGCTTTATTTCTGGGGCCTCCTTCCAGGAGACAACACGAGTTCTTACCGAGGCTGCTATTAATGGACGTACGGATGATTTACGTGGTTTGAAAGAGAATGTGATCGTCGGCCGGTTAATTCCAGCTGGGACAGGTTGGGGAGAGTATCGGGAAACCTTTGTGCCGAAGCGGACGGAGGAAGATGTAGCTCTGTCCTCGGAGGAGCAGTCAAGTTTAAATAAAGTTCATTCGTCAAGTGAAAAATAATTTTAAATGCTACGTTTAAGATGAGACGCCATCTTGACATAATGGAAATGAATCTATAAGATCACCCGGTTCCCCTGAAGTAATTTTTAAATTTATTAAAAAGAATTTGTAATTGGAAATAATATGCCTACAGTAAACCAGTTAATACGTGGAGGCCGTAAGGCGATTAAAGCAAAAAGCAAGAGTTCGGCTTTAAATCAATGCCCTCAGCGAAGGGGGGTCTGCCTTCGGGTATATACTACGACGCCTAAGAAGCCAAACTCGGCATTGAGAAAAGTAGCAAGGGTTCGATTGACAACTGGGCTTGAGGTAACTGCATATATACCAGGTATGGGTCATAACCTTCAGGAGCATTCTATTGTTTTGGTGCGTGGTGGTAGGGTGAAGGATCTTCCTGGTGTCAGATATCATATGATTCGTGGGGCATTGGATGCCGTTGGGGTTGCTAACAGGAAGCAGGGGCGATCAAAGTATGGTGCAAAGCGCCCCAAGTAGTAGGTCCCGCGCTTTAACCTTCGCTTATTTAATTTAAAATTCGTTAATTCTTTAGGGGAAAAAATGCCACGTAGGCCACTCGTTCTTCGTCAAAAGGTTGTCCAGGATGCCAGGTATAAGGATCAGGTTGTTGGTAGGTTTTTGAATATTCTTTTACAGGACGGCAAGAAGAGTACGGCTGAAAGGGTGTGTTATGGGGCATTTGATATTGTCAGGGATAAAACTGGTGATGAGCCGCTTAAGGTCTTCCATGCTGCATTAGGAAACGTCAAGCCAATGGTGGAAGTGAAGTCAAGAAGGGTTGGGGGAGCGTCTTATCAGGTTCCTGTGGAAATCCGTCCTGTCCGCCAGGTGGCTTTGGCGTTGAGGTGGATTAAGCAAAGTGCGTTGGCTCGAAGTGGTAAGAGTATGAGGGAGAAGTTAGCGGCGGAACTTATGGATGCTGCTAATAATAACGGTTCAGCGGTAAAGAAGCGGGATGAGACGCACCGGATGGCTGAAGCTAATAGAGCTTTCGCTCATTACCGGTGGTAGTTTTTGAATATTAGTGCTGCGGGGGACTTGTCATTTCCTAAATGGAGATGTTTTTTCTCTGTTTATCGAAAATGAATGTTGCCCTTGCTGGCATTGTTGTGTGAGGAATTTGTGTCCACAGATTTTATTCTAAGTCGAACTCGGAATATTGGCATTATGGCCCATATTGATGCGGGCAAGACTACGACCACCGAGCGCGTCCTCTTCTATACCGGGGTTTCGCATAAAATCGGTGAGGTTCATGAGGGCGCCGCGACGATGGATTGGATGGAGCAGGAGCGGGAGCGAGGGATCACGATTACTTCCGCCGCCACAACCTGTTTCTGGAAGGATAATCGGATTAACATTATCGATACTCCTGGTCATGTGGATTTCACTATTGAGGTAGAGCGGTCACTTCGGGTGCTTGATGGAGCTATAGCTGTTTTTGATTCGGTTCAGGGAGTGGAGCCCCAATCGGAGACGGTATGGCGACAGGCAGATAAGTATCAAGTTCCTCGAATCGTGTTTATGAATAAAATGGATCGAGTGGGCGCTGATTTTTTTGCAAGTGTTAAGTCTCTAATTGATCGGCTAGGGGCCAAGCCGATTCCCGTGCAATTGCCATTAGGAAAAGAGGATGGTTTGCGAGGGGTCATTGACCTTCTGCTTATGAAAGCGTTGGTTTTTGATGATGAGACTCTTGGTGCGGCTTATACTGTCCAGGAAATTCCTGATGACTATTTAGAGTTGGCAAAAGAATATCGCGAGAAATTGTTGGATTCAGTCGTTGAATTTGATGAAGTGGTGATGGAGCGGTATTTGGCTGGGGAGGTTCTAGCTGTAGATGAGGTAAAGCGAGCAATACGGGCAGGGACGATAGGATTGAAGATTAATCCAGTCTTTTGCGGATCGGCATTTAAGAACAAAGGTGTTCAGCCCTTGCTTGATGGTGTGGTTGATTATCTCCCTTCTCCGGTAGACCTTCCTCCCGTTGTTGGTGTTGATCCTCATTCCGAAGCAGAGATAACCAGAAAGCCAGAGGATAGTGAGCCATTTGCTGCTTTGGCATTCAAAATAATGTCTGATCCTTTTTCCGGTCAATTGACGTATTTCAGGGTGTATTCAGGGAAATTATCTGCTGGATCCTATGTGTATAACGTCGCAAAGGGCAAAAAGGAGCGAATAGGGCGCCTATTGAAAATGCATGCCAATAAGCGAGAGGAGATCGATGAGGTCTCTGCTGGTGATATTGCGGCAGCCGTTGGCCTCAAGGACACTCGAACGGGTGACACTCTGTGTGATGAAAAGCATCAAATTTTGCTGGAAGTTATAAAGTTCCCTGAGCCCGTTATTTCTTTGGCTGTTGAGCCAAAGACCAAGCAAGATATGGATAAGTTAGGATATTCTTTGGAAAAGCTTGCTCAGGAGGATCCTTCCTTTCAGGTTAAGTCAGATGAAGAGACCGGGCAAACGATCATTTCTGGTATGGGTGAATTGCATCTTGAAATCATTGTAGATCGTCTTCTTCGTGAATTTAAAGTGCAGGCGAATGTTGGGAAACCTCAGGTGGCTTATCGTGAAACCATCAAGGGGAAAGCGGAAGCTGAGGGAAAGTATGTAAAGCAGACCGGTGGTCGTGGTCAGTACGGTCATGTGTGGCTAAGGGTGGAGCCTGCAGAGTCTGGGGTCGGTCTAGAGTTTGTAAATAAAATTGTTGGGGGAACAGTTCCCAGGGAATATATCGCTCCAGTGGAAAAAGGGGTTCGAGAGCGAATGGAGAGTGGGATTCTTGCTGGATACCCATTGCGCGATCTTCGTGTCACTTTGTTTGACGGTTCTTTTCATGAGGTAGACTCGAGTGAGATGGCTTTTAAGATTGCTGGGTCAATGGCGCTAGTAAGTGCCTGTCAAAAAGCTGATTTGGTTTTGTTGGAGCCGGTAATGAAGGTTGAAGTTCTTGTTCCTCAGGATTTTATGGGTGATGTGATTGGTGATTTAAATAGCCGGCGTGGGAAAATTCACGGAATGCGAGCAAGAGGAACTTCCCAAATTGTTGATGCTGCGGTCCCGTTAAGTGAAATGTTTGGGTATTCCACAGATTTGCGGTCAAAGACCCAAGGGCGCGCTACTTATAGTATGGAATTTGAGTCTTATGAGGTGGTGCCAAAACTCATGGCTCAGCAAATTATAAAAAAGAATCAAGGGGAATAGTTTTCCTCTGGTATGTTTTTCAATTCGGTAAGACAAGGATTTCAAGAGGAGGTAGGGCATGGCGAAGGCGAAATTTGAGCGGAAGAAGCCGCATGTCAATGTGGGGACG
>CAZBQO010000048.1:0-15276 GCA_964494125.1 uncultured Nitrospira sp. | reverse complement strand
TCGCGATTACGGCGGCAATGTGCGAAGGGACGGAACTCAATGCATTTCAAAAGGAATTTCCTGACCGGTTGATTGATGTGGGAATAGCCGAGCAACATGCGGTCACGTATGCGGCAGGATTGGCCGCTGAAAATATGCGTCCGGTCGTGGCGATGTACTCAACCTTTTTGCAGCGGGCCTATGATCAGGTTTTGCATGATGTCGCCACCCAAAATCTCCCGGTGACCTTCTTTATCGATCGCGGGGGATTGGTGGCTGAGGATGGCACGACCCATCATGGGGCCTTCGATTTCGCGTTTCTTCGCCATATTCCGAATATGACGATCATGGCTCCCAAGGATGAGAATGAATTGCAGCATATGGTGCAAACCTGCTTGACTCATGATGGTCCGATTTCGGTTCGATATTCCCGTGGCAGCAGTTTAGGGGTGGCTCTGGATTCGGAGCCCATGCCGATTCCCATTGGTCAGGGCGAACTCTTGATGGAAGGACAGGATGTGGGGATTGTGGCGATTGGTGTCATGGTGTCGGAAGCCATGAAAGCCGCGCATCGGTTAAGGGAGGAAGGAGTGTCGGTGTCAGTCGTCAACGCCCGCTTTGTGAAGCCTTTGGATAAGGCGCTTATCCGAGAGGTGGCCGGAAAAGTCAAATGTCTGGTGACGATTGAAGAAGGCTGTCGGATGGGGGGATTTGGCTCCGCGGTTCTGGAGCTGTTATCCGAAGAAGAACAATGGGACCTCCCGACCAAAGTGTTGGGTCTGCCTGATTGGTACATTGAGCAAGGACCTCAGGATTTATTGCGTGAAAAGTATGGATTAACCGCTGATGGAATTTATGATCAGGCCAAGGCTTTGCATGATCGTGTCACCCTGCAAGCGGTTATAAGGTAATCTATTCACGTGCATATTCGACGTCGATCAACAAAACAGATCCAGGTGGGGCAAGTCAAAATTGGTGGAAATGCTCCCATTTCCGTCCAGTCTATGACGATTCCGCATCCCAGTGATGTGGCGGGAACGCTGGAACAGATCCATCGCTTGGAAAAGGCGGGTTGTGAACTGATTCGGGTCGCTGTGCCTGATATGGAAGCCGCCGATGCCCTCCCTAAAATTAAGTCCCAAATGGCCGTGCCTTTGATTGCCGATATTCATTTTGACCATCGGTTAGCGTTGAAATCGGCCAAAGTCGTTGATTGCGTCCGGATCAATCCTGGAAACATCGGCCCATGGTGGAAAACAGAAGAAGTGATCAAGGCGGTGAACGACAACGGGATTCCTTTGAGGATCGGGATTAATGGGGGATCATTGGAGAAACCGCTTCTTGAGAAATATGGCTACCCGACAGCTGAAGCACTGGCTGAATCGGCTCTCAATGCGGTTCATGCACTTGAAGATGTCGGATTTACGAATATGAAAGTGTCGTTGAAAGCTTCGGATGTGCATATGGCCATTGACGCCTATTGGTTATTTGCTCAGCAGTCCAATTACCCCTTGCACATCGGTATTACGGAAGCAGGAACCGCCATGACCGGTGCAGTCAAGTCGGCGTTGGGTCTGGGATGGTTGCTTTCCCAGGGTATAGGGGACACGCTTCGGGTGTCTCTTGCCGCTGATCCCGTGGAAGAAGTCAAAGTGGGTTTTGAAATATTGAAATCCCTGGAGCTCCGTCACCGAGGAGTAAATGTGATTGCCTGTCCAACCTGTGGGCGAGTGGAAATCGATGTGGTAAAGATGGCCAATGAATTGGAGCATCGCCTGGGCCACATTACGACCCCGATCACGGTGTCGGTGTTGGGTTGCGTGGTTAATGGAATCGGTGAAGGAAAAGAAGCGGATATTGGTATCGCCGGTGGTCAGGGCGTAGGAATTTTATTTAAAAAGGGAAAATTGCACAAACGGGTTCCCGAAGCGGAACTGCTTGACACGCTCATACAAGAGGTGGAGCTGATGGCCCAGGAGCAAGGTGCGAATCAGGTAACCGGCCATGATGGTGACTTTGAGTCCAGCCAACCAGAAAACTCTCCGCAACCATTTCCCTTTTCTGCCAATGAATCAACTCGCCGGGAAATTCCTGTTTTGCCTGCCAAATAACCTCAGTCTTGTATCAGGGAGCACGACGAGCAGTTCTTCCAAGATTCCCTTGTACATGAGAATTTAGACTCTTTATAATGCAAGCCGAAAGGCGCCGTACCCAAGTGGCTAAGGGAGCAGTCTGCAAAACTGCGATTCAGCGGTTCGAACCCGCTCGGCGCCTCCATTTACTGTTTGACGAGTGGTTCACCGGGCCGGATTTTCTGCCCGTATTCAGTACATCAAGAAAAGGGAGATAAGAGGCTATGGCGGTTCCAGTCTCGCAAATGTACACGGTGGCGAAGTATGTATTGACTCAACACATCCGTGGTGTTGAGCGGTATCCCCTGGTGTTTATGTTAGAACCCTTGTTTCGATGTAATTTAGAATGCGCAGGGTGTGGGAAAATCCAATATCCCGATCATATCCTGAATCGGCGACTTTCCCCAGAGCAATGTTGGCACGCAGCAGAGGAATGTGGAGCCCCGATTGTCAGTATTCCCGGAGGTGAACCGCTGATTCATCCGGAAATGCCTGCCATTGTGGAGGGATTGGTCAAGCGGGAAAAATATGTGTATCTCTGCACCAATGCTATTTTATTGGAGCGGAAACTTCCGGATTATACTCCATCAAAATATTTAACCTTTAGTATCCATATGGACGGGTTGAAATCGGAGCATGACCATGCAGTCTGTCGGGAAGGTGTATATGATGTGGCCGTGAAGGGCATCCGCGCAGCTTTGGCAAAAGGATTTCGGGTGACGACCAATACCACATTATTTGATGATGCCAATCCTGACCGGATGAGGCAGTTCTTTGATGAAATGATGGATTTGGGCGTGGAAGGGATGATGATTTCGCCAGGCTATAGCTATGAAAAAGCTCCTGATCAGAGTAGCTTCTTGAAGCGAGACCGTACGCATACCTTATTTTCTCAACTGCTGGGACAGCGGAAACGTCGGTGGCAATTCAATCAATCGCCTCTTTTTTTGGAGTTTCTCATGGGAAAGCGAAATTATGAATGCACCCCATGGGGAAATCCGACCTATAATATTTTTGGGTGGCAACGCCCCTGTTATTTGCTGCAGGAGGGATACGCCTCTACGTTTCGTGAATTAATAGAAGAAACGGATTGGTCCAAGTATGGAACGGGACGACATGACCATTGTCGGGATTGTATGGTGCACTGTGGTTATGAGGCTTCGGCGGTGAAAGATACCTTTGGGTCGTGGGGAGGATTTCTGGGTACGGTCCGTGCTACCTTGTTCCCGAATGCTGTCTGAGTGTTTTGTCCTGTCTTTTCTTTCCCTTTTACATATCTGTCTCTGTGGTCTCGATAATCATTATGACGGCTGAAGACTCACCTAAACGACCTGGGCAATCATTTGAAGGGATGGTCTTTCATCCTGGAAATAACCAGGAAATGTCCCATGTCACAAAGATGGCTTTCGATTATCGGGGTGACGTTACTCTTACGCTCCATTCTGGTCAACAGGTGACGGGATACGTGTTTGATTGTCATGAACGAACCGACAAACCCTATCTTCGGCTTTTCGTGGAAAACTGCTCAGATCCGCAAGTGGTGCTGTATTCGGACATTAATGTGATGGCCTTTTCTGGCGAGGACACGGCCTTTGGTCGATCCTGGGAGGACTGGGCCAAAAAATGGAGTAAAGATCCCTCCTCAAAATAATCACGCATTTCGTTTTTGTGTCTTCTTCACATAGCGATCTTCCTTGGATTGGCTTGGAACCGTCCGGTGTTCTGGTGGCCGATTATCTGTTTGATATCCAGCCTGAATAAATTTGACTCAAGAGATTTTTTCTCAAAGAGCTTGCCTGAAAAATTGTAGGTATGGCGCAATGAAAAAAATGAGCGGGGCGCTTGGGACGAAGATAAGGATCATGCGGGGATTTGGCTCTTAAGAATGGGAAGATTTTATTGACGCTTAGCGCCGGACTGTGCTAGAAATCACGATCTTTTTAGGCCAAGAGGCCCATGTCTGACCAAGGAAGGTGTTTGAATGGGGTGGAGAGAAAAACGAAAGATCGCCCCAATGAATCCATGTGAATAAATTGCGAAACGTGGCGAGTCTTCGGCTCTCGCCTTTTTCACGACCCCGTCATCGCATTTTAGCTGTAGTCCCTGGGTTCCTTGTTCTTGTGTTCGTCGGTGCGGTCATGGCCCTCCATGAAGTCGACCACCGGTATACAGTTCATGGTCGATTGTGCGGGAGTGACGGATTTGGAATTGAAGGGGCTGATGTTTCCGTCAAAGATACTCGTGCGGACATTACGGGAACGGGAAGATCTGATGGAGATGGTTACTACAAAATTGTTTTGCATCTTCATAATGAAAATCAAGGTGACCCACTTTTAGTTAGGGCCGGACAGTATGAAGTCAATGGCCGCGTCGAGCTGGATTCTCATGATCCCAAAACGGAGCGAATGGTCACCATTGGTTTGGGATGGCCGTGCCGGGCTTTACCATTTTGGCGGGAATCTTGGTTTTTACTATTCGGAATAATCATGGCTGGACTGCTGGCTGTTTTAGGAACACAAAAAATTGCAAAGAGAAAAAGTTCTTGCCAGAAAACGGGAAAACCAAGAAGAATCAAAAAGGCGTAGCCGTATTTTTTTGAAAGTGTGTCTGTGAAGGGATCGGTAGTGAAAGCCTCAGCTGGTTTATGTAACCGTGGGGTCTGAAATTTGGCTATTAGGAATCATGTAAGCGAGGGGGAACAATGAAGGCTAATCAAGATGGAAAGACTTTTTTCGTAATCGGTTTGGCGGTACTTGGGCTGTCGATATCGGCGTGTGGCGGTGAAAGTGGTCCGCCGCAGCCTCCTCCTCCTGCTCCTCCGGAATATGCTGACAAGCACATGCCTGCTGATTATTGGAATAATCCGGCGATCATTGAAGAGGGTAAGGCGATTTTTACCGGTGTGCAAAATATCGATGTGAATTGTGCGAGTTGTCATGGGAAAGATGGGAAGCCGGTTAAGGCTGGAGCCAGGGATTTCCGCAATACGGAACATATGAAACTGTTCTCGGATTCACAGTGGTTCTGGCGGGTCAGTGAAGGGGTTACGGGAACGAAAATGAAGGCCTGGAAGAGCAAGCTGTCCGAAGATGCGATTTGGAAGGTCATAGCCTTTGAAGCCACCTTTGGATTGAATGGCCAAAAATATGATCCAGGGAAAAAAGCCTGGGTATCTGCTGATGCCCCCATGGCTCCGGCCGGAGGCGCCACGGAACCGACTGAGGCCCCTGCTGCACCAGCCGAGGCCGAATCGAAAACCGAATAATACTATCAATGAATTGATCACGAAGGGTTATAGCGGTTAACCCTTCGTGGTTATGGTTATCATGTCCTTTGGAAATCTCAAAAGAAAGAAGGAGGGCTGAGTCCCTTGAAAACCTTCAATCGTAGTCTTTGGTTTCTGTTAGTGCTGTTGTTTGGCGGAGCTGTCTATGCTTTTGGACAGGAGCCGCCGCCGCCACCGGTTGACTTTCCTTATACGGGCAATAGGACCGGCGTATGGATTGTCGCTCAGCTTCATATTTTATTTGCTGCCTTTATTCTTGGGGCACCCATTTTTGTGGTCGTGTCGGAGTGGCTGGGGTACAAAAACAATGACCCCAAATATGATCGGTTGGCAAAGGAAGTCATTAAGGTCACGGTCATCCTCTATAGCATGACCGCCCTGACCGGTGGGCTGTTCATCTTTGTTCTCTTGGCTACCTACCCTGATTTTTCCACCTGGCTGATTAAGCATTTCTTCCTGATTTTTGCCGTTATTTATCCCCTTCTGTTTATTTTGGAAACCATTGTCCTCTATACCTACTTCTATTCGTGGGATTCAATGAAGGGGAGTAAGAAGGGAAGGCATATTGCCTTGGGAGTTCTCCTGAATATCGTCGGGACAGTCACTCTCTTTGTTATTGATGGCCCCACATCTTTTATGAACACTCCGGCAAAGGCGGCAGGAGATTTATCTCTTGTTGATTTTGTGGCGACCGCTACCTTGTGGGACAAAATGGCTAACTTTAGCTGGATGCCTCTCAATCTCCACCGTTTAGTCGGGAATGTGACATTTGGAGGGTTTATCGCGGGATTGATTGCGGCCTATATGTTCATGGGGGCAAAGACCGATGAGGAGCGATCCTACTACGATTGGATGGGATTCGTCGGAAATATGATTGGAGTCGGTGCGTTATTGCTCCTTCCCTTCATGGGCTACCTCTTAGCCTATGAGCTTTGCGATTATGATGCATCCATTTGTCCTTACATGATGGCCGACCAGTTGTCGATGTTTTTTGAGATGCAGGGGGCTATGATCGGGCTGATTTTCCTCGCCAGTAATTACTATATCTGGCTCAGTATGAAGCGAATCGAGGGAGTGGAAGGGGTTCGCATATCCGGGTTTGTGGCCTTAACGGTGTTGTTGATGCCGGCTATCATGGGGTTTACCTGGAAGATGTTCCCTCCCCCAGATCCCACGTCCTTGTTGGTGTTAGCGGTGCTGGTTGTGCTTCCGCCTCTTTTGAATAAGGTTCCCGGGTTGAAAAATTTTACGGTTTCCGCATTTACCATGATCAAAATCGGATTTCTCATGATCGTGGTGGCCGATGCCATTTGGATGACCCCTCACGGATTTGTCCCTACTCAGGGACTGGCAACGGAAGAGGTGGAATTGCCATCCTGGGCTGGTGAATTGGCTCTCATGCCGGCTAAAAATGCCGCCGCATTCACGCTGGTTTTTCTGACTGTCGTGAATTACATCATGTACAATCGTGCCATAAAACGAGGGACGATTATTTGGGGAAAAATTGATTTTGCCTCACAATTCGTGCTGATTTTCCTGGCTTTCAGTGCAATATGGACCATGGGATTGATGGGGACGGTGCGGTCCCTGACCAGAAAATATTTTCATGTCTATAATCTGGTGCCGGATTTCACTCCAGAAGCATTTACCCCGACACTCGCATATTCCGCATGGTGGATCACCGGTGTAACGATTGTATTTTATGCCGTGGTGAGTTTTGCCATCCTGGTGACTCTCCGGGCTGGCAGTCCCAAGGCGGTTGAGGTCAAGGCTTCTTCAGTCCCAGCGACGGCTAAACCGTAAAATTATTCGCCAAGGGGATTTTCATGGCTGAGAAAAGTTTCATCAAGTCCATTCTGAAGAAAACGGTCATCGGCATTATTGTCGGTGTGATCTTAGTGGTGGTGGCCAAAGCGACCCATTTCCCTTATGTATTTCAGATTATGTTTTTCCTCTATGCCATGTTAGGAGCCCTGGTATTTATCCTGTTGGATGCTCCGCCCATGAAGCGTCTGGAGGGAGGAAAGGCCGTTGTCGCCCTACTGGTGTTTTACCTGCTCCTATCCGGGCTGTATATTGCCGGAGCGTCAATTCTTCCTCAGTTTGACCCAGAGGATGAAAAAGGAAAAATCGAAAAAATATTGAAACTTCGAAGAGCACAAACGGAGCAAGGAAAAGCGGAAGAATTGATTGCCAGGGCTAAGGCGTTGGATGAACGGGCCAAGGCCATTTCTCAGCAACTCAGTTCATTGGGGGCGGGAGCTCAAGTTCAGGTGCCAACGCAATCTACTGCGTCTTCAGGGGGAGCGGCTTCAGGAGACATTATTGCCATGGGGAAAGAGCAATGGGAATTACAGGAATGTTATAACTGTCATAAGTTGTTTGGTCAGGGTGGAAAAAAGCGTGGCCCGGTATTGGATAATATCGGAAGTCTGATGACGCCTGAACAATTAAGAGAAAAAATTCTCGATCCCAAGAGTTGGATGGCAGAAGGTTTTGAAAAGCAATATGAAAAGGGGAAAATGCCGGATAAGTACAAAGACTTGATGTTCCCGCAGGAAATCGATGCTTTGGTGGCGTTCTTGGCTACACTGAAAGATACGTCAGTTGAAACCCCAAAACCCATTAAAAAGAATTAAAGACCTCATGCAACCTAAATTGTCAGCCAAAGCTGTCTGCTCGGATAAGGAAGTTGGACGAATCACGAAGGTGGTGGTCGACCCGCTTTCTCATGAAATCAGTCATGTGGTAGTTCAGGGCCGCAACGGAAAATCCGGTGAGCGGCAGGTGCCTATTTCTGAAATTCGAGAAGTGGTGAATGAGGAAGAGGTGACCTTCCGGTGTTCTTCTGAGGAATTCGAGAAATATCCCCTATTGGCTCGTGATGAATTTGTCACCGTTCATGAAGTTGAAATCGCCCATTTGGAGGATAACATTCATGTGGAGCCCGGTGAAGTCTTGGTGCCGCTTCCTCGTCTTGAGCGAGAGGTTCCACGAAGGATGTTTTTTGCCAATATGACTCATGCTATTGGGGCGTTAATCACTCTTCCCCTGGTATTCCCTGTGCTGAAGTACCTCATGAAGCCCATGTATCAACCCTATGACAACTCCTGGTTTGCGGTTGGAAATGTAGCCAAAATTCAAAAAGAAAATGTCGGGTATCAATTTAAATTTACTCGAGGCTTCAAGGAAGCCTTCATGCCGGAACAAGAAATCGAGAAAAATATCTGGGTGGTCAAGGCGACTCCTGAAATTCAAGAGGCGGTGTATGGAGGAGAAGAGAAAAAATTCTATGATGATAAGGGAGAGGTCGTCTGGACGAATAAGACAACGACTCCCTTTATTGGATTTTCAGGGAAATGTCCGCATCTTGGTTGTGGGTACAAGTGGAGGAATACGAAAAATTTTCCAGACGGCGTGTTCCTGTGTCCTTGTCATTTGAGTGTTTATGATCAGGCCGGCAAGGTGCTGGATGGCCCTGCCCCAAGATCCCTGGATGTCCTTCCCATGAAAGTGGATGCTGCTGGCAATATCAACATCATTGATATTGAATACAAGGCCGGTGTGAAGGGGCAAATCCGGCTCTTGTAAATTATACCCCTTTTATTTTCCTATCTTTTGAGGGATTCATTAAATTTTTATGGAAGGTCCATCTAAGGTCGTTCAAGAGCCCTCCGCATTTGAAAAAGTTGTTGATTTCGTCGATGAACGGGTAGGCCTCAAAACGATTCAAGCTAAAATGCTGAATGAGCCTGTTCCGGGAGGATCTCGGTGGGCGTATGCATTTGGCTCATGCCTCCTTTTCATTTTTATCCTTCAGGCGGTTACCGGCATTCTGTTGATGTTTTATTATGTGCCGAGTACCGACCATGCCTACGCCAGCACTCAATATATCATTCATGAAGTCGATTACGGCTGGTTCCTGCTCAGCTATCATTTTTGGGGTTCTTCGGCTATGGTCGTCATGGCCTTTGCCCATATGTCCCAGGTCTTTTTATGGGGTGCCTATAAGAAACCCAGAGAACTCATATGGTTAGTCGGATTAGTGCTGTTTGGCATTGTCATGGGGTTCGGATTTACCGGATATCTCCTTCCCTGGGACCAACGAGCGTATTGGGCCACGGTGGTCGGGGTGGAAATTATGGACAAGACCCCGATCGCGGGTGACTTTTTGGCAAGATTTTTAAAGGGTGGACCCACCCCTGGTCAAATGACACTCAGCCGATTTTTTGTGATCCATGTCATGGTCCTTCCTGCAGCATTGGCTGGCCTAGCAGGGTTGCATCTGTTTTTATTCAGAAAGGCCGGTCCGGCTGGGCCTTTCAGGGGATCACCGCAGGAAATCAAGGCCAAAACGGACTACTTCTTCCCTCGACAAATATGGAAAGATATCGTGGCTATGGCCACCGTGTTTTTGATCATTTGCAGCCTGGCCTTTATCGAGCCCGTGGTCCTTTTGGAAAAAGCGACGCCTGATCCAGGGGATTATCACCCCGAACCCGAGTGGTACTTTCTCTTCCTCTTTCAATTGCTTCGCTTGAAAATATTTGGGGGAGAATTCGGTCAGTTTCTTGGAGCTATAGCCATTCCAGGTGCGTTCATGGCGTTTTTAGCGGCTCTTCCTTTCATCGATACCAACCCGGAACGAAATATCTTTAAGCGGCCCGTAGCCCTGATCGGATGGATTGTGGTGATGCTGGGAATTTTAATTTTTACGGTATCAGCTATTATCAATCGTGAATTTTTGCATTAGATAACACTGATTATGTCAAACGCGAAACTTGGGCTTCTGACCTTTTGGCCAACATTCTGGACGGGATTTCCGATTAAAATGGCCGTTTGCCTTTTATTGTTAGCTGGGCATGTTCACCCCTGGGAAGGCAGCGGATTATTCATGTTGCTGCTGGTTTCCATTCCTGTGGATATTTGGGCATTGGGCCTGTGTGCCCGTACGGTCTTTATTGATCGATTGCAGGTAGACCCCCAGCCTGGCTTAGGCCTCAAATTATGGATACGTTGGGCGGCATTCAGTGCCATCGCCTTGCCGGGAATTTCAGTGGTGATGTCGGCTGTGAAGGATGGAACCAAAGCTGTTGTCAGCAGTATGATCGAAAGTTTAAAGGAAAGTATCTATCCCACGCTGCCTGTGGCTGAACAAATCACCTTGGAATTGGTGTTGTGGGGAAGTGTAGCCACGGTGGTCTTGCTCGTCTTGCTGTATGCCTGGCTTTATGGATTGGGTTGGTTAGCCCAGCCTTTTGTCAAGTCGGCAAGCCCCGTCGGGGAAAATGTGGAAGAGCGAACTCATTTCTGGGATAAATTGCGAATCCCTTCTGACCAACCGCTCCTTTTAACCGCGTTTACAGGGGTTGGGGTGGTATTAGTTTTTATTTTTTGGGGACTAATTCCCGCGTCAACCCCTCATCCTCATGCGGAGTATGAATTCATTAATCCTCCAAAGAAAACGGTCATCATTGATCCGAATAAAGTTTTGGCGGAGACCGAGCAGGTTGTTCTTAAGGCAGAATTAACGGTGGAAAAGTTGGAGAAGGAAAAAGCCGAAGGGGGAACGGAAAATACTGCCGGTAAAGGTGGACCGGATGGCACGGAAAGTAACCAGACAGACTCAAAGCTGGAAACCTCGACGTCAGGTGCTCCGGAAGGAAAAGCAAGTAAGTAACCGTTCATATTTTTATTTGACGAGCGGAGGGGCTTAACATGAAATCCCAGGGCCGTTGGCCATACGAAGATTCCCAAAGAATAGGTAGATGGAATCCATCTCTCCTAAAATGGAGTGCATTTTTGGCCCTTCTACTTTTTCCGGTCTTGGCCTGGGCTGGCGGGGCGACGCAGGCCATGTCTGTGGAATATCGTGATATTCCTGGCGTGGGGAGCCGAAATGTCGTCTGGATTGTGGCCCAACAGCATTTATTGTTGGCCGGGTTTGTGTTGGGAGTGCCAATTTTTGCCTGGGTGTGCGAAGTTGTTGGATGGAAAACCAAGGAAGCCAGGTATGACAAATTAGCAAAGGAGTTTACCAAACTTCTGACCTCCGCCTATGCCACAACTGCTCTATTTGGTGGAATACTCCTCTTCCTGCTTATTGGGCTCTATCCCAAATTGATGGCGTACCTCACTGATATGTTCTTCCCCTCCTTTCTTGTCTATTGTCTGTTGTTCCTATTGGAAACGGCCACCCTCTATATGTATTGGTATGGGTGGGATTATATGCAGGGGAACAAGAAAGCGTTCCATCTCTTTTTGGGGTTTCTGCTGAATGTCTTTGCTTTGGGTATCATGATTGTTCCGAATTCCTGGGCAACGTTTCAGGCGAGTCCTGTGGTCGTCGCGGATGGAACGGCTTGGGAACGGGCCTGGGCAGCCATGCAAAATCCAACGTGGTGGCCAGTTAACATACATCGTCTGATCGCCAACGTGGTGTTGGGAGGATTTATTGTCGGGGCCTATGCCGGAATTCGATACCTGTTAGCTGTGTCAAAGGAAGAGCGTGAGCACTACGATTGGATGGGATACGTCGGTAATTTCATCGGGGTGTTCGGTATGTTGCCTTTACCGTTTGCCGGGTATTGGTTGATGCGTGAAATTTACCAATATAACCAGCAAATGGGGATCACTCTCATGGGTGGTTTTTTGGCCTGGCTGTTTATTCTTCAGGCTATGCTGATCGGCGTTCTGTTTCTGGGCGCCAATTATTATTTCTGGATGGGGATCACTCACAGAATTCCTGGTTCGGAAAGTCAATACAGAAAACCTGTTATGGCCATGTTGGTTGTGTTGCTGTTGTGCCTGGGAGTATGGATGACCCCTCACTCTCTGGTGGCCAGTCTAGAGGAAGCCAGGAAAATGGGAGGTACCCATCACCCCCTTCTCGGGGTGTTTGGCGTCATGTCGGCCAAAATGACCGTGTCCAATCTTATGATCCTGGTCACGTTTATGAGTTTTATTATGTACTGGCGAGCGGGAAAACAGGAAACCGCTGGTTGGGCCAAAGCCGCAAAAGCCATCATGGGAGCCTTGTTGGTCTTGGCCGGAATAGCCGTAGTGGTATTGGGAGTGTGGGGCTATTTCGTCCCAGCGATTATTCGCATTAATTATTTCTCTGTCGCGCAGGTGTTAATCGTCCTGTTTATCATGATCACCTTTACTCCCCTTACCGCTTTGCTTATGAAAAGTGCCAAGACCACCACTGAAATGGTGTGGGGCAAGATGCCGATTCGAGCCGGGTACAGCCTGGTGTTAAATGCCGTCATGGTCATACTCCTGATGTCTCTGATGGGCTATGCGCGCTCCTCCTCTCGCGTGCATTGGCACATTTATGGCGTCATGCGTGACACATCCGAGTATGCCTTTTCGCCGGCCCTTGGATATGCTGCGGCTTTTATGTCGCTCAATACGTTTGTCTTTTGTTTGTTAGTCGCTTTTATCTTTTGGGTGGCAACATTGGGTGACAAGGCGAAGGCCAACCCGCCTCAAGGTAAACCGATTGATGTGCCTGGGCATGCCGCTCCTGCCATGGCTGGTGGATCCCCGAGAGCGGGAGAACATCAAGAATAAGATTTGTATAGCGAATTGAACCAACAATACGTGAAGCCATATTAATCTTCGTCAAGGGACACCCTACGAGTGAGGAACCATGAGTGAAGTTGCACTACTTCAAATAATCGGCTTGTGCGTGGTAGGCACGGGAATTCTCATCCTCCTGTTTATCAAGGGGATGTTCCTGCGTGTCATGGGCTTTGTGGCGATGGTGTTAGGAACATTCAGTCTGATTGCCTTAAGCGTTCCACAGATGGCCTCGTTGCCGCCGGCGGTGGAAACCTTCGATTTAGCCAGCGTCCAATCACCGGAAGACCTGGCGTCAATCGGCCAAAAAATATTTTTCAGTAAAGGCCAATGTGCCTTATGTCATTCAATCGGACCCAGTGAGTCGGCCAGGTGTCCGGACCTCAATGGCATTGGAGCCAAGCTGGCTCCCGAGTTCCTGTATGAAAGCCTGACTCAACCTCAGGCCTATATATACCTTGATTTCCGGCATGAGGGCCTCCCCAAGGAATATCCGGCACGCATGCCGCATATCAATAAAGATCCTATTGGACTCACCAATCAGGAAATTTACTCGGTCATCGCGTTTCTCCAAAAAATGAGTGGGGAACCCATTAGTATCAAAGTCGAGGATATTATGAATGTTGAGGGAGAAGAGGAAAAGAAAGACCTGAAGGTCGCTTCCCTAGGCCAATCAATTCCGCGTGAACAACAGGAAGCCCAAGGAACTATTCAAGAGTAGGGCAGCTGCCCGGTGTACTGGAGGATCACATGAAAGGCCCGATTTTATCTGGAGCAATCATCCTGGCAGGGGTGTTCGTCTTTTTGAAATTTATCCTGCCCTTATTTACGGCTCCGCTTCCCGCCAGTCTGATTTATCTCTATGTGGCATTGGCCTTAAGCGGAATCATGATTTATGGGACCATGAGCGCTTCATCCTTAGAGGCATTCATGGGACCCATCTTTCGCTTTCTCTCAGGAAAAGGCCAAACGGGTGCCGTCCAGACGGCCAGGCTGGCCGTTCTGGTGTTGTTCCCCTTGCTGGTCGGGTGGCAAACGTATACCAAGCTGGCGCCAAGCGACTTGCCTCCGGCGGAAAACCGAACCATTCATCCTGCACCTCCAGGTGAATTTGTCGGCCTGTCCAATCCTTACCCCAAAGTTCCTGAAAATATCATGATGGGGAAGGGCTTATATGCTGCCTACTGTTCTCCGTGCCATGGGGCCAATTTTGATGGGAAGGGGCCTGCGGCGCCAGGGTTTAATCCTCCTCCGGCTAATTTTAGCGATCCAGGGACTATTGCCCAGCTCCAAGAGTCTTATCTCTTTTGGCGTATTAAAAAAGGTGGGGTGGGTTTACCTGTGGAGGGGATGCCATGGAAGTCGGCAATGCCAAGATGGGAAGTGGAACTCTCTGATGAGTTTATCTGGAAAATTATCATGGGTGAATATGATGGCGCTCATCAATCACCTCGGACCTGGGAAGAAGAAGAGTAAGAATGAGAACCATGGTTTTTGGTGAAGTGACCATGCCCATGACAGATCAGCGGAGATCATGAATATGCTGAACGGATTGACCTTTATACGAACCACCACGACGATTATCCTGCTGGGGATGGTGACTGTGGCAATTAGTTTTGGCAGTGAACCGCCCCCTCCTGAGGATACAGGGAGCGTTTCCCTTCGACTGTATCAGGTTGAAGGAAGCGTCCCGTCCGATGATCCGAACTCCTCGGTCTGGTCTTCTATTGAGGGATCGGAGTTTAAATTAGCCCCGCAGGTTCATTGGCCTCCCCGGATTCAGGAAGTCACGGTTAAGTCTGTCAAGGTTAAAGGCGTGCACAACGGCCAGGAGTTGGCCATTTTGGTGGAGTATAATGACCCGACCGATGATGCGGCGGATGCAGCCGCGTTGGAGTTTATGGTTGGCGATAAACAAGCGCACTTTGCGCATGGACAGGAAATGCTTCAGGTTGAGGGCGGACCGGTCAATATCTGGTATTGGAAAAAGGAAGCGGGCAAGGCCATCGATATGAGTGCCAAGGGATTTGATAACCTGCGACCTCAGGAAAAACAGGACGTCCAGGCCAAAGGCGTATGGGAAAATGGAACCTGGAAAGTGGTGTTTTCCAGGTCCCTCAAGACGGAGGATGACCAGGATGTCCAGATCGAGCCCGGAGAATGGCGAAGCGTGGCATTCGCATTTTGGGATGGCGAACTGGTGGAAGGTGTGGTGAAGGAAAAAGGCAGCCAAAAGGCGGTGTCTTCCTGGTGGTATATCCGTGCGGAACCCAGTGCCGATAATTCAATTTATGT
>CAZBQO010000047.1:0-15340 GCA_964494125.1 uncultured Nitrospira sp. | reverse complement strand
TATGGAGTTGGTTGAGACGCTTGTGGAGAGCGAGAATGTCGGTGGCATGCCCCCCAACCTGTTGGAGGGCTTGGTGCTGCGCCATGAGGGTGGCCGAGAGCGCCCGTTCTTCTTGACTGGCGCGTTGACGTTCATCGCCAAGCCCTTGCTGTAACTCACCCATCGCCCCTTGGAAACCCATCAACGACGCTTGAAACGCCGTAAAGAGCGTGGCATGTTCTTGGTGGTTCTGGTCGATTTGATCTGCTAAGGCTGGCACCTGCCCCCCATAGGCCACAAGTCTGTCTTGGGCCTGCCGGATCTCTTGGATGAGCGTCGCCATCCGGGACGCGACGGCCCCATGGTTGCCGTTGACCATGGCTTCCCAGCCTTCGACTTGATGCTGCAACTCCTCCACGGTGTTACGCATGGTGGTCAAGTCGCCTTCTTTAAACTCGCGAAGCTCCTGCTTCACTTGCGCCTTGAGGGTTAAGAGTTCTTTCAACTGGCGTTCCTGGTCATCGAGCAAGGTCTTCGTCGTGGCAATGGCCGCTTCCACCTCTTCCACTGTTGGCGCTTGAGGCGTCGGCGAGGCCGTGTCGGGGGGCTCGGCCGGGACGGGTTGCGGCATTTCCCATTGAGGCATGAATGTCTTCATCTCCGCACAGCCTGAAAGCCCGAGCGTTCCTACGATGACCATAAGGAGCGTCCAGGGGATGTTGGTGTAAGACCGGCGACATACGTTAGTCATGATGGTTCTCCTGCATCGGTAAGACGGCCTCGGGTGAGGGAAGCTCAAACGCCGCCAGAAGCGGCGCCAGCGCCTGGTCTGAGACAAACACAAAGGCCCGTCGATTCATGTCGTCACAAAACGCATTGGCTTTCTGACAAATAGGATCAAGCTCCCCATACGAAATGGGCTTCATGGTTCCCGCTTTCAGGCCAAGATCCTCAAGGTACTGGATGACGGCCAGCGCCCGTTTGTAGCCCAGGGCTTGGTTATAGGCTTCGGTGCCTTGGGTATCGGTATGGCCTTCAATGGCTAACTCCCCATGCAGATAGGTCCGCAACCAATCCCCGGCTTGCTGAAGAATGGCCTGAGCTTCGGGCGTCAACTCCCAGGAGTCGCGCGGGAAGAGGACGAGGGGAAGATACCGGCCATCAGGCCGCGCCCGCTCCCCGACGCCCACTGACGCCAGGGCAGGAGGATCAGGTACCGTGACGAGTAGCGGGTCAGGTGTGACTTCCTCCGCGTCGACCACCGCAAACACCACAGAGTCAGGCCCACCCACTTGGACCTTCAGTGGCGCCACCGGTCCGCGGCCACGAAAACCAGAGAGACTGTCACATCCACTCAACACGACACCCACGATAATGAGCCAGAACATTGGTCTATGCATCACATTCCCTCAATAGCCGTATCGTGATTGATCTAGGACCGACACAATGTGTGCATCCACGCGTTGCACTTCGCCCGTTAACAACCCCGCCAACGTCGCGTGAGGCACCGGGCCAGCCGGGTCATACCATCGACTCACACAAATCGGCGTGGGATGGTGATCATGACGACGTTGCTTCTGCTCAAACACCTCGATCTCTTTCTTGTTGACGACAATCGCTTCCTCCTGGGAGTACGCGCCGTGTGAATAATCGTAGATGGGGGTTGGGGCGGGGCCGAGATCACCCAGATGGTCGGTGTCACAATGTTCGGCTCGAATCGGCAGCACGTACTCCGTGGTGTAGCGGTTCGTAATGAGGGTCTGGCACTGCTCTGGAATCGCTTCGGTATAGGGGGGCGCATTCGTGTTGATCTGAGCCAACAGGTTGGGCATGTCACAGCGCTCGGCTCCCAGCACCAACGCTTCAAGATGTACGTCCTTGCCCGCATAGCCTCCAGAGGGACAGAGCTTCAGAAAATCCTTTCGTAATTGAAGCGTTTCCCAAGGCTTCTTGGCTTTAATCGACAAGTAGGTCTTGAGACTCGGCAGACATTCCTGCGGCTTCTGGCCACTTGATAAACACAGCACCGCTTCGCACGCCAGTTTTTTCTCCCCCGTAAACGTCTCCTGAGCCAATGAGGGGACCGCGTTCATCACCACCAAGACACTCACACACCACGTCAGGAACCAGAGGGGGCGGCTCATGACGCCTCCTTGATCGGCTGTTTGGCTCGAAGGGACTGTTGAAAGGTTCGGTCTTTGGCAAAATGCTTCGCCAAAATCGTTTCGACAATGAGGTCCTTGGTGGCATTCCGGTTTTTCGTTTTCGCGCCTTCGGTATACCGATCCAGCAAGAACGCCGTTTGTTCGGAGAGGAAGAACGTAAACTTTTTGTTGTTAGGATCGGGGGGAAGCTCTAACTCAATCTCGTACATGGCAAGACTCCTTTATCAAACGAACACGGTTAGGGTTGCGCCGCCACACGGAGCACCACGTCCTGGGCATCCGCACCAGGACCAACCGGAAAGATGTGAACGCCCTGGAAGACAGGGCTCAACGTGGCGTCCTGATCCCAGGACGCCATGATCCGAATATGAGTGGTGGGGAAGTCTTCATTGGCCAGTACGCTCGCGATGTACTCGGCACGACGTTGCGCCAGTAATGGCGCGTTGGTTTCCTGAGCATGGGCGTACCCCACCACCACGTAATGGGCGTCATGGTCCAACTGCCCAAGGACCGCCTGCCATTCGTGAAAATCCGGTGCGATATGAAATTGATTGTGTCCGAACGGCACAAAAAACGGCGTCACCGCTTGCGGGGCGGGTGGCGGCGAGGGAGCCTCCTCGGCCTTGGTGGCGGCAGGAGGACAGACCACAGGAGGAGGACTCACGTCCTGCTCCACAGGAAGAGAGGCGATCGGGTGTAACGACTGATAGGCAATACGGGGATGCTCGTTGACCACCTTGATGGGATCCGCAAAGGTGGGAGGATGGGAACAGCCCCCCGGCACCCACAACAGCATGAGAAGCCATCGACGCCACGCAGACATGGGCTACTCCTGCCCTGCTTGGGGCTGGGAGGGCGTTAAGGAAATCAGCTTGTTGTCACGATCAATCACCAAGCCCCAGGCCGGCGGCGTCACGGCCAAGAGAGCTTCCTTCACGGTGAGCACCTGCTGAATGGGCAGCGGAAAGGGCAAGGGCTCACGAAGGCCTTCCCCCGCCTTCGGAGAGGCCGGGGGAAGGGTCGTCAGGTGATAGCCATAGGGAGCCAAAAAATACACAAAGGCCTGGCCCACCGTGTCCACGGAGTCGGGCAACGAAAACCGGACCTGCGCATTGAGGGGGTCCGTGAGCGCCCATGTGGGCACCGGAAAGACGAACAGGCCCATGAGGAGAAGGATTGAGAGGCGAGTCAGGTGTATCATGCGAGAAATCCTTCGAGGGGTTAGGAGCGTCCGGCCACAAAACGATGGCCCACGGCTTTCCATGGGGTAATCCACATTTCTTCTTGCAAAAAGATTCGCATGGGCGTCCCAGGCTCCAACGTGATGGTGGGCACCAAGGAGAGATACCGCGCCACCAACGGGCGAAATTGCTCACGCGCACTCTCACCCAGATCCCCCGCAAAGGTGCTGTTGTTAGAAATGCCCGTGCCCTGGCGACTCGACCCCGCTGATAATAGGGCATAGGCGGCGACACCCAACAACTGTTCGAGGAGGTGATAATCCGTGCTGCCCTTCACCGCGGCAATCCCTTCCCGGTCCAACGCGGCCTGTCGGGAAAAATCAATCGATTGCCCACTGGGCAAGACCATCTGCTTGACGGTGATCCCCATCCGGCTTTGGATGGGCGCATTCATGTTCCCAACTACTAACGATTGAGCCAGCACCTTTGAGCCCTTGGGAATCAAGACATGGTGATTGGCCACATCGTACACATCATCCACGATCACCAACCGTAACGGCCCCACATAATCACTCATGGCCTTCTGATCGAGGACGGCACGAATGATGGTGGTCAACGGCAGGAGCTTTTGCCCTGGAAGCGGGGGGTGCGTGGATCGCGGTTGTCCCACCACCGACGGCGCGGCGGACAGGGGCGGCTGTTGGGATGTCAGGGGCGAATCGGACAAGACCGCAGACGGCTCGAACGAGAAGGGCGAGACACCCCGCGACGAGGGGCCTTGCGTCAGAATACTGTTCCGTAATTGTTGGACTCGGGCGATTTCGGCATCAATGGAATCGGCAGGCGTGTGCGCCACCACCAGGCTTGCCGGGGCAGGCGTCGAGCCAGACGCCCCAAATCCCAAGTTCACGTTCAAGTTTTCCACCCGCGAGGCATAGACCAACTCCCGACTCCGCTGTTGGTCCGATGAGGGCGATGCCGGGGCATACGCCTGGGGCCATGGCATAGCCTGGGTGGCGACCGGCACTTTCGTCACCTGCAGGGGCGAGGTGGACGCAGGAGGCTTCGTCGTTGTTTCGTGGGAAAGGCCTTGGATCAAGGCCGCTTTCGCCTTGGCCACCTCTTCCGCAAACACACGCGGATGGGCTTTGGGTGGGACCTCTTGCATGCGAGGGTGTGGAGCCTCTTCAGTGGCAAAGAGGGTGGGTGCCGTCTTGGTCATTTTGGAATAGGCACTCAAGGCAAAGACCAAAATCATACAAATAGCCAGCGCGAGTAAATAAGTTTGGGCCTTTTTGTGATGCGTCGCCGGACGCTCCTCAACCTTGGGCCGCGTTTCTTCAATCGCCGCCATGACCTTACGACGCCCCCCCGGTGGTGGCATCCCGGCGTTTCACGTCAATGTCGGTCTCGTCATACCGCAACACAAAGGCCGGGAAAATCCCGGCAATCGTATAGATTTTCCGATTCTCATCGTAGGCGTATTCAATCATTTCTTCCTGCCCGTCGATGGTGGCACTGATTTGTAGGACACCCTTGTTGTCATGCGTCACGCGGATGAACGTGAACCGGCCATCGTCGTATACGTCTGAAATATAATTCCCTCCGAAAAAGGAGGAATCCCCATGGTCCCAGGTATAGCCGGTATAAATGTGCATCCGGTAATCAGCCAGTGTGCGGAGAAGTTGTTGCTGCGACTCGTGTTGGACTGTGGCGATTTGTTGCCGATAGTTCGCGGCGGTTTGGTGCGCGGCGCTGAGTTGTCCAGCCAACTGTTCGGCGTCCTGCTCTTGAGGTGTCTTCCATCCCTGCTGACGGCCCTCCCCAAATGGCGAGGTGGCGTCTTTGACAATTTGGATGCAGATGTCGGGCTGGCTCGTCACCCGCTGGATGAAGAAATCAAAGGAAGTATTGTTGTTGGAGATGACCGAGACGGAGGTTTGCTTCCCTTCGGCCTCATCTTTGGTTTTCGGCTTGATAAACAGATGGATATTTTCCCCGTTGACGGCCCAGAGGGTGGCGTTGCCCGCCACCGGTTTGCCTTGCATTGGCTCGGGAAGAATGATGTGGGTGGCCACATGAAGTTGGGAACGCACGGTATACACATTGTTGGGGGTCCAGCTAATTTCCTTGCACGGCTCCACCCCTGATGCGGCCCATGCCGTGGAATGGCACACGGCTAACATACACACAATCTTGATGAGGTCACGCATAGACAAACGCTCCTTGGTTACGGGATCTCCGGGTCGGAGGGATCGGCAATATCACTGTAGGCCAAAATTTCCAAGCCAATGGGGTTCTGGTCCAACCACCGCTGGCCCTCGCGGGTATTGACAATGGCATGAACTTCCTCCGGTAACATCAACCGCCACTGCACACGCACAATGCGCTGGTGTTCGTGTTCCAGACGTCCATCGATCTTCGCGGTGGCGGCAGTGGTAAACAGGTTGGTCCGGTAAAAGGTGCCCTCAATATTGGCAAATTTCCCCGTGGCTTGGTCGTAATGATCCAGCATCCGCACCGTATAGGTGAGGACCGGGCAATCCGGACAATGTTCAATCGTGGCGGCTTGTTGCGCCGCATGAAACCCCTCCTCGCTCACAAACTCTTGTGTCAGGGAGGGGGACAGAAAATAGTTGGCAAAGGTGTAATCCGCCACCACCGTTTGGGGATTTTTGGAAAAACGCGCCGTCACCCACCGCTTTAAGAGGCTATTGACCGTGCTTTGAAGAAATTCCGTCGATTGGAGATTGTCATGTTCTTGCATGTCCCAGGTGCCATCGGGATACATTTTCACCCACAGGACTTCCCGGTGGATGTCGGCTCTCTGCGACAGGGTGATGTAGTGATACAGCGTGAAGCACAATGCCAGGCTCAACAGCACCGTCACCAGAAACCATTTATTCCGATCCGTGGCCAGAAAGGCCTCCCGGGCAATCATGCTGGGATCCCCTACCCGAATTTGTTGCGGAAGCGGCAACGCCGCGCCCGGCGTCATATCCGATTCAGAATGGCTGGTGGAATCACGCAATGATGAAGCCATCAACATCTCTCCTTCTTACGCAAAGGCACGGACGGCCGCTCCCGCGCCAAGTGCCACACGAGCCAACACCGAGCCAGCCCCCCCGACGCCCGAGGCAATCGCCACCGAGAATTTGCCGGTGGCTAACAGTCCTACCAACGCCACCACGACCAGCGCAAAAAACCCCGCCACCTCTGCGAACGTCAGCCCCGGCATGACAATCGGAGCCCCCACGCTCCCCGCTGCAAGGGGGAGTCCGAAATACTTCGTAATCAAGACGAGGCTCAAGGCAATATTCACTCGCGCCAGCACGTCATAGACCAGAAACCCCACCATGAAGCGAAACCAGCCATCAAACAGAAAACTCAACCGAGGGACCATCAAAAATGGGATAAACACCCACCCGATCAGCGTCGCCACGGCATAACCCCACGTCCCCCAGGCCACGGTAAAAAACGCCACCACGCTTAAGAGCCCCGCCAACAGATAGACGCCGCTAATGGACATGAGAGAGCCCACGCCGGCAAAAATATCCAGAGGCGTAAAGGAGATGTTCGTCATAATGTTATGAATATACGCCGGGGCAAAGAGGACATCCGTCGTCCCCACAATGGGCTGTTGGATGGCCGCGGCTAGATCACTGGAGATGCTATGAAGAATCTCCATCAGTGTGCCGTAAAACGCCTGGATGGTGCTCACAATGACAATCATCAACACAGCCGCAACGACGTCAAATACATCCGTTTGCTTCATCATCCATTTCGCCACGGCCATGGAAAACACATAAATGGCGATAGCCAGAAACAGCATGGAACTGATGGTGGCTCCGGCAGAGCCGGGACCGGTCACGAGCGCTAAAAAGCCTTTGACGGCTACCACAAACTTATCAAAGGCGTCATACGATTCCTGCACGTTACTGAAGTCCGGCGCAGCCCATCCCACGAGCGGAACCGCCAGCAGCACACCCAGCCCCACGGCGAGAAAGAAAAAAGGCCGCATTAGGGAGTGGCCGGTCTTTTCTTCAAGAAATCGAGGTTCTCTCGATACTGAAACACCTCCCGCTTGCCTAACTCGATTTCCACCAAGTTGATCTCCGACAAAACATCTTCTTCAGAGAGTTCACCCGGCACCCGATCAAATTTGGCGGCGTCTTGGGGTCGTGCCCGTTCCTTTAAGGCGAGAAGCTCTTGTAATTTTTCCTGGAGCTCTGGCGTGGGGAGATCCACATAATGAAGATCCACATAGTTCCCGGTCCCACGCACTCTCCCCGCCGCAGTAAATGGATGTCGCACCCCTTCTCGGCAATCCGAACGAACCATGGGGTTTTTAAGCTTTTTACAAGACTGTTCCTTTTCTTCAATCTCCTGCTCTACTTTGGCCAAGTCGGGGTCCGTGGGCCACGGCCCCTTTTTCAGCTTGGCCTCAACGGGCACAGCCATACCCACCACACACAACAGCATCAGTAGTATTCGCATCATTCTCCCTTTACCAATCGGTCGCCCAGCGGTCACGGCCCAGCTTGAAATTGGTACTGTTGGCATGGACTTTCTTCAGGCGTTCAATCTCCTGGTCCACCATTCCCGCTCGGCGATTCGCGAGGGCGGTGGACGGTGATTCATACGTCAAAATGAGTTGATTCAGGGTTCGCATCGTGGCTTCTTGTTGATGGCCCGCCAAGTTTTGTTGCGACGCCATCATTTGCAAAGTGGCCAAGTCCGACTCATCGCCAAGGTCCCTTATGTCTGCCCCGTATCTATTTAATTTCTCCTCCCGGTCCTTAATTGCTGCTTCATTGCCAGAGACCATATTCATTTGCTGCACATATTTCGCAAAGCTTTGGTTCAAGCCATCGTTATAGTCCTCAATATGTTTGAGGTCGCCCGGCTTGACTCCCAAGGCCGTGTATTGCCCCACCACATCAGCTGTCTCCTCTGGCACCGGCCCATACTCCCCCGCCACGTTCCGCACATCTTTTTCGTAACCTGGGTCAGTGGGTTTCAGAAGTGGAATTTTTGCCAGCGCCTTCTGCCCATAGGGACTCTTCACCACGATTTTCATCAGCACCGCCCAATCCGGGGCCGAAATAAACGCTTGGAGACTTTGGATCTGATGCAAATAATGCTTATATTCTTGAAGTTTTTGCGCATACTGCGCTAACAAGCTTGCCAGTTGGGAATTTTCGAGCCCTGTTTGAATCAATGCCTCCTGATAAAAGGTGAGATCTTGTATATAGCTGGTGAGACCCTGAGCAATTTGGGCGACATCTACCGTAGGAATCCCCGATGCCCTGGCCATGGTCGGCACCGTTCCCACGCTGACCCCCACCCATACCACCACCACGCACAGCACTTCACGAACACCATGCATCGGGTTTCCTCCTACCGCACCCCAACATGAGAGGGGGTCGCAACCGTTAATCCTAAGTCCTCAATGGTTTGGTCAATACCCCGCTCAAACCCCAACGCCCGAACATGCTTCTCCCGCAAGGCGGTTTCCCGTGGTGTTGAGGTGGACACCACATATTGTTCGGGCTCCACGGAGAGATTGACCGTTTTCGCAATACCCAATTTCCGCTGCACGATGAATGCCTCCCGCTTGGGTTGGAGCGATTGAATCGCTTCACATTCTCCATCCGTCAGATGGAAAGTTGTTTTGTACAGATGGACATCCATGGCGTGGTCAGCCATGAAAAAGAAGGTACTCGCGGCAGACCGCAAGGCCCCCCAATGGGGCAACGCGGCAAACTCCAACGGACTCTGTGACCACAAGCCCATCCCCGCCAGATATTTTCCCCACGTCCGAATGGATTGCACAATTTTCGAGGCCACATAGGGAATGCTCAAGAGCATATGTGCTTCGTCGATATCGAGATATTTCGGCACATGCCTGTAGTCCGGGTGTTCAAACACCCGAGTCACGCGAAAGAAGATTTCCGCCATGACCAGGGGTAACACCACCGGGTTATCTTTGATGGCCCGTAAATTAAAAGCCGTCAGGGGACGATCAATGCGCCCAATGGCATCCTGTTGGGCATCAAAATACTTGGCGTACATCCCTGTGTGCGCCTCGGTGTGAATCCAGCGTTGCAGCTTCATTTGGAGGGAGTCCGGGCAATGCAACACGACCGTGCGCAGCCGCCGCAAATCAGGATTATCCAGGGCGATGGTGGCCGCAATCGCTTCATCCAAACGGGTTTGCTCCTCCACACTCAACACCTGCATCGCCGGGGTGTCATTGGCTTGCACCATGAGCATGATTTGGCTTTTGAGATGGTGAATGAAATCGGTATCCGCCGATCCCGTGCAGACCGCAAAGGCATTAAATCCGGCGGCTGACTCACTCTCCATAGAGAAGACGGCCCCATCCTCACCAAACAATTGCGCCACGGGCTGCATCCCAATATCCACGTCAATGCCCTGAAGCAGGCCTCCGTATTTCAAAAAATGACAGGCCAACGTATTTTTGGTGAACGACTTGCCCGTCCGAATCGGACCAATGCCAATGACCAACCCAGACCCCTCGACAAAGGGTGAGTAATGAAAGGCCGTACGATCGTCACCGACAAACACGTATTGGCATTCCTCATTACCTAAATCCCGAACAACGGGTTGGCCTTGCCCTGAGCGATAGAGCAAACTGGCCGCACCCATTTGCGTGGTAGTCAGTGGAACATCACGCAAAGAAAATGGTCGTCCCGCGACCATGAGCGTTTTAAACGCGCGGGCGAGTCCCACCGTTTCCCAACACGACTGAAACCCCGCCCCATCCATGGCGCGACGTAACGCTAACGACTGGTGGCCCATGGTCAGGGGATCGGTCGTCCACGCGGCAAAATAGCCGTGTGCCCGGCCCCAGTGGTCCGGCACCATCTCCGCTTCTTCGATTTCCCGTAACGCCTCGCGAATGGCAGGCTTCATGGCGTCCCGCCGCTCAGCCTCCGTGAGCGTATGGCCCTTGATGGACTCAATGAGGTTGAAATTTTTGCGATTGAGTTCCCGTTCCTTATTGCGAAAGAGCAGGCTGCGCTGCAGGACGGTCAACGGCTGATAGCGCATCATGAGCAGATAGTTCCCCGTCTGACAGACTGGGGCCTTCTTGCCCTCGGCCCACATGCCCCACTTGGGGCGATCTTCGCCAAACTGGTTCACCGCGCCGATCCGGACATAGCGGGGCGTGGCCCCGCAACATTTCACAACATCCGTCTGTTGCACTTCCACTAATTGCCGATCCCCGTCGGCTAAGGACAGGTCCCAATGACTCAGAGGCGTCTGCCCCTGATAGTCAGGACTCAAATAGTACGGATCCAGGTTCGCCACGAATTTGGTATGCCGCCACAGGTCATCCAAGGACATGAGTGTAGGGGCGAACATGTTCGCCCATTTCCCCACCACCGTCCCGAGGGTGTCCCGCAAGAGCACCCGTTGCCGTTCAAGTTCCTCCATATGACACACGAGACTCTGTTGACTGGACAGCGCCACTTTCAGCGCCACCCGAGATGCCGCGCTATAGAGGCTCTTGCCACAATGCGCCAACAACGCCCACGGCGAGAGCGCGGAAAGGGCTTCCGCCGGGAGCAGTTCGAAGAAGAAAAACAGGGCACTCGATGAGAGGGTCCGCTGATTCAGAAACGCGGCCCGTCGCGTCGATAGCAGGTGCGCGATGGGATGGGCACGGGGCCTGAGTTGTATCGGCATGCCCGCGAAATGCGCATAATATTGTGTCACAATGAGTGTGGCCGGAAGATCCTGGTAGACGCTTCGGGCCAAGAGCGAGAGCCCCTGAAAATCATCAGGGGTGAGCCCATCCCCATCTTTGCCCTCCACCACCAATCCCCCAATCAATGACCCGCGCTTGGTCAGCAGGTACTGGTCATAGACCAGACATTCCGCATGGAGATCCGTCATAGAGGCGACCGACCCTTTGGGAAAGACAACCGGCATGGACTGCTCCTAGATAGCCTTCATGGCAATGACAAAGCCCGGAATGTTAATGATGAGAATCGAGCCAATGACCACCCGCCCGATCCATCCGAGTTCCCCATCTCCACGGGTGGAGAGAGTCCAGTACCCCACGGCAAACACCATCCCGAGAATGGCGACCGCCAACCCGACCGGCCCTTCAAAAAAATCCACAAACTCCTGAAGCACTTTGCCAACTTTGGCAAACAGCCCTGAAGAGGGCGCCCCAATACTGGTGCCCGCCAGCGCGGGACTGGCCACCACCACGACCACCAGGCAGCACACCATCACCAGCACACACCACACAACATGAGATCGTTTCATACCGGCACTCCTCTGTTTAAGAAAGAACAATGATAGGGAACGGTGTGCGTTGCCCCGACTCCCAGGCCAGGGTGCGCGACGCCAGTGCCGCCACCCAAATCGTCAACCCCTTCGGGTCATCCTTATGCATGGCATACATGGGCAGGTAATAGGCCACCCCTGCGACCACGGGGAGCCAGAAAACGCCCATGATCAAGTAGGCCATCACCATGACCACCATCCCGCCCATAAAGAGGCCCTGCGGAATCCCTAGAATGAGATGGTCGTCATGGAAGGCGCGAACATTCCGGACGGCCAGTTCGGTTTTGTCGTAGCGCGGGGCTGCGTAAGTCGGCATAGGAACTCCAGATGAGGGTGAGGCCATCAGCAATGGCGATAAGGCAACCAGGTCATCCACCATTCTTTCCTGATGACCGGCTTGCTCCTGCCATGCGGGGCCACTCGGAAACGCCGAGAGAGCAGAACGTCTGTCACGGGTGTACGACACGAGAGAAGACGGGAGGAGCCGCGTGGCAAAAGACTCTGCCGATCACACATGGTCGCATGAATCATGCGGGGGGTTATGCCATGGGACCGCGAGGTTGCCAAGTGGGGGCCACACCCTACAACCAATCCGTTTTTGAGAAGACCGATGAAGACGGTCAATGGGGGAAGGACTGTCAAAACAGGCGAAAAGCCCTGTAGGTGATGGGCCGGACGAGGCTCATCCTGTAGGAGTTCCCCTACAGGTGTAAAAAATCAGAACACCTGAGAGGCCTGCGTTTCTCAAGTAGCCTCGCCTGTCAGGGATCAAAAAAATTTCGCGAAGGACGGATTCGACAGATTTAGGCTTGCAATTCCTGGAAATAATTTTTTAAGGTACGGCCCTTTTTTTTCGTGAACCCTGGAGTGCCGGCGGATGCGTGAATGCGAATGAAGGTGTCGCGGTGGGAGGTGGACGTGTGGCATACCGTGCTGGGGCACATTTTCCGCCCAGATAGTTTTTCATTTTTTCCTCATAAAATTTTCATGATTGAAAAAAATGGCACCTATCTGGATTGTTTTTATCCCCTTCCCTGTCACCATATCTTTGGGGGACCCAGCATTCTCGGCGCCACGATCCGGGAGGTGTGGCCCTATGAGGCATGGAAAGCTCTGAAGAATGGAATGGCGTGGGTGGCTCGGCATCACAAGCCCCTCGACCTGTGGTTGTCACACCCGACACCTCACAATGTTGTGCACCACACCGCGGTAACCCTCCTTCCCTTTCGCGAACACTGCTTGGTCTTCGTAAAAGACTTCAACCATGACGGCTATCCGCTCATGGCCTTTGATCCCCACAACCGTTCGGTCCAACTGCTGCAGAGTCAGCTGTGGCCGGTTCAGCCACCCCTCCACAGACCATGGCCGCAACCGGGGCGCGGCTAAGGCCTCAGATGAGAATGGGTGGGGGGATCGTAGGTCCAACGTGGGCGAAGCCGGCCGTCCTCCATTTCGGCGATCGCGACCACGATCCGCCCGCGGCCTGGCACCTTGGCCAGCTGGATGACCAGGTGAATGTTGCCGCGCACTTGCGAGGCCACAAACTCAATCGGCAAGCCCACCGACCCCAACAAGTTTTGCAGTCGAATGAGGGCATCTTCAGGATGATTGGCATGAATGGTTGAGGCACAGCCATTGTGCCCCGTATTGATGGCTTGCAAGAACGCGCCCGCGGCTTCCGCATCACGAATTTCCCCCACGACAATGCGATCCGGATTCATCCGCAGGGTGGTGCGAATGAGAAAGCCTAACGACATCGGTTGCGCCTGGGTGTCCCGGCGCGTATTAGGGGTGATCAGCGACACGCGATTGGGCACATCCACCACGATCTCTTCGGTATCCTCTACCGTAATAATCCGTTCCGTGTCGGGAATAAATCCGGTGAGCATATTGAGGAAGGTGGTCTTGCCCGATCCAGTGGACCCCGACAGGAGGATATTGCGCTTGGCCTCAACCGCGGCCTGGAGGAAGTCCAGCATGTCGTGGTTGAGGCTGCCCATGTCCAGAAGGTCTTGGGCCTGCAAGCGCCGCTTGGGGAACAAGCGAATGGTGAGAGTGTGGCCCTTGGGCGAGACTGAACTCAACACGCCACACACACGCGAGCCATCCTCTAATCGCGCATCCACCACCGGATGGTGGTGTTTGTCACAGGATTGGCCGGTGGCGTTGGCAATTTGTTGGATGGTGGTGGCCAGGTGCGCTTCACTCGGAAAGGTGGCGGGCACCCGCTGTTTCTCCCCGCGCCGTTCAATAAAGACCGTGCCCGCGCCATTGACCATAATTTCACTCACGCCCTCCATCTCAAAAAGATGGGCAATGGGCTTCAAATATTCATGCACGAGATCCCAACTGGATGACACGCTCATCGGTACAAGGCCTCATGGGTGAAGGTAAAGCGTTCACGGATGAGCGGGTCCTCCGCCTCCGCCTGAATCTGGTGGCCATGCCCGTCGAGCACGGGCAGGACCTGTCCCTTGCCATTGCGGGTGAACATCGGCCATTGGGGTTGTGCAAACCGTGCCTGATAACGGTCCCGCAACGCCTCATCGGTAAAGATGTATTCCACCCGGTCATACTGGTAGCGTTTGATGTTCTCAAGGTGCGTGAGAAAGCCCACAAACATCCGGGGCGCCGTCTTTTGCGCCAGCTCGACTTCCAACGCCGTCATGGTGTTGCCCGTGGTGACAATGGCATCTGGACGGGACGCGGCTGGAAGATCCAGATGCCATTCACTCTGGAAGTCGAAGGGCAAGGTGAGCGTGGAACGCGTCAGGACGGCCTGTTGGACCGAGAGGTGATGAATGTTGAGACCGGACACCACCGAGGTTTTGGTGACGGTGTACGACTCGGCTTTTTCCGACAACAACTGTGCATAGGCTTTGCCCTCTTTGCCCAGGTAGTACAAATGTTCGTAGATGAACGGCGACTTGATCGTCTGCACCAGCCCCCCACGTTGGATCACCTGAAAAAATCGACTTTGATTCGTCCGTTTCAACCCAAGGGCTTGGGCCAAAATTCGTGGGGTCGACCATTGAAATTCGAGCAACCACTGAATGACAAAATCACGCTTGTCTTGATATCGCCCTCGGTTCGTCATCTCCCCTCCCCTTTTCTTTCCGTCATCACCGACTATCGCCGCCACAACATTCCGCATCCCCCACGAGACGGCTCCCAGACACAAGAGGTGCCACGGCTGGCCGCCCACAGACCCCCGAGTGGCACCCCCCATCCGCGCCTCCAGAGGGACGTCCTCCGACAACCATCACGGGGGCACAGGACATGAAAAAAATTTTGCCACATCAGCCAACATCATGGGGCCTCAGATGACGTCCCTCTGGACAGCACTATTCATCTGGCCCCAAAGCCAGACACTGTATCGAGGGACGAGCTGGCCCAAGCCAGATCGAGGCCACCTGAGACCCCAAGGCCGATGTGGCCGTGCCCGGCACGCGTCTTCGTCAGGGTGGCCGCTGAAGCCGGAGGCGAAGCATGGTGATCATACCCTGACCAACGGTGCTTCTGAGTGCCGTTGGTCAGGGTGTGAAGGTCACCCGCAACACCCTGACGAAGACGCGCCGGGTGAATGGGGCCTCGGCAGACGCGTCCAGCGGCGCCGTGGCCACAGAGGGCCGCCCTCGCCTCTGCCGGACGTCCAGGGAGGCCGAGGTGTCCGAACATGATGAAAAATAT
>CAZBQO010000046.1:0-15462 GCA_964494125.1 uncultured Nitrospira sp. | reverse complement strand
AGGGAAGAAGAATGATATTTTTCATTTGAGTCTTCCCGCATTTTGTCCATGTCGTTGGAAATCGCGTTCTGCTTCACTATGAGTTACCGGTATTCAATAGTGTCGTGGCGAGCCGGCTAGTCTCTACAGAAGTGGAGGTCCCACAAGTGGCAACGTATACCTACGTATTCCCATGATCCAATCCTCACATTCCGACATTATTGTCATTGGAGCGTCGGCAGGAGGAATTACCGCGCTCAAAAAGCTGGTGCCCTATCTTCCCCGGGATTTGCAAGCTTCGATATTGGTGGTTCTCCATCTCGGGTCGTATTCGACTTCCACGGTTGATGCCATTTTATCGGAGGCCGGGCCTCTGCCGGCCTCATTTGCCAAAAATGGAGAATTCATTTCCTACGGGAGAATGTATGTGGCTCCTCCGGATTTTCATCTGCTGATTGATAAGGATGTGATGGTCCTTTCCAAGGGACCGCGAGAAAATCTTTGGCGGCCGTCTATTGACACGTTATTTCGTTCGGCGGCGGTGTCCTACGGCGTGCGGGTCGTGGGGATGATTTTATCAGGATATCTGGATGATGGCGTTGCCGGCCTTTCGGCCATCCAGCGGTGCGGGGGGATGATTATGGTTCAGGATCCCGCAGAGGCTCTGTTTCCCGACTTGCCGAATAATGTGCTGGCTCATATGCGCGTCAATTTTTGTTTGCCGGTGGAAGATCTGGCCCGCCAACTGATTCAACAGGTCAAGACCACAGTAGGTCCGGAATTTCCTCCTCCTGAAGATCTGATTGAAGAAAACGTCACTGTCGATGCGTATATGAGTCATCTTCCTCCTCGGCAAGTCAAAGGGGAAGTGGCCGGGCTCAGTTGCCCCGAATGCGGAGGGACCCTTTGGGAACAGGCCCAGGGCTCCTTAACTCGGTATCAATGTCACGTCGGGCATGGATTTACCGAGCAGTCTTTGTTGGCAGGAAAATCGAATAGCCTGGACCGGGCTTTGTGGACGGCCTTTCGCCTCATGGAGGAGCGTGTGGCCCTCCTGCAGAAATGTATTGCCAGAGCTGAATATACCGGTCGTCGGCACACTCTGAGCTTGTATCAAAAAGAGCTGAAACCCCTACTGCCTCAATTGCAACAATTTCGAGATCTGTTAAGTCAGAAATCTTCTCTTCCGGTTGAACCTTCCATGCCAGCGTCTGAATGAAGCATGCACCCATCCGACGGGTTTTTCCTGATTGTTGTGGAGGATGCCCCGAACCGGCTGTTGAACAACTCACATACTTTTCAGAGCGGTCTGAATAAAAAATTTACCATCTTCCATGACCGAAGCAGGATGTTCAAAAAGGGTGTCCTGTCCTGTGGTTGTTTCCGCCTGAGTGCATCACGTTCCAACAACGTTCTGCGGATTGGTTTCCTGCCGGTACGAGGGATGTTCGTTATGCCCTGCACGTTGATGCGCAGCCTGGTTCAGTCTTCCTCTTCATGGGCATGAAGTCATTCCCATTGGCTTGATTCCCTCTTTCGTCCATTCAATACCCTCATATTTTATTCGACATTTTTCAAGGGATCTTCAGGTCTAGACCTAGGGTTTTGGGTAGTAGTCGCTTTCCGAGTGGGAAACTACAGTCAGATCATGAATATAAAATTACTTTAATTCAAAAGAAGGAGGCGTTATGCAAACATTTACCCTGAACGCGATGAGAACCGAGCACCCCGATGTCTTTCCTCAATTGATTCACCACATGCAACAATCACATTGTTCACGGTGCGGTGGAACGATGGTCGAAGAGACGTATATGGATATTTTCTCCGATTATGAGGATTTTAAGTTCCAGGCCAAGCACTGTATTCAATGTGGTGACGTCATCGACCCGTTTATTTTGCTGAACCGCTTGCGAAAACATGCAGGTGAGACTCCGGCCGTGAATTCCTCGTCTCAGCCGCGTCATCGTGAACATGGATTGGTGATGACCGGGTAAAAAACCTGGTTATGCATTTTGGTGGGTTCGACCACACAATGGTCACAATAAAGGGCAAATCTCATGAACGCCAAAAAATGTAGCTTTTACTGGATGTGTAGCATTTTACTGAGTTTTATCATACAGGGAAATGGCATCGCCGCGGAGATCCCGAAGGAACCCGGTGAGGCCAATCTCATCAATGAAGATGTGAATATCATGACGGGATTGTATATCCGGGAATACTCCTTACGGGGAGATGGAGTTGTCGATTATAAAACGGCCCGACAAATTATTTTTTATGAAAATAACAAATTTTGGAATACGGTCGTTGAAACGGTTCAATGGCCCCTCTTCTACTGGCTGGATGACGATCGAGATGGCGTCTTCGATCAATTTGTCGATCAGCGGGTCGAAGGAGATGAGGATTATATCATCCCGTATTTGCCGGTTTCGGAGAATTAACTATGCATCATTTTAGAAGGACGGCTTTTATCTTCAGCATTCTGGCATGGGCGATCTCCGGCGGAGGGGCCTTCCTCATCGTACAACCGGCTGTGGCCGGACAGATGAATTGGCAGAAGCAATCCGTGACCTTTTTGGGAACCACTCTTGACCTGAATGGTGAACCAATAGGCATTGTGGCTGAACTGGACATTTCATTTCGGAAACAGGAAGGTCAGGAAGCGTTGAATGTGACCTTTTCGAGTGGACCGGGAAAGTTTTCACCATTTACTCAAGTGGCTATTCAATCCGGAATCGTCTCCGCGGCCCGTATGGCAGGGCTTGATCCAAAGACCTGGAATATTTTTTTGAAATTTCCGACTCCCGGTGTGACGATATACGGCGATAGTTTGACCGCGATGGTGAGTGTCGTGTCCCTGGCGATGGCGAATGATAACTCAATCATCCTGAACCGCGTGCTGACCGGTAAAGTGACCCATGACGGTCATATCGGGGCTGTGGGAGGGATCCCGCTGAAAATCCAGGCCGCGTTTGAGGAGCATATTCCAAGAGTGATTGTTCCTGAAGATCAGTTCCCTGAGGACAGTGATTGGCAGACGCCTTTTCTGATGCAGATTTCTCCCGTCAATACGGTGTTGCAGGCCTATCAGATGTTAACAGGAGCGACTCTTTCGGGCACCGGGAATGCCTCCGGATTGATGGCGCAGAATTCTAACGAGAAATAAGAAAGAGGGCTAGGCGGGTTTTTGTTGATGCCGATATTTCCTGACGATGGTGACTAAGTTTTCAGCCGGACCTCCCTTCGTGACAAATGCCGCCGCTCCTGCCTCACGGAACCATCGTGCCACGTCCGGCGTGTCGTACACGGATAATCCGATCGTCACCGTGTCGGGAAAGAATTGTTTGATTCTTTTGATGGCTTCCAGGCCGTCCATCTTGGGCATGTGAAGATCCATCACGACGACATCGGGGCGGAGTGATTCACAGAGGGCAAGGGCCTGTTTCCCATCTTCTGCCTCTCCCACGACTTCAAAATCCACTTGAGCGTTCAGAATATGGCAGAATCCCTCACGGACCATCTTATGATCATCTGCGAGAAGAATGCGAATTTTTTCTGAAGGAGGACGGGGAACATGAGCCTTCTTGGGGGCGTACAATGGAGTCGGTTTGACAGTGCGTGGCTGGAGATCCTCTTCGCTGAATTCAATGGGAACACGCAACAGGACTTGAGTTCCCTCCTGCGGGGCTGAATGGAGAATCATGTCTCCGCCGAGGGCTTCCAATCGCTCTCGAATACTAAAGAGTCCAAAATTGGTTGGGGAATGTTCATTTCTCTCTTCAGGACTTTCACTAAACCCGCAGCCGGAATCCTTCACTTCGATCAGCAGATGGCTGTCCTGTTGAAGGGACAGGTTCACCATCACCTCATTCACTCCGGAATGTTTGAGGACGTTATATAACAGTTCCCGAACGGATTGGAACACGAGCACGGCCTGATCTTCCGGCAGGGTTGGTGTCTCATCAGCACATTTCACGGTGACCGTTAATCCCTGTTTTCCCATTTCAGTTCCCAACCAGACGAGAGCGGCATGAAGTCCGAATTCATAGAGACAGGTCGGACTGAGCTGGCTGACCAGTGTCCGTGTATAGGTCAAGGATTGGTCCAAGAGGGTATCCGCTTCCTGAATCAACTTTACGAGGGTTTCCTTATCGGAACTCGATTGACCTTGACTTAATTTCAGTCGACAGACGACAAGGAGCTGTGCCAGATAATCATGAAGGTCCGTCGCCAACCGGCGTCGTTCCCGTTGTTCGGTTACCGTGAGATCGGAAGCCATGGCGCGTAGCCGTTCCTGGTTGCGAGTGAGTTCCTGAGTGCGTTGGATCACGCGCTCTTCCAATGTGCGATTCAATTCGGCTAATTTGTCACTGGTGTCTTTTTGTGCGCTCTTATCCCGGACCACCTTGGCAAACCCGATCAGCTTGTCGTTGGGGTCGCGTATGGCCGTTACCGCGCCGCTGGCCCAAAATCGTGACCCATCGGCCCGTACCAGCCAATTGTCATCGTCCCCTTTTTCTAAGGTTTCCGCCCTCCGCAATTCGGTTGCCGGACGACCATTGCGCTGGTCTTCAGCGGTAAAGAGCATAGAAAAATGTTTATGCAATGCCGCATCTTCTGGGTAGCCAAAAAGCCGTTCAGCTCCGGAATTCCAATGCGTAATGTTCCCCTCCAAATCAAGCATGATAAAAGCCAGACCGGTGGCGCCATCAACAAATAACCGGTACTTTCTTTCGCTATCCCGGCGAATCCGCTCATTCTTTTCCCGTTCAATGGCATAGTGCAAAATTCGGGAAAGCAACACGGCATTCATCGAAGATTTAGGGAGATAATCCTGGGCCCCTAATTTGATGGCTTCAAGGGCCAGAGGTTCATCTTCATTCACGGTTAACACCACAAGGGGAATGGCCGAATTTGCCGACCGGATTCGTTTCAAGGTTTCAAGACCATTGGTTTCCGGCAGATTTAAGTCAAGAAGGATGACGTCAAACGGCGTGGTGTGGAGGATGGTCAGAGCCTCTTTGAGAGTCGAAACGCGGGTGATATGAAAGGGGGACATGCCGGAGGCATCCTTCAGCCGCTCGCGCACTAATTCTGCGTCGGCAGGATTATCCTCCACTAACAGGATGGAATGAGTCGGGGATGGGAGATCGCTCATGACTCTGACACTTTTGGAGGGAGTTTGACCACAGAGAGCCAGAAATCTTCGAGAGTTTGAATCATTTTGATGAATTGCAAAATATCAATGGGTTTGACCAAATACGCATTGGCATGAAGATCGTAACTCCGCAAGACATCTGTTTCGTCATCCGAGGTGGTCAACACCACCACGGGAATTGTGCGGATGTGCGGGTCGGATTTGATTTCCTTCAGAACCTCTCTCCCGTCCTTTTTGGGAAGGTTTAAATCCAACAGAATAAGGTCCGGACGGGGAGCCTGTTGAAAGGGTGCTGTCTGCCGAATGAAGGCCATGGCGCTGACCCCGTCTTGAACCACATGAAGGGTATTCTGGAGGCGAGCTTCCCGAAAGGCTTCCTGTGTGAGACGGATATCAGCGGGATTATCCTCTATGAGTAAAATTTCAATAGGATTTTGCATGAACAATCTCCGGTTTATTTAGATAAAGTAAAAGAAAATTTGGATCCTCTTCCCGCTTCGGATTCCACCCAGATGCGGCCTCCACGGCGTTCCACAATTTTCTTGCATATGGCCAGACCGATTCCGGTGCCTTGATATTCTTCCCTCGTGTGCAATCTTTTGAATGGAAGAAAGATCCGCTCAAAATATTCCGATCCGATCCCGATCCCGTTATCCTGTACCGAAAAGATCAACCCGTCGGACCTTTCCTCAGCAGAGACATGAATGTGGGGCGGTTTCGGGCCGTGAAATTTCATGGCATTGGTAATCAGATTTTGGAGTAGATGTTGGAAATGCGACCGATCGGTCTGAATGATCGGCAGAGGATCATGTGTGATCGAAGCCTGTTTGTCTTCAATGGCCATGCGGAGATGCTTGAGGATTTCATTGAGCACCTCCTCGGCGTTGACCGGAACAGGGTTCAATTCCTGGGCCTGAATTCTCGAATATTTCAGGAGGTCTTGAATAAGCGTTTGCATGCGATTCGCTCCATCCGTCACGAATCCAATAAATTCCTGACCCTGCTTGTCCAATTGCTCTTTATACCGCTCCGACAACAACTGCGTAAAGCCATGAATCGTGCGGAGGGGTTCCTGGAGATCATGAGAGGCAATATAGGCAAATTGTTCGAGATCCTCGTTTGATTGCTTCAGGGAGGCTGCGTGACCGGCCAATGTGAGGTTTTGTATAGCCAGGAGATTCTCCAACCTCTTTTGCTGGGAAATGTCCCGTAGGATTTTGGAGGCGCCAATCGCGTTTCCCCATCGGTCGATAATGGGAGAAATGGTCAGCGACACCGGTATTTCTTGTCCGTCTTTCCTGCGTCGAATCGTTTCGAAATTTTTGATCGGTATTCCACGCTGGAGTTTTTCGACAATAACCGGATGTTCGGGAATTCGGTCTGGAGGGTAAAGAAACGTCATATGTTGCCCAATACTTTCCTGTGGCGAATATCCGAACATCTGTTCGGCGCCGTTGTTCCAGCTGGTGACCACTCCCTCGAGTGTTTCTCCGATGATGGCGTCATGGGTGGATTCCACGATGGAGGCTAACCGAAGCCTGACCTCCATCCCCTGCCGATATTGATAGGTGAGGAGGGCTGTTGCCCAGATCATAAAAAGCGATAAAAGACGATTGGTCACCGCATTGCCGGCAATGGTGCTGCCCGAATACACCACATTCACTCCCGGTGAATAGATTATTCCTATGATGGCTAAGACCGTACAGACTCCAGCGACGATGAATGGTGATTTGGCATAGGGTACCCATGGGGTCAGCATAATGGCACTCACATATAACATGCCAATCGCGACGCCTGTTTGGGTGAACAGGTCCAACGCAAAAATTCCGCCAATGAGAACGCTGATGGCTACCAGCAGGATAATATCCAGTTTTTTTGAGTGAGAACCGGCTTTGACCAGTTCTTGAGCCCTTATCATACGCTCACACTTTTCCTTTTAAAACTGAAGAACAGTATGCGCATTCCCGGTTTTATGTAAAAATAAGAAGAATAAACACCTCACATTACCTTGAATGATGAGAAGGATGCTGCTCTCCCTCGGCTGCGTTTAAGCAGAACGATGTTAGGGGTCATGTCGTGATAGAACGAAATTCGGAAAAGTATAGCTTCAACGAATAAGTCTTGTCTAAGCGTGAAAGCCCAAAGATGTGAACTCACCGGGCCATCCAGGGTTGTTGTTCAATCAACCCAGGGTTTTTCTCAGGTCTTGCCGCCCAAACGATTCTGTATAAATAAAAAAAGAAGGATTAGAGATTAGAGGCAAACGACATCCTGGTTGTGAACAGATTACTACATGAATTCACCATAAGGAGAACAAGCACATGAACACAAGTCTTGAACAGGGAACGGTTCATCCAAAAGGATTGGGGCAGACGAGAATGTCCCGTTGTTGGTTTGGGGATTGGCCGCGGCGAATGGTGCTCAAATTGGCTCTACCCGTTACAGACTTGCCGCTTTCCCTGCCGTCCCGCAAGGAAGGCCTGAGCACTGATATTCAAGCCTGGTAATACAGGGAGGGGGAAACCAGATTTATGTCTACGATTGTCTTAGTCATACTCATTCTTCTGCTCGTCGGGGCTTTGCCGGTCTGGCCGTACAGTTCATCCTGGGGCCCCTATCCCAGTGGCGGTCTTGGATTGGTGCTGGTGATCGTGCTGATTCTGGCCCTGACAGGAAGATTGTAAGACCCGCGCTGAAATAATTTTTGTTCATCATACGATAGACGGAGAAGTTGTGTATGCCCTTAAAAAAAACGACTTGGTGGGCCATAGTACTCGGATTATTGTTATTGGGTTCAATGGGGGGAATGCTGTTGGCTTCTACAAACCCCACCGACTCAAAGGTGTCAGAGACCAACCTGGGTAAGCCGATTACTACTTCGGCCTTACATATCGTGAATCAGGAGGGTAAGGTCCGTGCAACCCTGAGTCTGTGGGACGGTGAGCACCCGGCACTCATCATGGGAGATGAGCACTGTGACCGTCGAGCTTCTCTTGCCGTGTATGGGAAGGAGCGAACCGGATTCACTCTCTACGGAGAGGACTGTAAGCGGCGGGTGGCATTGGAAGTTCAGAGCGATGACCTCCCTATGTTCGTCTTGCGGGATCATATGGATAATCCCCGGGTTCAAGTCGTGTTAAACAAGGACGGGAGTCCCCTGATCCGGTTGTTTGATGCGAATTGAAAAGCCCTGTGGGAAAAGCCATAGCAAATTAAAAATGTTTTTTCATGACACTTTTTCCTCAATTGAGGAACACCTGTTACGATATACGGCATAAAAGAAGGAGATTAATGTCTACCATGTCTATCTATTCAACATTTATGAACACGACCAGGAGGATGAAGCGAATGTTCATCACGGGAATCATATTATTAATCACCAGTGGCCTTTTTGGGATCGTATTTGCTGCGGATCAGGAAAAGCCCCAAAGCTGGAAGGCGGTGCCGGGCCCGAAAGAGTTGGTTCCGGACATTGGTCCCCCGGCCGTGGTTAAGGACTGGGAACGTGAATATCCCCAGTATCAACCCGTTGGAAAAGGCGACACCGAAGAGGCTCCGGACGCTAAGCCGGGAACACCCAATCCTGCGGATATTCATACATTGGGTGGGCGGACCCCTAGTTCATTTGTGTTTGATCTGAGTCCCAAGGATCCACTTAAGAAGGTCATTGAGCGGGAAAGCCAACAACGATCGAAGATTAAGGCACAACAACAACAATTGCTCGAAGACCGGTATGATTTGTCTCCTCAATTGGTTGAAGGGGTGACGATGACTCGAGGGAAGCCCATCCCCAAAGGGCCCACGGCCCGATTAAAGAAGGGCCTCACTTTTGAACAGCTCGCCAAAATGACTCCGGAAGAGATGAAGGCCAAAGATCTCTTCCCCTACCTGCCGTTGCCGCATCCACTTCATTCAACAGGCGGCATGGTGTTTCCGTCGATGATGACGGATATTCATCCTGAGCGTGAACGGTTTGACGTCCTTCATGATGTGCCGGATCATTTTTTGCCGGAATTTCCTCCTCCTCTGTTTTTAACAAGCCGTCCGGATTTAGGAGATGTCTCGCAAGGTCAGGAAATCACCAACGAAAATTTTTACGCGTTGTTCGATGGCATTCTCTCACCGGTGCAATTTGACGGCGTTCGATTACTGGTCGAAAAAATCCCTCAACAGCAATTTAATGCGACTGACGACCGGAAAACGATTGCGCCTAGCCGGGGTGTTGCCTGTTTCGATTGCCATGTGAACGGGCATACCAATGGCGCGATTCATTTGAATCCGGATAACCGGCCTCAATTCTCACGGTTTCGCATCGAAACGCCATCACTTCGCGGGGTCAATATTCAGGAGGTCTTTGGATCCAAACGAGCCTTGGCGTCCGTTGAGGATTTCTCCGAATTTGAAAACCGGTCTGCCTATTTCGATCATGATCTGGCGACCGCCGAAAAAAAAGGTCGTCGTGATTTGACCCGGACTGAAGTCATGAAAATGGCCCAGTTTCAGAAGCTGGTCGATTTTCCCCCTGCGCCGAAGTTGGACCTCTTCGGCCGATTGAATTCTCAAAAAGCCAGCGAAGATGAATTGCGAGGTGAAGCGCTCTTTTTTGGTAAGGCCAAATGTGTGGCCTGCCACACGGCTCCCTATTTTACGGATAACCTGATGCATGACTTGCGTGTGGAACGGTTTTATCATGGCCGGGCAGAGGGATCTATAAAAACTTTCCCCCTTCGGGGAATAAAAGATTCCCCACCCTATCTGCATGACGGTCGCCTCTTGACTCTCGAAGACACGGTGGAGTTTTTTGCCTTAATCACCGGCGTGCAGTTGACAACAGAAGAAAAAGCGGATCTTTCCGCTTATCTTCGGGCCTTGTAAAGCTAAGATTTTCAAGTGAAGGGTTGAGGAGCCCGGTGTGGGAGTTCTTAAAAGAGGAGAATGACCTATGAAAAAACCGGCCCATGCAGACAAGGTCTTTATCATATCTTTGCGTTATCTGGGATTCCTGTTGGCTATGGCGTTTTTCCTTGCGGACGCGGCCTTAGGGGCCGATGGAATTCAGTCCAATGGCCATTCAACCAATCCGTCCGGTGAGGAGTCCCCCCTCATAGGGGGAGGTGTCCGGACGCCCCCCGACATCGGAGCTTCAGGTACCTCCTCTTCCACTCCTCCCGTTCGAACCGAATCACCCACTGACGAACCCCACATTCTTCCGGATGTCTCACCTGTTCCCACAGATCCCTCGACTCCGGAAAAGGCCCCGGTCAAAGAGAGTGAGCCGTTAGGACAACCCGATCAGCTTCAAAAGACGCCTGAAAAAATAAAACGCTTTTGAGCGTTGTCTGTGTGCCGGGAGAAAGGCCGATTCGTTGTTGAAAATTTTGAAACCGTACTCCCTTTCTCAAGCTTTCATCTAGAAAACCAATGAGCTTAAGTGGTTGTCTCTGTGCTGAGCATATTGAGGACTTCTCGTATGGAGGGGACAGGTTGTGGCCCTCTCAATCTAATCTAATGTGGGATCGATCCATAAACGAATGCGGACATTTTTCGCTCCGGCTTCGTAGGCGTTTTCCACCGCATCCACAATTTCCCCGCGATTTTCGACTCTTCCAGAGAGTGTGACGATCCCGTGGTGAGCTTCAACACGAATGGGAACCGAATTCACAAATGGGCTCCAATACAGCTCCTCTTCAACCGCTTCTTTCAATTCCTGATCGGTCATCTTTTTCCATGGAAGGTCTTGGCTTTTGATCAGGAGTTGATTGTTGACATTCGTGGCTCCGGTGTCATACGCGATTTCGACCACATCCATCAAGGCATCCTGATCTTCGACATATCCTGAGAGAACCGTTTCGCCCTGTCCCACGTGAACCGTGATCTCACCATTCTCATATGGACTGACTTCTAAACGCCGTTGAATGCGATATTTTATCTCTTCGTCAGTAGGCCCATAGGTATGGTTGTCGGAACGCGGATCATGTGCTCCGGGAGTAATGGCTTCGTCAAATCCTATTGCAGGAACAGACAACATCTGACCATGGGTCTGTTCTATCAGGACCACGGTGACTAATGAACATGCCACCCATACGAACCAACAGTTGAATGGGGAGTTCATAAACACCTCCAGCATGTTTCGAGGTTTCGGTCATTCTAGGGGATGTGAACGGAAAGGCTCTTGTCTGATGCATTCCATATCTGGCCGTGACCCTGACGAAAGGCAGCTAGGTTCCTAAGAAACATATCACATGCATAGCAAAGGAGAACTGTTCGAAACCCTTGATGGGGTCGATCAAAAATCAGGGAGAAGGGGGAGACAAGGGGATCATGAGGAACACCCGGGTTCCCCGGTCGGGAAAGGAGTCCAGGGAAATGGTTCCCTGAAGCGCGATCATTCGCCCACGGATGCCCGATAAACCAAAATGATCCCGATCGGCATTCTGCATCGCCAAGGTTGCAGGATCAAACCCGCATCCCTCATCTGAAACCACACAGTGAAGGTGTGTGTTCCGGAGTTGATGAATCGTGATGGTGGCCTGATTGGCGTGGGCATGTTTGATCACATTAAATAATAATTCACGGATGGACCAATAGAGAAGGAAGTCTTGATTTTCCGATAGGTCCGGCAGAGGCCTCTCGGTTTCCATTGTAACGGTTAAACCAAACACGTTCATTTTTTCTGTCAGTTTTTCCAAAGCCAAAAGTAGGCCGGACTGATGAAGGTGTAGAGAATTTAGTTCGGTCATGAGTGTTCGAGTATAAGCCAACGAATCTTGAAAGAATTGATCGACGGTGTTCAGGAGACTCAGAACTTCAGAATCTAATGTCAAATGGCTTCCTTGGGCCAGCTTTATTCGGCCAACTGACAGAATTTGTGCCAAATGATCATGAAGCTCACCGGCTAAGGCCTGACGTTCGCGTTTTTCGGTTGTGATGAGGCTCTCCGAAAGCCTCACCAATTGTTCTTTATAATCATCAATCCCTTCATCCCGAGCGCCTAATTGCGTCAATTCATTTTTGGCCTGTTGTAACTGTCGTTCCGCCATTTTTTCTCACCGATCTCCTTTTGAAGTTGTGCGGTAAGAAATTGCTCCCGATGCCAGAGTGTCTCAAGCAGGCTGGTAGGCGTGATCGCTCCTATAAACCGCTGCCCGCTATCCATGACGGAAAAGGCATCGATCGGATTTCGTTGAAATTCAGAGTACAACACCTCAAGGGGAGTGGAGGGTTCGATCTGTACAGAGGTGAAAAAGGGGAGAAGATCTGCAAAAATCCGGTAAGGATACCGGCCTACCATATGTTTGGGGACGATACCGAGAAATTGTTCGGAAGGCCTCTGATCCTCGACCGGCGAAAATACCCCATAGGCTTCATAATTTTGTAATCCACGGGGTGGATTCACATCACGCAGGCCCATGTCTGCGGACACCGTCAATATGAATGGGCTGAGGGCATCCTGTGCGGTTAACAGAGTCATGAGACCATTCTATAATTCTTGGGTAATGGTGATTTCCGTATCCAACTGAAGTTGGAGGATATCATCTGCCACCATGAATGGCTTTACCTGTTCAAGGAGAAAATGCACCACGCGTTTTTGGGAGAGTCTTTTGGTGATGGAGGATCGTATCAGCATACTGTTGATGATCTCGTCCTGAATTTCGATATGGTCGAATTCGTCAGGAATGAGCAGACGGAGTGCCTTCTGCAATGCGTTCACACCAATGGCTGCCTCTTTTCCAATAATGAGTCCATCGGTAATGGGAGGGATAGAAAATTCTTCTTTAATCCGGGCTGTGATGAGAAATTTTGGCTCATTGGGGAGCATTGAGGTGACCTCCAACAACCATAATCCTTTGGCCTTAGGGCTTGTGGATTAATATGGCTGACTCCATGTAATACATATTGGGAACGAAGGGTAATCAATCCCTATGAAATTATTCAACAAAAAGATCGCCATAGTTGAGTACGGGTGACCGGAGTTCGGAACCGGTCCTGTTTTCTTCAAAATCCATATACGGGGGCGCCAGGAAGGAATGATGTAGGTGCGGAAGGCAAAAAGCACATTACTCTTGGGAAGCTGTTGCGAAGTTGGGAAAGGATGGAGAAAAATCGGTAGCTATGGCTTCAATTTTCGGATCCCTCAGCGGGTTTGTTGGTGGTTTCGTGGGTAGCATGAATGAGCTGAACCGCTTTTTCGGGATCACTTTCCGCCGCAAATGTTTCCGCGGCGGTAAGAAGCATCTCGGATTGTACCAATTGAGTGTTTGAATCCTGGTTTGTGTGAGACTTGAGGAGTTTGAGGATATGGGTGGCTTTTAAGGCCTGATCAAGCTGGTCATCATCAAGCAACTGATGGATTTCGTGAAGAATTTGCGTATCGATTTCCGTAAAGGAAAGTGCCTTCTCCGTTTCGGCGGAAGGCGAGGTCTTTGGCGATTGGGAAATCCAGTGAATCGCCTCAGGAGAGAGAGTGAAACGATCATGGCGAATGGTTTCAATAAGAAACCGCAATACCTTCCACGCATGAATTGTGAGATCTTCAACACTATTGATCCCGAGTACGAATTGAAGGCCGGTTAAATCCTTGCCCATTTCATCGGATATGGTGAATTGGATATTCATGGCTCACCCGACACTCTTCTTTCTAGGAGAATCTACTTCAAAATATAGGAGGAAGGCGACTAGTCAAAACCCTGGTTACGGCGCTCTTTTTTTGTTTCTTTATGAAATTGCCGGTTCAAGGGTTTTTCCCAGTTACGTCTTTCCTTTCTCTTTCATAACATGAAGGAAAGATTTTAAAGAATGTTCGGAAAGTTTGAGCGAATAATATTGTATTGCTTGGTTATTCAGGAAGGGGCCTATACTGATGAAGATCAATAAAGAATATTCGGCCAAGGAATTCAAACTCAAAGGATTGAACGGTATCTCAGATAAGACATTAGAGATGCATTTTAAGCTCTATGAAGGTTATGTGAAGGCTACCAATTCCCTCACAAAGCAAATCGGGGAATTTTTAATAGATGGGCAGGTGGATCAGGAAGAAATGCCGGCCTATTCTGAACTGACCCGGCGGCTGGGTTTTGAATATAATGGGATGGTTCTCCATGAACTGTATTTTGAAAACATGACCTCCCAAACGTCCAAATCGCCCCAAGGACAGGATTCCCTGCTGAAAGCTCTTGCAGGCAGTTTTGGGAGTTTTGAGACCTGGAAAACCGACTTCTCAAGTGTGGGGAAGATGCGGGGAGTCGGCTGGGCTGTATGCAATCTCAATCCTGAAAACGGCAGGCTCTCTAACCATTGGATCAGCCTTCATGAATTCGGCAATATTGCAGGTTTTCGTCCTATCTTAGTGATGGACGTGTGGGAGCATGCCTATTTGCTGGATTTCCAACCGTCGGAACGAGGCGAATATATTGAACATTTTCTTTCCCAAGTTCATTGGGATGTTGTGACCAAACGTTTAGAGGGGCGATTATGAACAACGCCATATACCATGGCTGCTGCCTGCCAAGTTTTGAAGTTCGCTCTACCTCTCCAATCCCGAATCCCGATCCAAACCCGAACCCGGACCCTTTCCCTAATCCTGGACCTCTTCCAAACCCTATGCCTGACCCACCGGAGCCACCCACTCCTCCTCCAACACGTCCCCCCATACCAAAAATTCACTCATTTTCCCTTTCATTAGCATACGTATTTTAATGAAGCCTGAATTTGGTGATCTACAGGATTACAAAACTAAAGGAATCAAAGCTCTCTACTCAAACCTAGAGTTTTGCCGAATGGAACAAATTGAGTTGTTTATTGTAGACTTATTTGCATGATTCTTTCATAATGTCTTTCCTAGTTTTTTTATATTAACAATTTATCTTTCATTCCTTCTTTTAACATGAGCAAAGCGCGGGTACTCTTAGCCGAAGATCACGTCCTGGTTAGTGAAGGGCTGACCAAACTGCTGGAAGCTGATTTCACATTGGTGGGGACGGTTGTAGACGGTCATGCATTAGTTAAAGCCGTTAAGAAACATACACCGGACATTGCGATCATTGATATTTCCCTGCCGCTATTGAATGGGTTGGAAGCCGCCCGACAAATAAAAAAATGTGAACCCCAAACAAAATTAATTTTTCTCACCATGCATTCCGAAGAACATTTTGTCCATGAGGCTTTCAAGGCCGGTGGGGTGGGGTATATTTTAAAACAATCTGCGACGGCAGAATTAGTGTTCGCCATTAAGGAAGTGTATCAGGGACGCACCTACGTTTCTCCCTCTATTGCCCAGGGTCTTGTCACTCAAGCACTGAACCCCTCTTCTATTTCAAAAAAATTCTCTC
>CAZBQO010000045.1:4961-15577 GCA_964494125.1 uncultured Nitrospira sp. | reverse complement strand
CCCATTCACTGATACAGTGGGCTTCATCAATGGCCAACAGATTGACCTGAAAATTCCGGACCAGGCTGAGGTATCCGGGGACCATGAGGCGTTCCGGTGCCATGTAGAGGAGCCGGTAGTCACCTTGGTGCAGACCCCGCAAGCGAGTTTGGGATTCCTGCGCGGTCAGAGATGAGTTGAGATACGTAGCGGCAATGCCATTGGCCCGGAGCCCATCCACTTGATCTTTCATCAGCGCAATGAGCGGCGAGACAACGATCGTCAGGCCGGAGCGGGCCAGCGCCGGTAACTGAAAGCACAGGGACTTCCCTCCTCCCGTGGGTAACAGGGCCACCACGTCGCGCTCAGCGAGGACATCCCGAATGATCTCTTCTTGTAAAGGCCGAAAGGCCGTGAAACCAAAGTGTTCTTTTAACAGAGAAAGGAGGTGAGGTTGTGCTGAGGAGTGCAGGTGCCGGGAGTCGGTCTGTTGAGGGGATAGGTTGTTCTTCACAATTGAAGTTGTCGCAAATGTAGGAGATGTTGATAGAGAGTATTGAGAGGGATGTTCTGATCTGCCGCAAGGCTCATCTTGTGGGGGGATATCCCACAGTGAGCCTCGGTTGGCTTCTCATTGCCCACTCCGACAGCTTTCTGCCGCTCAGGCGCAATATTCTGTATTTTCTCTCAGTTTCTTCGTAATTTCGGCATGTTGTTTTTTGTCAGTGGGCGGCTCAAGATCCGTCATAATGCTCTTTCCATAATGGGGCTGTCTACCTATGTATGAACAAGATCTTCGACATCATGAGGAAATCGGGGGCATTCAGCAAGAATCGGAGGAAATTGCCGAAAATAACAAAATAACCCCTGGTGTCGAGATGCAAGTAGCCGAACGAATGCAAGATACAACGCTGGTCTTGATGATTTCAGGACGAGTGACCGTGTACTCCCGGAAAGTGTTCCAGGGGATGGTGAAATCCGCCAGGTTCTCTGGCGCCAGGCATATCATTTTTAATATGGAGGGCGTCACGTTCATGGACACCATTGGGTTGGGGGGACTGGTGCTCGCCTACCTCGACTTGAATGACAACCATATGGCCATGAGCGTCGTTGAACCCCAACAGCCGGTGAAAGCCTTACTCGAAGACGCAAATTTTCCCGAACTGGTTCCGACGTATCCCACCGAAGAGACTGCCTTCCAAGCCATCCATTAGTTTTCCGGGTGCGCTTCCCTTTTTCATCGTTTAAAATGATGTGGGTTGATTTTCCCTACGCGGGGTACGTGTGTTTAAACAATCGGCAGGCAGTAGGGAATGTGTTATCCTCGCAAGGGCTTGCTAAAGGGAAGGAGTTAAACCGGAATGTTTAGGATAATAGGAAAGTTGTGATGGCATGTGAGCATCTTCTGGCGCTGCGAGCGGAGCTGGTCCGTCAACAATTGACGGGCTTTGTGGTGCCGCATACGGATGAATATCAGAATGAATATCTGCCTCCCTGCGCAGAGCGGCTTGCCTGGTTGACCGGGTTTACCGGTTCGGCGGGGACGGCGATTGTCTTAGGGCATGAAGCCGCAGTGTTTGTGGATGGCCGGTATACGCTTCAAGTGGCGGATCAGGTTGATGAGAAAAGCTTTACGCTTCACAATAGTGGAGAAACTTCACCGGATGAATGGTTGGCACTTCGTGCAACACCAACCGATCGAATCGGCTATGACCCCTGGCTTCATACTCCGCAGGATCTCAAACGGTTTCAGACAGCAACTGAACGGGTCGGTGCACAACTCGTCCCCTGTGTATCGAATCCTATCGATGGCGTCTGGCATGATCGGCCTCAACCACCCTCAGGTGTGATCAAGCCTCATCTCCTGGAGTTTTCCGGTCAAAGTTCCCAGGTTAAGCGTGAGATATTAAGCCGGAGGTTTGTAGAAGACCGGATCGATGCGGCCATCATTACGGCGCCCGATTCCATTGCCTGGTTATTGAACATTCGCGGATCGGATGTAGCCCATACTCCACTACCATTGTGCGGGGCTATTCTATACGCCACCGGGCGGGTCGCCCTGTTTGTCGATTCGAAAAAAATCACCCAGGGCTTGCATGCGCATTTGGGTCCCGACATTTCCTTTGCACGACCGGAGGAATTTGAAGCTGGCTTACAACAGTTGGGAACCCATGGGAATCGGGTACTGTGTGATCCAGCCAAGACCAATTCCTGGATTTTCACCACACTAACCCAGAGTGGGGCTGATCTTGTACATAAAGATGATCCCTGTGTGCTGCCAAAGGCCTGTAAAAATCCGGTGGAAATTGCAGGAGCCTATGCGGCGCATCAACGGGATGGAGTGGCCATGTGTCAATTTCTGGCGTGGCTGGCCCGGGAAGGACCCAAGGGACAGGTGACAGAATTAGAGGCTGTGGACTATCTCGATGCCTGTCGCCGAAAGCAGGCGTTGTGGGAGGATTGCAGCTTCCCTACAATTTCTGGTGCAGGGTCAAATGGTGCCATTGTGCATTATCATTCGACCCCGGAGACGAATAGGCGCCTGGAGTCCGGGACATTATATCTGGTGGATTCCGGAGCGCAGTATTTGGACGGAACGACCGATATCACCCGGACCATCGCGATTGGACCTCCTTCGGACGAACATCGTGATCGTTATACACGCGTGTTGCAAGGCCATATTGCTCTGGCCACGGCCAGATTTCCTGAAGGGACCACAGGCAGCCAATTGGATGCACTGGCACGTGCGCCCCTATGGGCAATGGGGTTGGATTACGATCATGGGACAGGCCACGGTGTCGGGAGTTTTTTAGGGGTCCATGAAGGCCCACAACGGATCGGGAAAGCTGCCAATGCGGTCGCCCTGAAACCGGGGATGATTGTGTCAAATGAACCGGGTTATTACAAAACCGGTGCCTATGGGATTCGCTTGGAAAACCTGGTGACGGTGGTGAAGGATGAGTTCTTCAAGAACTCATCGCGGAGGTTTCTTGCCTTTGATACCCTGACGATTGTGCCATTTGAGCGAGCCCTCATTGCCATGGAGGTGTTATCGTTCAAAGAACGTCAGTGGGTGGATACCTATCATGCTCGCGTGTGGGCGGAACTCCAATCGGTTGTGGATACGGATACCCGTGCCTGGTTGGAGCAGGCGACGCAACCTCTCATCTAAATCCGCCAATTCTCTCCATGCTGTTCGCAACATAGTCAAACTGGAGCTATTATATGAAGACCCAAAAATCGAATGAAGAGATCGTAGATGCCATTAAAACCCAAATGGGGCAAAATCCTGAGATTACCAATGTGATTGTGAAGGGGCATCTTCTCCAACTCCATGTGACCCAGGGACTGTTTCATCGTTTGTCGGCGGATCGCGAACGAGGGCGGAAAATTATCCTGGTTCTCATGGAACAGATGAAGCGGCTGACCGGATTATCGGATGTGGCGGTGTGGGTGTATTCAGAGAACGAAAAAGTGATTGAGGGAACGGTCAAAGCCTTTGGCGGGGATAATGTCAACTTCCTGTTTGACTTGTAAGTTTCACACGAGAATCTCAGTGCAAGGGGAGTTCCCTATTCCTGATTGTTGCTTTTTGGCCAGGAATCCAGGCTAGGAGGAAGTCCGGTTTTCCAAGATCCAACGCGTTTTCCCCCGAGACCTATTCGACAGGACCAGACTCCGTTCGGTGTATGATTAATCCGCCATCGTCCTCCATCGGCGCTGATCCACATCCAGACGGGAGGACGTTGAACGGGTCGTTTAGATTCGGATGGCACTCGAACCTCCATGTCGTCGTGCTGAAAGGGTCTTTTGGTAGGCGCTGAAGTCAAACTTAATGAGAGTATTGTGATCCATAACTATGAGGCTTGACAAGTTCCTTGCCGGATATGTCATGGTGTGCCCATGAAAAATTCAGATTATACCCCACCAGCAATTGTGCCGGAAGCATCCACAGGCTTGGTGGGACAGTACGACGCTGATGTCTTGTGTCTGTCCGTGTATGGGAAAACCGTAATCCTGATTGGCACGGCCCATGTGTCACAGGAATCGGTAGATTTGGTCAAACTCGTCATTGAACAGGAGCATCCCGATCGTGTCTGTGTCGAATTGGATGCCAAGCGTTTTGAAGCCATCTCGCATCCCAACCGATGGGAATCGTTGGACCTCAAGGAAATCATCCGCAAGCAGCAGCTCAGTACGCTGATGGTCAATCTTATTTTGTCCTCCTTCCAAAAGCGGTTGGGAGATAAATTGGGCGTCATTCCAGGCACCGAAATGCTGGAGGCCATTCGTATGGCCGACAAGCATGATATTCCTGTGACCCTCGCTGACCGGGACGTGCGGGTGACGATGCGTCGGGCCTGGCGCAACACCCCATTTTGGCGAAAAAGTCTGTTAATGTCCTCGCTCATGCTGAGTATCTTTGATACCACAGAAGTCTCCGAAGAGGAGATTCGGAACCTTAAAAAGCAGGATGTGCTTTCAGAAATGATGAAGGACTTGGGGAAAGAGGTGCCGACGCTCAAAACGGTGCTCATTGACGAGCGGGATCACTATTTAGCCCAAAAAATTGCCGATGCGTCAGGGAACCGGATTGTCGCGGTGGTTGGCGCCGGGCATGTGGAGGGCATTTGCCGCACATTGAATGGCCGGGAGCAGGTGGACTTGGAGGAGCTGGAAAGCATCCAGCCCGTCTCTCCTGCCTGGAAAGCAGTGGGTTGGAGTATCCCGGTTCTGATTGTGGGGTCAATTGCTTGGATAGGATGGCAAAAGGGGCTAAGTGCTGCCGGAGAGAATTTATTGTTTTGGATTTTGGCCAATGGTATTCCAAGCGGGATTGGCGGGTTGTTGGCCATGGCTCATCCGCTCACCATCGCCGCCGCATTTATCTCGGCACCGTTTACCAGTCTCACCCCCGTTATCGGAGTCGGGTATGTGACGGCGTTTGTCCAGGCCTATTTACAACCGCCTCTGGTGCGGGAGTTTCAAACCGTGGCGGAGGACATTGCCATTCCACGAAAGTGGTGGAAGAGTCGACTCCTGCGTGTCTTTTTAGCCTTCCTGCTTCCCACGATCGGGAGTCTCATCGGCACGTGGGTAGGGGGCACCCGCATTGTTTCCAATTTGTTTTAATCAGGAGCAAAGCATCGCACCGCACCCTGAGGCTAGGGTTGGGGCGCGGCGACTTTCGACGTATGCTGGAAAATACATTTCGGGCAGGTATAGTGAATAAATCGACCATCGCCAACGAGACGTTTCAGCATAGAAGTTTGACACCAGGTGCAGAGACGGTCCGGCAGATCCGAGGCAGATGGCGTCAAAGGAGGAATAGAATCGGTGTTTGTCATAACTAGAAGCTATTCTCAAAAACATTCAAGGGGTTTGTCAATGTATACGACCATGAATGCCTCAAAAATAGTGAATGGTGTGGTCCTGGGATTTTTGCTGCTGCTCCCGGTATCCGGGTGGGCGGGAACGAATGATGAGGATCTTCCACGATTAACTGTGTCCGCAGAGGGGACGATCAATGTGCCTCCGGATAAAGCGGTGTTGAGTTTTGCGGTCGAAACAGTCGGCGAAAAGCTATCCGATGTTCAAATGGAGAATCAGGAGCGGGTAGCGAAGGTCTTGGAGGAATGCCGACGGTTAAATATTCCCTCTGAGTTCATTCAAACGACGTCACTGAACGTGATTCCTGAATATCCACCACCCCCGCGACGTCCAACCGATGGTACGTTAGAAACGAGCGTTCCCCGCATCATTGGCTATCGTGTCGTCCATCAGGTCAATGTGGAGGTGCGTAATCTGGAGGTGGTGGGAAAGGTCGTTGACCGGGTCTTACAGGTTGGAGCCAACAGATTTTCAGGTATTGCCTGGGGCTTGCAAAATGAACAACCCACCAAGCTTGAAGTTTTGAAACAGGCATCTGCCCAAGCCCAATCCAAAGCTGAAGCGTTGGCTCAGGCCTTGAACCTCAAATTGGTTCGTATGATCAATGTCTCGGAGGGTGGGGTTTCTCCATCCCCTCCTGAGGGTCGCTACCGCATGGCGATGGCGATGGATAGCGGTGGAGAAGCATCGGTGTCGGCAGGTGAAATCTCGATACGTGGTTCCGTCCTCTTGGTGTATGAAATCAGTCAGAAGTAATCAATCCTGTCATTATCCGCTTCCGGTCCTTAGTGCTCATGAGCATTCCTTCCATGAACAATGAAAAACCAGAAGCTGTTGCACGAACTGGAAAGGTTGGACCAGATCTTGGCGTTCCGGCATTAGTGGTGTCCGGCTTCCTTGGGGCTGGCAAGACGACTCTCGTCAAGCATTTGATTGCCGATGCTCAACAACAGGGTCTGAAGTTGGCTGTGATCTCAAATGAATTTGGTGAATTAGGCATTGATCGGGCCCTGCTTCAAGAAGAAGGCGGTCCAGGCTATGTGGAACTGGAAGGCGGGTGTGTGTGCTGCCAGCTTTCCGGCGAATTACTCAACACGTTGCAAAATTTGTGGGAAACCATTCGTCCGGATCGAGTCGTGGTGGAAACATCCGGCGTGGCATTGCCCTTCGAAACGCTCCTGACGTTTTGGCGGGAGCCCGTCACGGAGTGGGTGGGTGAAAGTTTAGCCATGGTTGTCGTCAATGCCGAACAAGTGGCTCAAGGGCGGGACTTGGAGGGCACGTTTGAGCAACAGGTATCTTCGGCAGATTTGTTAGTGTTCAATAAAGTCGATTTAGTTCAACCAGACTCAATCGGTCGATTGGAAGACCTTCTCCATGATATGGCCCCTGGTGCTCCAGTGATTCGAAGTATTCAGGGTGAAATCGATACGTCGATTGTTTTTCCCTCCATCTCTGGGAAAAAGACTATACCCACCTCTCAACGAAAGCCTGAACTCCTTCCTCACACGCATGAGGAATTTGAGGCGCAGGAACTCTCCTTTCCTGACGACCTCACGCCCGAACAGCTCATCCAAGAACTTCAACCGCTCAACACTCTTCGCATCAAAGGCATCGTGAACACCTCAGAAGGTCCGAAGCTGGTTCAAGGCGTTGGTCCCCGCATTGATCTGAGTTCGCCTCCCTCGCAATTTCCCAAAGAAATGCTTGGCCGCCTGGTCGCCATCCGCCGAAAATAGGGATTTCGGTTCTTTCAACAATAATAGAGATTTCGCTTTTTCCAATCTCTCCACGGATCGGGTTCTCATTCATGCAGGACTTGTGGGAATCATCAGCTTTTATTGTCGACTAACTCAAAGACACACATGGTGTTGCCTTGACACCCTCCTGTTTAAGGTATAGCGTGAGTGTATGACGTATGAATCTACGTTGACTCTCCTATCCCTCGCGCTTCAACTTTCCTTCCTGCGCGTCTGATTCCTCTGTCTCCGCAAGCCTACGCCTAAACTCTTCTCACCAATCGGTGCCGATCAACGGCTTCGATTGTAACGCTGGTCGTCAGATCAGGTTCCGGGAGAGTTCATTCCTGACCCCATCGGTCCCAGGAAAGAGGTGAACACTATGTATCCATTGGAAGCTCTCTTAGGCCTCATGTTTCTCTTTTGGGGTGCGGCCATTTATGCGTCTTTCATAGAGAGGCCAACACCTGCTGTGTAGGGACCTGCCATCGAGGGAGTAAGAATCCTTACTTTCTAGGCAGTTTGCCAATCTTGTTTGCCGCGTCACATGGACCCATGTGACGCGGAGTGCACTTTTTTACCTTTTTTTTAAGAAGGAGAGAATAACCATGAAACACACTCTATTGATGAAACGCACCATTCTTGTTGCCTCCATGGGGCTCATCTCTTTGATTCTGCCGGGACTGACTTTTTCCGCCCCACAAGTAACAGAACCGATGTCTTCTGCCGAGGCACAGGCTCAAGGTCTCACGCAAATTGCGGTGGGAAGTGTCCAGGACACTTTAAAAGCCTGTCTGGGAAGAATTCCCCAAGATGCCAGTAGCGGGCAACTTATGTTGGCGGAAGAAAGCTGCCAACAAGTTGAGACTGCCCGGACAATCAATCAGACGTCACTGACTTTCTGAGGACCAATCTTGGTGCCCCTGCTTGTTGGTGTCCCGGGAGTCTTCCTGAGGGAAGTGTCTCACGACCGGCTCGGAGCAGTGAAGTTGAATCCCCGCCGCTGTTGAGTATGGCTCTTTCGCCTCACCGTTTCCCTCGGAAGGGATGGGTGAGGTGAGAGCATCCAACGGGAGATCCTCCTGCCTCATATCTAAACTTTTCTGAGCTTATTGAATGGAGGTGAAACATGGAACTGGTCATGTGGGCCGTTTTAGGGATCGTCATGGGTTTGGTGGGCCTTGTGTTGATTCCGGTATTAGTGGTCGGAACCTGGTGGGTGGTCATGACTGTCATGTTGGGGTTGTCTGACGGGATCATATGGTTTCTTGATCGCAAATGGCGGACTTCTGCGCCGTAACGGGTATTTCAATACAGTTTTGACGGTTTCATTTTATAGAATTTTGTAATGGATTTCATAAGACAATGAAAAACACTCAATTGACAGAGAACGAAATCATAACAACCCACACCCATACATCAAAAGGTACGGCTTCCAGGAATTCATCCAGGGAATTGACTCAGAAGTTGACAGCCAGTGAAGAACGGTTTCAATCTGTCGTACAGACCGCCACGGATGCCATTATTTTGTGGGATGAGCACGGCTCCATCTTGTCTTGGAATAAGGGTGCCAAAAGGATGTTTGGGTATGTCCGCGAGGAAATCGTGGGGAGGCCACTGACTCGGATTATTCCGGCTCGTTATCACGAAGCGCATCGCTATGGAATGGAACGGGTGGGATCAGCAGTCGAAGGGGGCGGCATCGTGAAAACCCTCGAACTGCATGGCTTGAGAAAGAACGGGGAGGAATTCCCTATTGAGATGGCTCCTTCAAAATCAGACCTCGAAGATGAGATATTTTATTGCGGCATCATACGCGACATTTCTGAGCGGAAACAGGCGGAGAGGGTGCTGGAGGAACGGAACCGATTGTTGGCCTTTGAGGCGGAGGTGGGGCAGGTCCTGAACTGTGACCAAACACTGAGTGTCCGCCTGCAGGGTTGCGCGGATTCGTTCATAAGTCATCTGGATGGGGCTTGGGCCGGCTTCTGGACGATGCATTCTCTGGAGGAAGGATTGGAGCTGCAGGCTAGTGCCGGGCTTTCTACTCATTTGCCCGGTTCCGTGCCATTTGGCCATTCGCAAATCGGTCAGATTGCCTTTGAGAAGAGGCCGTATCTGACCAATGCGATCATCGAGGATTCCGGGGTTCCAGAACGGGCATGGGCTAAGAAAGAAGGGCTGGTGTCCTTTGCGGGGTATCCGTTGCTGATCGGCCAGGAGGTGGTGGGTGTCATGGCGGTGTTTTCCCGGCAATCCTTGACCAGTTTCACGTGGCACAGTCTTGGTTTAGTGGCTGATCGCATCGCCACGGCCATTGAACGTCAAAGAGTGATGGAAACACACCAAAATCTCGCGAGGCACTACGCACGAATCCTCGCCGCCTCGGGAGAGGGGATCTATGAATTGGATAGGAAAGGCAAAACCACTTTTGTGAATCCGGCCGGGGCTCTTATGCTGGGATATAAGGTCGAGGAATTAATTGACGAGCCGATGCACGAGCTGATTCATCATACGAAACCCGATGGGTCACCCTATCCCAGAGAAGCCTGTCCTATTCATGCCGCGCTCAAGGAGGGAAGGGTTTATCATAATGATACAGAGAGGCTCTGGCGCAAAAATGGGACCTCTTTCCCCGTTGACTACTACATTTCGCCGATCCGGGAAAATGGAATTTTGATTGGGGCTGTGGTGACGTTCAAGGATATCAGCGAGCGGGTACGAATGACTGCGGAATTATTGGAAGAGACAAAGCTCGCTGGCGTGACAGTGATGCTAGGGGATATTGCCCACGATATCAAAAATATGCTCATGCCGGTGATGAATGGCGTCAAATTGTTAGACGACGATCTTCAAGAATTGTTTGCGAAGTTACCTGACGTTACTCCGAAGGAATTGTCGGACTCAAGAAAATTTTCCGGCGAGGCGGTCGACATGATCGTGAAGAATGCCCGTCGGATTCAAGGCCGCATGCGGGAGATTGCCGATACGGTCAAAGGAATATCCAGCCCGCTACGGTTTGCTCCATGCCAGGTGTCGGAAGTGGTCGAAGGCGTCTTTGACATCCTTCGCTTCTATGCCACCGAGATGGAGGTTTCCCTGCACACGCAAGGTCTTGATGCTCTTCCGCCTATTCAGGCAGATGAGACTCGTTTGTTCAACGCGCTTTATAATCTGATCAATAATGCCATTCCGGAGACCCCTGCTGGCGGATCAGTCACCATTAGTGGGTCCGTAGGGTTAGATGGAAAAACTGTGGTGTTAACGGTCGCAGATACGGGTGGGGGAATGCCCCCTGAAATCCGTGACAGATTATTTACGAAAGATGCGATCAGCGGTAAAGCTGGGGGAACCGGATTGGGGACCAAGATAGTCAAGGATGTGGTTGATGCTCATTCAGGAACGGTCAGCGTGCATAGTGAACTAGGGAAAGGCACCACCTTCACCATCCAATTACCGATAACCCCAAAGATTTCGAAACCAGAAGGAATTCTTCCCTAGCGGGAT
>CAZBQO010000045.1:0-4861 GCA_964494125.1 uncultured Nitrospira sp. | reverse complement strand
GATGTATCCTGAAGGGAAGCCCCTTCCAGATTAGCCTGTATGAGTTGAGCCTCACGCAAATCAGTTAAGTGGAGCTTGGCTTTCGCCAGATTGGCTCTGGTGAGGTTTCCCCAGGGAAGCGAAGCCCGTGTGAGAATGGCTCCCTCAAGATTCGCGCCCTCCAGGTTGCAGCCAATGAGCCCGGTTCCGGACAAATCAATTCTGGTCATGGTGGCATTGGAGAGATTAGCCTTGATCAGATTGGCTTCCTGCACATCGGCTTCGGTGAGGTTCACCCCGGAGAGGTTGGCTTCTGTTAAATTGGCATGAAAGAGATAGGCGTCTGAAAGGTCTGCCCCTTCCAGATTGGCCTGGCTTAAATCAAGCCCGGTAAAGTCGTACCCGGAAAGATCGGCTCCGCTTAGATCGGGTTGAATCGTCTGATTGGTCCGTCGAAATTTGTTCCATTCCCCGACCCCCCCCTTGATGAGGCGTTCAACATGTTCAGGATTGGCCATGAGGAGAGTGTCGGGATTGAACGACGAACCAGATCGCCTGGCTGAAGGTGGTAGGTGTTGGCTTCTTTACCGTTTTTTGAGGTACTTGAGGAATTCCGAATCCGGGGAGAGAACCAACGTTGTATTGTTCGCAAATGTTTTCTTGTAGGCTTCCATGGTTCGGATAAATTCAAAAAATTCCGGGCCTTGTTGGTAGGCGGTCGCATAGATTTTGTAGGCTTTAGCTTCACCGTCTCCGCGAATTTCCTGTGCGGTTTTGTAGGCTTCGGCCAGAATGATTTGCTTGTCTTTTTCGGCTTCGGAGCGAATCTTTTGGGCTTCTTCCTCTCCCTCTGCTCGATATTGCTTGGCCTGGCGTTCCCGTTCGGCTTGCATTCGTTGAAATATCGCTTTTTCATTTTGCTCAGGCAGGTCCGCACGTTTAATGCGTACATCCAGGACCTCAAGCCCGTACGCCGAGGCTTTTTCGTTGGATCGATCCGATACGACCTTCATGATCAATGCACGGTTGGCGGCCACAATTTCACCGAGTTCATGGCGGCCCAACTCAACCCGCAATTCGGAATAAATAATATCGTCCAGTCGCTGGAGGGCACCTCGTTGGGTCTGAAAGGCCTGATACACTTTTAAGGGATCCACAATGCGCCATTTGGCAAAGTTGTCGATCACCAGGGATTTCTTATCACTGGTAATGACATCTCGAGCGGGAGCGTCATAGTCCAAATAGCGTTTATCAAAGAAGGTGACCTGATGGTAAAAGGGAATTTTAAACTTCAGCCCTGGTTCCGTGATGGTTTGGACGGGTTTTCCCAATGCGACCACAATAGCCGTTTCGGTTAAGTCGACTACAAAAAATGGGGAAAGACCTAATACCAAAAGCAATCCAAAAACTAAGATGACACCAATGAGGAGATTTTGTTTCATCGGGAGTCCCCTCCTTGCGTGTTTGTTGCTCCGCGCGAGCCGGATTGGCGGTCTAAAGGAAGAAAGGGCAGGACGTTGCCGGCCGCCTTAGAGTCCAGAATGATTTTTTCCGTGTTCGCCATGACTTCTTCCATCGTTTCAATATATACCCGTTTACTGATGACATCCTTGGCCAGTTTGTATTCTTTTAAAGTCTGGAGAAAGTAATTGGCTTCTCCCTCCGCACGTGCAATCCGTGACTGTGCGCTTCCTTTGGCCTGGTTGATGCCTTGAGCCGCTTCCCCTTTTGCTCTAGGGATTAAATCGTTTCGGTAGCCGTGAGACTGGTTAATGAGTTTTTCACGGTCTTCCTTGGCGCTGGCGACATCTTTAAAAGCCGCGGCGACGGCTTCCGGAGGATTCACATCCTGAAGTTGGATGGTGGCCACTTGTACGCCGGCCAGGTACTGATCGAGGACGCCTTGAAGCAGGTCTTGAGCTTCCTGTTGGATCTGGGCTTTGCCGATCGTTAGTGCTTCATCGATTTTACTTTTGCCGATGACTTCCCGCATGGCTGCTTCAGCGGCGTTATGAATCGTGGACTCGACATCGGCGACTTTATATAAATAATTTTTAGCTTCTTTGATTTTATATTGGACGATGAACTCGAGAGACAGAATATTCATGTCACCGGTCAACATGAGGGCTTCTTTAGGAACGAATTGGGTGCGTCCTCGGTCGGTGCGGAATCCCACTTCTACTCGATGGAGTTTTTCAACTTTTGGGGTGTCGACTGTTTCCACAAATGGAATTTTAAAATGTGGTCCGGATTCCACCTCCCGAACAATATCGCCAAATCGTTTCACCAGACCTTGTTCGTCCGGGGCCACAATAAACACCGATTGCCAGAGAGCCAGGACTGCTAAGACGATGTAAATGATTGATTTGAAACCCCGGCCGGGCACGAGTCGAGTGAGTTGGTCTTGTGCTTTCCGAAGCGCTTCATCGAGGGGGTCTTGACCGCTTCCTCCCCACGGATCTTTAGGTTCCCATGCCATACGTTAGTCCTATATTTGAGTTACAAGCGGGACGTGCGAGGTGAACACTGTAGTTACGTGAACCACGGTAACAGAAAATTTTGAATGGGGCAATAAAAGATCAATGAATCCTATTCCAAACGGGTAGGGAGTGCAGTGCGGCAGCTCTCTATCGGTTATGGATTCGTTCTATTGGCTTTTTGTTAAGTGGGCATTGTCAGAACCTTGGATTGGCTTTCTGGAATAAAAATTCTTATTCCCTTCTGGAATAAGTGAGGAAAATACCAAAATTGTTTGGCCTGATCTTTTCTTATGATATTTGGAGTGAAAGGAGGCTGGGTTGATCGGTAAGAGACCTCCATACGGTCGTCAGGTTGGAGGCGTTTCTTACTTGCCCATAAGTGGTTGATGTTGATCCAATAGCCGCAGCGGGCTTGGTGATATGGCAACGATGAGATAGGTTTTATTTTTTAGGAGGGGTGTTTATGATGACATGGAGAAAACTATTAGCTGTCTGTTTGAGAGGCGTTTTTTAATTGATCGGCCGCGCAGACTAATGAAGTCAAAATTTCAAGCTGGGACATCCTCGCAATTATCTCATCGACATTTGATGCTGCATAAGCCTTACGGGGTCCTGTCAAAATTTACCGATTCTGAAGGGCGTCCGACATTAGCCGACTATGTGGCTGAGGCACGGGTGTATCCGGCCGGTCGATTGGATATGGATAGTGAGGGCCTGCTGCTGCTGACTTCCGATGGAGATCTGGCTCATCGTCTGACCTCGCCATTTCAAAAAGTTTTCAAAACCTATTTGGTGCAAGTGGAACGTATTCCAGATGAATCAACCCTCGTGGGGCTTCGGGAAGGCGTTATGGTCAAGGGCAAAAGGACCCGACCGGCTAAGGTGCAGCTTCTTCATGAGGAGCCAGACGTCTATCCTCGTCCGGTCCCTATTCGTTTTCGCAAATCCGTTCCTACGGCATGGTTGCGGATGGAAATTCAGGAAGGCATGAACCGGCAAATTCGACATATGACTGCTCAAGTGGGACATCCGACACTAAGGATTATTCGTGTCGCCATCGGGCCGATTCGGTTGGGCTCTCTTGCGCCAGGACAATGGAGGGAGCTTCGAACAGGAGAATTGCGTGGGTTGTCTTAGGGCTTTCTAGGTCGCGTGTGTGGACAGGAAAAAGCCATTCGGATGAAATAATTGGCAGGAGCCTGAAACATCCCTCATGTTTGACCTTGGTCATGGTGATGGCGTCGGTAAAAATGGTTATTAGGGTTTTTACCTTGAACATTGTTGCCCAGACAGGTAAAATTCAGCGCTCGTCATCTAATGAACATGAGTTGATGACCGGCGGAACGGCGGCATGACACATTTTTAAATCAGGCCGATGTCATGATGGTGCCTGGTCGGTCCAAGGCAACCCCTCGCGCGCTGTTTTGTCCCCAAGCTAGAACGATAGAAGGAAGTTAATTCGAGAATGAGGCATTTCTCTGTGGACAAATAGACGGTCGGGTCTTAGGTTGTGCCTTGTGGTCTTAGCCCATATAGCCGGAATTCGACGGTCTCATCCTGTAGTGTCTGTTGAGCCGGTGCGAACAATTAACTATTGGTAACTTAATTGGTCACTTACATAAGAATGGAGATATTTCTAACATGTCGGTAACTATTATTCTGGCTCTATCTGTTCTTGGATTAGCTGTTGCGTATTACTATTCTTCATCGGTCCTGAAGATCCCCATTGATATGGGCGTCGAAGATCCGGAAACCCGGAAACGCCTGGCGAAAATCCATTCGGCAATTGCCACCGGGGCCATGGCATTCCTGAAACAGGAATACAAAATTATGGCCATCTTCATGGTGGTTTTTGCCGCAATCATTGCGGTGTTAATTGATGATCATCACACCGACTACGTGAATGAGGGGCTATACACGGCTATTGCGTTCATTTTTGGCGCCATCATTTCGATTGCCTCGGGTTTCATCGGGATGAAGATCGCTACCCAAGGAAATGTACGAACGACCGTCTCTGCCAACCAATCCCTCTCCTCCGCATTTAATGTTGCTCTGCATTCCGGCTCCGTGATGGGGTTTGCATTAGTCAGCTTGGCGGTCTTAGGACTGTTAATTATTTATCTTGGGCTCAAAAGTATCATGCCGGCTCAACTCCCGACGCATATTTTGATGGAAGTCATCGCCGGCTTCGGTCTCGGGGGTTCGTCTATTGCGTTATTTGCCCGTGTGGGTGGCGGTATTTTCACAAAAGCCGCCGATGTCGGGGCTGATTTGGTGGGAAAAGTTGAAGCGGGGATACCGGAAGATGACCCGCGTAACCCAGCAGTGATTGCCGATAATGTGGGCGGTACCCCTGACGCACTTTTTTCCAACCCGGGTTTTGATCAGCCGACAGCAAAATG
>CAZBQO010000044.1:13145-15657 GCA_964494125.1 uncultured Nitrospira sp. | reverse complement strand
AACCGGCTTCGCAGCTTTAAAGAGCCCGCCATCCGCCCGACCAACCAAGAACGATCAGGAGGTATGACAGCCTCCAACAGCATATCCCCATCCTTACCTGCAGATGGCTTTTTTTTAGACTCCTGAACCTCCTCCTTGGGCTGGGTTCCTGTCAACTTCAAACCCAATGTGGACACAAATTTATTAATCCCTTGTGGTCCTGCTTCAAGGACGAGGACATCGCCAGCCTGAATGTGTTCCCTCCAAGCCGCTCCCCGAATAGATTGGTCACCCCGCACCAACCCAATAATTAAGGCGTCAGAATCCTCAGTGGCCAATTCCAGTTCTGACAGGGATTTTCCTATTGCCTTAGAATTTTCAGGCACTTCAACCTCTGTTAAATATTCCTGTATTGAAAACAGGTCTTGCGGCGCATTTTGAGATCGTCGAGCACTGGGAATGAGACGCCAACCCACCAGCGCGACAAAGAGAATTCCCACCAGCGCCATGACACCTCCTACAGGAGTGAAATCGAACATCCCGAATGGCTCGCCGGCAACTTCTGCCCGATAATGGGCCACGATGATATTGGGAGGTGTCCCAATAAGAGTAACCATTCCGCCCAATATCGTTCCAAAAGCCAATGGCATCAACACCACGGCCGGGGACCGCTTAGCCTCAACGGACGATTGAATAGCCACCGGCATCAGTAACGCCAGGGCTCCCACATTATTCATGACGGTTGAAATCAATCCACCGAGAGAAGATAAAACCGCTACATGGAGGGACGGGTAAAAAGACGTGGCACCCTTGACATAGCGCGTGAGAATTTCCACGACTCCCGCGTTACTCAATCCACGACTGATAATTAACACGGCCGCCACGGTGACCACGGCAGGATGACCAAATCCTAAAAATGCTTCTTCGGATGGAACGAACCCCAACACGGTTGAAAGAAGCAAGGCACTGAGGGCGACCAAATCATAGCGCCATCGTTCCCAGATAAAGAACACCAACAGGATTCCCATTAGGCCCAGGAAAAAGAGGTGGTCACTGTTCACAAATGAGATGAATCCTCTATCAGGGCATCGATGATGGGGGTGGGAAGGGGAGGGAAGCTGCCAAAGCACTCCTAAAATCTATAACTATACGCCCTTACATTACATACTCAGGTCATTTTGAGACTTCTTAAACAATATAGCGTATCAACGTTGGGAATGAAATGTCCCACAATTCCCAACCAGCAGGGGGAAAATAGCATTCACGGACTGGTTGGGATTCTCTCGGAAAAGGTGGGCCCAAGCATGCCGAGCTGAATGCCAGCCTGGAGATCGCCCATATCCCCATGGGGGCATGTCCAAATAAATAACTCAAGCAAGAATTGTCAGGCAAACTCAGGCAGTCATGCCAGAATAGCCGCAGATAAAAATTGGCAGAGTTTCGAGGAAAGGTCTATACCAAGGCCATGTGAATAAGAAAGTTAAATCTAAACACACCCGATTCAAAAACGCCGGAAGAACCGGGAATTTAAGCTATTGGTGCCAGGTCTCCTGGCCTCAGCGGAGCACGAGAACTTCATCCTGAACCAGGAGTCAATCGGTACCTGAGAGGGTTTTTCCTCCCAAGTCGCACAGAATCTCTCAAAATTTTCGGCCGCCCTTTTAGGCCGTCAATCGAGCAACAGGAGTCCGTGGAGCTCTTCGTAGTCGCTTCCGGAATGGAATAACCTGCGCCTGAACCGGACCATCAGTGCGATGATGATTAATGACGGGGTCCATCAGGTTCCCGCACATAATACATCGATACGCTTTAATCCAAAGTTCTCCCATCGCGCCCTTAATGTCCAGACAATCATCAACCACCATAAGCCCATCACATCGTACACACTTCATAACTCTCCCTCCTTTGAAAGCCTCCTGCTTCCCACTCTTCTCAACAGGTGAGTCAGTGCATCACGCGTGCCACGCACCACGTGAGATCTCGAAAAGCACCACTTAATTAGGTGTGTATGATTGCGGAAAATGAAAGGAGATCACGAGACAATCGAATGAATTTTTGGAGTCTACAATATTTTGTGATAAAAAAAAAGAGCAAACACACATTTTGTGGGTGCTGGAAACATTGACTAAAGTTTAGGCATCGTGCTCGGTTTTAAAAAAAATATTTTTTTGACTTACCTTTCGCCACAGTCCTCCTTCGCTTATGTCGGTTTTAAAAAAAATATGGTGAGATTTGGCAGGCTAGTGGATATTTTGACAGGTCCTTTATGAAGCCGGCTGTAGACCTGGCCCATCAGTGAGACCCCTTGTTTTGAATATGAGAATGTCAAAAGTACTTCCCAGGCCGGCCGGCCTAGTGAGCATATCAATCTCTTCTTGATCAGACTCCCTAACATCTGTTGGCCCTTTATAATCCAGAATTCCAATATTTCTCAGCCATGTTCCTTGCGGGATAGGCCCTGCTACCTCAAAACCAACTTCCTCTGCGATGAAGCAAGCAGCCGTATAATCCACATCTGCCGTCAAGTCTTGTT
>CAZBQO010000044.1:8965-13135 GCA_964494125.1 uncultured Nitrospira sp. | reverse complement strand
GGCCCACAGCGAAAAACGGATCATACACTTGTTGCTGGTGATAGTAGGAACGAAGAGTCCCATTTCTATGCCGATGTGAATATAAATTTGAGGCGCAGTCACCATAATCGATAAAAATCACATACCCTGGATCCACAACTTTCCGTATGCTTTGGAGGAATGGTTTCAACTCCAAACAAATTTCGGCGACTTGCCCTCGCCCAAGCTGCACCCTATCGGCACTCAACCGCTCGGCTAATTCCCTAGTTGACAGAGTACTCGGTTGCTCACAAAACTCTCCATCCTCATCCAGATCCACATACAATTCCAATACTTCCTCATGGCCCATTCCCATTAGGCGATGAACGGGTAACGCATCAAGCACTTCGTTCCCGAACACAAATGTCGGTCCTGGGGTTAAACAGTCGATATTGTTGATCGCATGCAATCCTCTTTGTTTTTGCTTGTCTCGCAACCCAGGGCTTGGGTCTAGAACGACATATTCATGAGCGTTTTCAAGGCAAGAGATAATATTGTTCCCCAACTGGCCTGTTCCTCCCCCTAATTCCAAGACCCGCAGGTGAAAACCTATCGACTTCTCTGCATAGGTGATGGCTTTGGCAATGGCATATCCGAAAGCCGGGAATCTTGCATTGGTGTCAAACGGCCCATCAGGACTCCCAATTTTTGGTGCCTTTGCATAAAACCCCATAGCTTCATCATATAAAGCCGAAGCCATAAAGTCCCTGAAGGTCATTGGCCCTTGCATTCGAATTTTGGCTTTTAAGGCCTTTCCAAGCTCCGTATCAATCCGATTCAAGGTAAGTCCAAGCTAAATGTGTTGAGGGTGACAGGGAAAAAATGATGGAAGGAGCTAGGAGCAGATCATGAAAAATGATGCGGAAAAAATATGTCACACAAAAAAAGGGTGCCATTGCTGGCACCCTTCTCCTGAGTATACAAACTGCAAAAAGTAAATTACTTAATAACAGTCGATTTGGCCCCGGCTGGATTCGGGGTAATCTTGTTGAGCGGACCTTCAACTTCAGGCAAGCGACCGGCACCAGCCGACTTTTGGATCCGCGCCCGATTAGGATCACTAACTTCATTCTTAGCAGCTTTGCTGCCAAATCCTTGAGAAGACAACAGACTCGTCTCTCCTCCTGCATTCGTCTGGCCAGGATCATTAGCCGTAGCTTGACCGGTCACCGGAGACTTCCCAGCAGCCGGATACCCCGGGTGAGCTGGTAACAACCCTGGATTGGCAAAGGCCATTGATAGGGCGAAGGTGCTAGCACCCACCGTTCCAAGAAAAATTCCAATCCCTTTCATAAGACCGCTCCTTTGTTGGTTATGACTGGTTAACAATAGAAAATGGTCTGGATATGTACATAGCCCAATTTATTCAAATAGAAAAGGCGATCTTATTCAGATTGGCCGGTAGTGTCAAGCTTACCCAACCAAAATGGCTAAAATTTCGAAATGGCACCGATTCAGGGACTTTCTTTGGTTCCATCAAGCTGGACGGCGTGGCCGATACGGAGTTCTTGGTCGTGGAGCTGGCATGAGAATAGTGACGGTCGTTCCCTTATCTGGCTCGCTAGCGATACTGATCTGCCCCTGATGCTCCTCAACAACTTTTTTCACGGTCGCCAAACCCAATCCAGTCCCTGATCGCTTTGTGGTGAAATAGGGTTCAAACACCTTATCCACAAATTCGGCCGGTATGGGCACTCCATCATTAGCGATAATTATCTGAAGTTCCGGTTTTCGAGCTCTGGTGAGCATGACTTCCACACGCAAATGCCCTCCCGGAGACATGGCTTCAATGGCATTTTTGAAAATACACAGGAATACATGCTGCATTTTCACTTCATCCCACCGGACTTGGGCCAACCGAGCCGGCACTTTTTTGAGGACTTCAATCCGATTGACGCGAATGTCCGTCGACACCAACGAAAAAGCCTTATCCAATAAATCCTGAACCCGGCACATTTTTCGATCAAGTTCCAACGGTTTGGCAAAGTCCAGAATTTCATTTAAGACCGTTTCAATACGAATCATATCCCGCATGGCATTTTCCACCCGGGTTTGCGAATCGAAATCAAGGTCGGCATCGGTCGTAATTTCTTCTAACTGAGCCCGGATAAACCCGATAGGTTCACGAATTTCTGTAGCCAGAAACGAGCTCACTTCATGCAGTGCGGCACGTCGCTCTTCCTTACGAACATCCCCTCCCTCCGGTTGAGCAGTAATCACCTGCCCTTTGAGAGCAGGTTGCTCGGGTTGAATCGGGGCAACATCCATGACGGAGAGATGACACGACGGGTCCTCAAACAATTCCACCAATTTGGTCGTAATGGCCTCGAGGCTTTTCGATTCGCTCCCAATTTGATCGAAATTATTAGGATTTTTTGACGCTAACGTGACCGTACCCGCCACCCGTCCCCTGACGTAAAAAGGAACGACAATGGTCGACGCGAACCGATCACGATAGAGCTGTTTATAGTCGTGAAAACGCCCTTGGGTCGAAGCCAAATTATTGTCACAGCGAGGCTTTCGATGACGAACAGACCACCCGGAAGCCGAATCATCCAGAGAGAGAAGCTGCCCGGGGCTCACATCCTTTTTCTGAGTTCCGAATACACCCAACACTTCCAGTGTCGCGGCAAGAGGGTCATAGATGCTGACCCAGCCACGATCAAAAGACAGCCCCCCATCGACTTCTTCAGTCAAAATGCTCCCTATCCGCTCTTGGACTTCCGCATTCGAATACGTTCGAGCCACGGGCGCAGGCCCCTCTTCCCCAGCCACAACCAATGCCAAAGGTTCATTGCCGACTACTGGCTTGCTCAATATCAGTGAGGAACCAAATAGTCCCGCTTTCTTTAATTCTGTGGAAATATGGGAGACAGTGGTGGAGAGAGTCGTCTTTTCTCTTTTGGTCAGCGCGGAATTTTCTCTCCTGGCCAATACCAGCGTGCCATACACTCGGCCGCCAAATTTTAAGGGAAGGACCAACGCAACCTTGCTCCCGGGAGTCACCATTCGAATTCTGAGTACGCTTTCCAGCTCCCCTCCCGCCCCATTACGGACGGCCAAACTTTTCAAATCTTCCATTGAAAGTGCACGCAGAATCGCGCGGACTTCTCTTGGAGAAAACCCCCGGGAAACCTGCTCGACCAATGGTCCACCATCATGCGTCATAATCGCGACCAAGACCGCTTCCATCCCGACCTCATTGACCACGGAGGTTAGAATCTTTTGAAGGGTACTTTGTTGCTTGGTAGCTAATGTGGATTCAAGACGATTGGACATGCATGCGTTTCCTCTCAGAATATTTGCGCACAATGAATTGTCGGATATGCCGATGGTTAAGGGGCGAAGGGTTTTTCCCCAGCCCTCTAAAAATTCCTGAACCTCTCCTCAACACCAGGATGAAATATCCAAGGAGTTGTCCTGTTAATTTATATGGCGAATTTTTCGACCCGATGAAGAATGCGTGACAATTTCTATTCGACCCTGCTCGGAAATCCAGAGATTTAATACTCCGCTAACCAGACTAATAATGATTGCGCCACCCACCGCTGGCCAAAATCCGGAGACAATAAACCCTTTCACCAGAATTGATACCAGATAGAGGAGAAATCCATTAATGAGAACCATGAATAGCCCTAATGTTACGAAAATAAATGGGGCTGAAAGTAGATAAAGCACGGGGCGGATGATGGAATTGAGAAATGCAAGAATGACCACGGCGGCAATCCCCGACGCAATCCCTGTGATTTCAATGCCAGGGATTATCTGGCTTGCCAACAATACCGCAAACCCCGTGATCCCGCATCGAATAAGAAATCCCTTCATGGTTGCATCATACCGGCCCTGCGGTAGTGGCCTCAAGCGACACGACCCGCAATGGGGTCAAAAATTCATGGGGATGCCCCTTCCTCCCGCCTCAAGACCCGGCAATCCTGGAATTGGGCCGTCCTCGCCACAATGAAGAGAGAAGGACTGCGGTGAGCAGGAGGTAAATAAAACAACCCTCTATGCCCATCAGCATTTCCCCAATTCAGAAGCCCCACAAATTAAAGGCCAGGATGCCATACTAAAGACCAATACCTAGTAGCAACTCCCATTTCACCACCTCACGTGAAATGGGGTCTGTTGCGTTTCGGCCCGGCTCCATCCAAC
>CAZBQO010000044.1:0-8865 GCA_964494125.1 uncultured Nitrospira sp. | reverse complement strand
GTAATGGAGATGAGCAAAGTTTGCGGAGAAGAGATCAGCCGTATCCATGCTGGCGAAACCACTGAACGGCTTTTTTGAGTGCTGTTTCCACCGGGGTTTGGGGAAGCGCCAATTCCTGGCGCGCCTTCGTACAATCATAATGCATGTGATACTTGGCCATCCGCACTCCTTCCAAAGGGATTCTGGGTGGACGATGGGTCACCAAATTGGCAATCCATTGACTCACATGCGCCATGGGAAGGACAAGCCTCCAAGGCAATTGAAGCCGCGGGGCAGGCACTCCGGTTAGTCCGCTGAGCATCTGACATACTTCTTTCAGTGTAAGATTCTGATTTCCCAGAATATACCGCTCACCCACCCGACCGCGCTCCATTGCCCGGATATGTCCTATGGCCACATCCTCAACATCCACCAAATTCATCCCGGTCTCAATATACGCCAACATGCGGCCACGCATAAAATCTACAATGATTTGGCCAGTTGGAGTGGGCTTGACGTCGCGCTCTCCCACTGGGGCTGTTGGATTGACAATAACCACCGGCAACCCTTCTTGAGCCATGCGAAGGACTTCCTGCTCGGCCAAAAATTTAGATCGCTTATAATCCCCTGCCAGTTGGGCCAGGGAAGGAAAAAGGGTTTCATTTCCAAGGCCTCCTTCATCAGGCAACCCGATCGCACCAATTGTGCTCGTGTAGACGATCCGTTGAACGCCTGCCTCCCTTGCTGCACGGAATAAATTTTTGGTCCCCTCGACATTGATGGCATAAAAGATTGAAGGATCTTGAGCCCACAACGCATAATGCGCCGCCACATGATAAAGCCCTTCGCAGCCGGCAATAGCCTTCTTGAGGGACAAGGGATCCTGCAAATCTCCCTGAACCGTTTCGACGTGTAACCCTTCAAGATTTTTTAGATTACTGGTGGGCCGAATTAGTACACGGACCTCATCGCCTTTCGCAACGACTGCTCGTGTCACCGCAGCCCCAATGAAACCCGAAGACCCTGTAATGAGTACTTTCATAAAAATCTGAGGTTGCCAATGCGCTCAATAACAATACCGCATGACCTGCACCAACCAACCTGTTGTCAATGAGAAGGGTGGGAAACGGTGTAATGCCGCTTCAAGACCGCAGCGCCATACTAGAGAAGATCAAGACCGTCGCGCCATTATATAAGTGGCAATGTGTCGTAAGGGGTCAGCCTGTTTATCAAAAGTATTCAATCGGGCTATCGCCCGCTGGACACATTCCTCTCCCAGTTGCCTCGCGCCTTCAATCCCAAAAAATGAAGGATAGGTCCGCTTCCCTCTTCTTTCATCCGTCCCTGCATCCTTTCCCAATTCCTCCCGTGTCCCCACCATGTCCAACACATCATCGGCAATCTGAAACGCCAGCCCAATATCCTCGGAATAGTCCGTTAAACATTGCATTTGCTGGGTCGTGGCCTCTCCGATAATGCTGCCGATCCGGACTGCGGCACGAATCAGGCGCCCTGTTTTAAAGGTGTGGATTTGCTGGAGGTGCGCTAAATCAATCTCCTGATTTTCAGCCTGAATATCCATGACCTGTCCGCCCACCATTCCCTGGTGCCCGGAACCATTTGCCAGTTCCCGCACAATGGCTAACTGCTGAGCAGCCGAGAAACCCGCTGTGCCATCAACTTGACTGCATAACTCAAACGCCATCGTCAACAATGCATCACCTGCCAAAATCGCCATGCCATCGCCAAATACTTTGTGATTGGTTAACCGGCCTCGCCGATAGTCATCGTCATCCATCGCCGGAAGGTCATCATGAATAAGAGAATACGTATGAACGAACTCCAAAGAAGCGGCGAACGGCAACATGGCCTCACGGTCATACCCCAGCGCTTGGGCAGCGGCAATCGTCAAAATCGGACGAATGCGTTTTCCTCCACCCAGCAGGCTATACCGCATGGACTCGTACAGTCGTTGAGGGTTGGCCGAGGGCAGAGGAAGGCTCTTCTCCAAAAACCGGTCAACCCGTTGGCGCTGTTGGTCTAAATAGGCTTGAATGTTCACAAAGGAGCGAATAGACGACGTGGAAGGATGGATGGAATCGTTGGTGACCCTATCAAATGGATTTTTGGAGTGTCAAATTGTGAACCTAAAAACTAGGGACATCAGCTCAGTAAACGGTTCCCAAAAGTTTTCTTCATTGTTTTCATCCGAATTACTCAGTATACTTTTCTTCTATGAGCATTCGAAATCGAGCGGGAGATTGGGAGCCCCTGTTATTGGGTATCGAACCCGAGATGTGCGGGGTATGTCACGAAGGCCTGTACCGGAACCTTACCATGCTCCGTGGAGGATGGTCTCGATGCAGCATCTGTGAACATTTCGTTCATTATAGTTGTCTGGCTAGCGGTAAGGTCTCCTATCTGAAAAGACGCCCGCGTGTGTGCAAAACCTGTGCAGACCAGCAGACTTTCCCCCAACCTGCCATGTCCACGCCTTCGGTGCCTGCCGAAGTCAAATAATGGAACATCCAGGGATTTCAACCCCACAAGCTATGGGTTCTCCTCGACTTTCAGCATCATTTCTCCATTTTTTTCTGGCTCCCATCCTTTGTGCATTTAGTGGTTTTCATACAGCCAGCTATCTGTTCGTTGGTCTCTACACGTGGCCTCGAACCAGTCGGGTGCTTGTCCTGACCATTGGTATGCTTATTTTCTCATATGAATTCATTTATAAGAACCATGTGTCACGCCCTACTTCCACATGGAAATATTCTTCTTTCGAATCGGTACTCTATACCTGCGTTCTTCCCTATATCCTGGGCGCAGGAGCACTCTTGGTCCTCGCGGGCCTGTCAGAGTAGGGCAGCAATTCTGCCAGCACCCTTCAACCTGTATTGATCTGCACTTCTAGAGAGGATACAACCATGAAAAATGTGGAATTGACTGTCAACGGAACGATGCTAACAATTACGGTAGACCTGTCGAAGGATTTTGGGCCTTCTTCATCGGGCAAAACAACGATCATTGCCTCAACCGAAGGCAATGTCTCGATACCCGATCGAGAAGAAAAAATCGGGCTGAATATTTACAAGAAAAAAACCTAGCCTTCCTCAGGAAGACCGGTTTTTAAAATCTTCTAGCAACACCTGCCCTGTCCACGAGGCCTTGACCTTCATCACGGATTGCGGTGTGCCCTCTGCCACCACACATCCTCCTTGATCTCCACCTTCCGGCCCCAAATCAATGACCCAATCCGCGTTCTGAATCACATCCACATTATGCTCAATCACGAGGACCGTATTTCCGGCTTCCACTAACCGGTCGAGCACATCCAGCAACCGTTGAATATCCACAAAATGCAGTCCCGTCGTCGGTTCGTCCAGAATATAGAGCGTACGACCAGTGGATCGTTTCGAGAGCTCCTTGGAAAGCTTGACACGCTGGGCTTCTCCCCCGGACAAGGTTGTCGCCGATTGCCCGAGTTTAATGTAATGGAGGCCCACATCTGACAAGGTTTGCAGTCGGGTGCGAAGTGGCGGAATGTTCACGAAAAATTCCAAGGCCTCAGCCACTGTCATATTTAAGACTTCTGCAATCGTTCGGCCCCTGTAGGTCACATCTAAGGTTTCGCGATTATACCGTTGACCATTGCAGGCCTCACAGGTCACATAAATATCCGGGAGAAAATGCATTTCAATTTTTATGAGGCCATCACCCTGACAAGCTTCACATCGCCCACCTTTGACATTGAAACTGTAGCGGCCTGGCTTGTAGCCTCGCACTCGAGACTCCGGTAATTGCGCGAAGAGATCACGAATGAAACTAAAGAGGCCGGTATAGGTGGCGGGATTCGAACGAGGAGTCCGTCCAATTGGGGACTGATCAATATCAATAAGTTTATCCAGCTGCTCAAGTCCACGTATGTCCCGACACCCCTCAAACACCGGCTTCTTCTGGGAAAAACCCTGTCCCAGGGATCGGAACAACACATCTACGACCAGAGTGCTTTTCCCCGACCCGGACACACCGGTAACACACGTCAACAGACCTAATGGAAAGTTTACAGTCACGTGCTGAAGATTGTGCTTTTCCGCGCCCACGACGGTCAAAAATCCTTTGGCCTGCCGTACACGTTGAGTCAAGGACACGCGGCGGCTCCCTTTGAGATATTGACCGGTCAGCGAGCTTGGATGAGCCATCACCACCGAGGGAGGACCATGGGTAACTAATTGTCCACCTTCCACGCCGGCTCCCGGCCCTAAATCCAATATATAGTCGGCAGCGCGCATGGTCTCGGCATCGTGCTCAACCACCACCACGGAATTCCCCATATCACGCAATCGTAACAATGTTTGGAGTAACCGTCGGTGATCCCGCTGATGCAACCCGATACTGGGTTCATCCAGGATATACAGCACGCCCACCAATCCTGATCCGATTTGTGTGGCTAATCGAATTCGTTGCCCTTCCCCTCCAGATAAAGTGGCAGAAGGGCGATCCAGGGTGAGGTAGCCCAATCCGACGTTGTGCAAAAACTCCAGCCTTTCCCGAATCTCCTTCAGCACCCGCTGCCCAATCATCTGTTCGCGATCGGTGAGAATTAACGCATCCATAAATGCCAAGATATTCCCCACAGACAGATGGGTCACCTCAGCAATAGACTGCCCCCCAATTTTTATGGCAAGGCTTTCCTTCCTCAGTCGACCTCCGCCACACATCGCACAAGGGGTATCGAAGGTCCATTCCTCCCATTCAGAATGACCGGAAGCTTCATACCCAATACCATCACATCCATCACACGCACCATGAGGGCTGTTAAATGAAAAAATTCTTGGGGAAATTTCTGAATAGCTAACACCACACTGGATACACGCCAGGTGTTCACTATAGACCCGGACTTGATTATCTTCTGTCAGCACTCCAACCAATCCCTGCCCCATCTTGAGGGCTGTTTCCACCGAATCTGCCAAACGCCGAGTCACCCCGGTCTCTGGCTTGACGATGAGTCGATCAACAACAATCTCAATGGTATGCTTGCGTTGCTTATGTAATTTAATTGACTCCCCGAGATCTCGAATGTCTCCATCAATACGAGCCCGGACAAATCCGGCTTTGCGAGCTGCCAATAATTCTTTGCGATATTCGCCTTTACGTCCTCGCACAATGGGAGCCAAAATATGGATTTTTGTGCCATGAGGAAGCCCGATTATGGCATCCACCATTTGTTGTACCGTTTGCGCCGCAATGGCATTCCCACAAAGATAGCAAAAGGGTTGTCCGATTCTGGCAAAGAGGAGTCGAAAATAATCGTAGATTTCCGTGACCGTCCCCACCGTGGACCTAGGGTTGTGACTCGTCGTCTTTTGTTCGATGGAAATGGCAGGCGAAAGCCCTTCAATGGAATCCACATCCGGTTTCGTCATTTGGTCAAGGAATTGCCTGGCATAGGCGGAGAGTGATTCGACATATCGACGCTGGCCTTCGGCATAAATCGTGTCAAAGGCCAAAGATGACTTACCTGATCCGCTTAAGCCCGTAATGACCACCAACTGATCCCGAGGTATCTCCAGGTCGAGATTCTTGAGATTATGTTGGCGAGCGCCCCTAATCACGATAGAGTTGTTCATGGAAGCCGAGTATATCATACGAATCCCCTTGACTGTGGCTTCTCTTTGACCAATGGAATTGACCCTTACACAAAAGGTCGGATACAATCTTGCAGTTTTCATGTATCTATTTTGAATAGACGGAATCGTATTCTTTTTCCCCAACCTTATTTTCATTCCCCTTATTGATGAGGAATTTCATGAAGAATTTGAAAGCAGCATGTATCTTGACTGCCACTATTATTCTGACGAGTCTTTTGTCAATTTCTCCACCAGGATGGGCCGCCAAATACGAACTCACTCGCAACAGCATTGAAGAGGCGAAGGAAATAAATGCTGCAGAAATTTCACTCTATCGAGTGAAATTAGGGGACCCTGAAGCCACTGCCGTTGAGGCACTTGTCGAAGCAAGAATTTCCGGTGTTCGGGCAGAGCAAGAGGGCACCTTTATTCTGTTGTGGGACAAAGAAAATCCAACTGGTGCAATGGCAGGAGTCCGTATCACAGACGGGAAAGTGGATCTCATATTTATCAATAATCGATTTGCCCATAAAGTCCGTGGCATCTTCCGACACATCCTCGGGGCCAAATCCACAAAAGAAATTCGCGATCTACTGGGGCCAGAGGATTTCCCCAATGAAACACTGATGGGTGCCAAACTCTTGTATGAAAAGCAAGGGTTTCTGGTGAATTTTCTTGAACGGCAAGTAAATGTGGAATTCTGTCTTGGCTGCCAGGATCTATTTTCAGGATTCTAGGAAGCCTGCTTGGAGCCGCAGTTTTATCTCACTTTCCAGTCTGCTTTCAGTTTTTGAGTCATTCCCCGAAAGAGGGAGTTCTCCTCCCTCTTCTATTTTCCCAACATCGTCAAGAATACAGTTCTTCCAATAGTTCGGTTTAGACTGATTCCCTCTTATGGACGACCGGATTCTTACCACTCATCTCATACAAGAAGAACAAAGCCTTGAGGGGACCCTTAGACCTCAACGCTTAACGGAGTATATCGGCCAGGAGCGGATGAAAGAATCGCTTCGGGTTTGTATTGACGCGGCAACGGGTAGAGGAGAAGCCTTAGACCACGCCATTTTCTATGGGCCTCCTGGGTTAGGTAAAACCACCATCGCTCACATTATCGCCAAAGAAATGGGGGGCACGATTCGCTCTACTTCCGGGCTGGTACTTACCCACGCGGGCGACCTAGCCGCCATTTTAGCAAATCTTCAGCCACGGGATGTTCTATTTATCGATGAAATTCACCGATTGCCTCCAGCAGCCGAAGAGGTATTGTATCCTGCGATGGAGGATTACCAGATTGATTTGGTGATTGGACAGGGCCCCTCCCTGCGCACCATGAAATTAGATCTCCCACCTTTTACGCTCATTGGAGCCACGACACGTGCGGGCTCCCTCACCTCTCCTCTGCGAGAACGCTTTGGGCTTGTTTATCGATTGGATTATTATCTGCCTGAAGACTTGCAGGTCATCATTGCCCGCTCCGCTAGACTACTCGGAGTCCACATTGAGGATGAAGGGGCAGGAGAAATTGCCGGCCGCGCTCGCGGGACTCCCCGTATTGCTAATCGATTAATCAAACGTGTGCGTGACTTTGCAGAAGTTAAAGCCCAAGGACGGATCACGAGATCTGTCGCACAGGAAGCCTTACAATGGCTAGGAGTCGATCAGGCAGGTTTTGATGAAATGGACCGCAAAATACTCTTGACCATTATCAGAAAATTTAAGGGAGGACCGGTTGGCATCGACGCATTGGCCGCAGCAGTCCAAGAGGAAAAAGCCACATTAGAAGATGTCTACGAACCTTTTCTGCTCCAATCTGGATATCTGGATCGAACGGCCCGAGGCCGACAAATCACCTCAAAAGCTTTGCAACATTTTGGAGAAAATCCGAATCTCTTTTCGATTGGGATCTAACCCGATCCACCCTCCTAAATTAAATCTATCCACTATTCACTTTTTCTCTTTCACTTGTATTTAAAAAAGCTTTCGCCCCCTTCCCCTCCTTTGCTGTATTGACGGTATCTGAAAAATGAGCGGTATAGTAGTGAGAACCGACAAACATGTCATGGGTCAGATGAATAGAAAATGTTTGTCTAATCCATGAATACAACCGTGAGGGGACATTCAAATGCATATACGCGTCTTATCATTCATTCATTTTTTTTACAGGGAACCCTTAGCATCATTGAAGTATTTAACCCTGATTTGCGGTCTTTTTCTGTCCTTTTTCTGTTCCTTAACCCTGACAACATCAGCCTCGGCTGATGAACTAACTATCGAGTTTGGGGACTCCTGGGTGGAAGACGGCTACATTTTCCATGTTGATATTCACATACCGCCCTCCAATGATTATTGCACAACATCTGGGAGAGGATACATTGGCTTTAATGTGTTTTATGAAGACACGAGAAGCCTGGATGGAGAGTGGGCTTTTGGTATAGCTCCGTGGCCCGAGGGGTTTGCGTCTGAATCTAAAGTGGGGTCACACATGACAGCTGTCGCGCCTCAAGTATATTGCACCAGTTTTTCTCCCTGCACTATTCAGAATGTTCAAATTGTAAAGGCTTGGTGCCCACCGTTGGAAGGAGAAAGTTTTTATGCACAATAGCCCCATACTCTCCTGTGCCTTCTCAGAACTACTCAACTAATTCTTAGACTACATAGAAATTTTGAAAAGACATGTTATAGAGAAGACTTCCAATTCCTCCGCTGGAGCTGAGAAAATAGATACCTCCATCCATTGAAAAGAAAATTAAAAAAGGAACACTCATTGCGAGGCAAGACTACCTTTCAGGGGCTACAGGCAGAGCTCCGGAATCCAGGATGGCTTCCACGTCCCGCAATCCCATTTTCGCACGATCGACATACAATTGGTTGGCCAAGCCTTGGTAGGTTTCAATAATCCGTCGATAAGTGCCAATGGCTTTGTTGTACTGTCGGGTTTCCGAAAAATAACGGGCCAAAGCTAACCAATTCTCCGCAGCTGTTTCTTTGGCGGTTTTAATAATTTTCCATTCCTGCGTTTTCTCACTCTGCCTCATCTGGCCTACACGACGGAGCAAGCGCTCTTCACTTCTTAGCGCAAGTACCTCGATCTGTTCATTTTCAAACATGGCTTGCTCAACTTGATGTGATTGTAAATGACCATAGAACATTTCCACATGGCCTTTAATGATATCCGCCTGCTGCTGATACCTGCCTCCTGTGCAGGCGGATAGAGTGCCTACCATGAGTAGACCACAGAACATTTTTAACCAGACACGCC
>CAZBQO010000043.1:0-15664 GCA_964494125.1 uncultured Nitrospira sp. | reverse complement strand
GCGCGAACCCCGTTGTTCGGAAATTTTTGGGAAACCTTTTTTGTTTATTCCAATTATATGAGGAAAAATAATGACTTATTGGCTCATGCAGAACTTGGTATGTAGGCGAATTCAGCGGTTGGCCTGTTTCCTTGTGTTGGCAATGCTCGTCCTCAGTCAATCTGTCACTCAAGCCAAAGAATTAAAAAATGTGATTCCTGATCTTTATGGGGGAAATGGGTTTCAAACAGATCCTAATTTTGCAGGCAATCGGTCCAATGATTTTGGCAATGCGGTGTTTAATTCCTTTAATGAACTGACCAATGGCATTGGGGCTCAAACAGGCCAATTTGCGGTAAACTCTACCGTGGCAGCATATCGGTTTGATGTCGAGCGGGGAGTTCCTGTTGAAGTCACCAAAAGCCTCGGTCCACTTTTTGCGGAACGAGCCGACACGCTCGGAAAAGGACGATTTGATTTCCAGGTCGTCTGGTCAAACGCCAATTATAAAAAATTTAATGGGCAGGAACTGTCTTCCCTCAGTGCGGATGTCTCTCCGACTGCCGGGCCTGGAACGCCACCGAATGCCCCAGGGTTAGATGAACTATTACAAGTTGACCTGGACGTCAAAGTGATTACCAATTTTGTGGGATTTTTTGCTACGTATGGCCTCACGGATAATTGGGACGTCAATCTTCTGGTTCCTCTCATCAATAACAAGATCAAGGCCAAAGCGAAGGCAACGATGCTTGATGCAAACGGGGTTCCCTGTACTCAAGGTGGAAATTGCAGTGGTATATACGTGATCAATGGAACGGCACCCGGCACGGGAGACCCCTCAAAAGACAGTTCTTCGGCGGATAAAACCGGGATCGGGGATGTTGTCCTCCGAACCAAATATAACATGCTGAAGAATCATGAAATCTTGCCTGATTTGGGCGTCCGGGGGGATGTTTCTTTTCCAACCGGAAACGAGGATAACTTTATGGGAGTCGGAGAATTCAAATTCCAGGGATTGGCTGTGGCTTCTAAATACTATTCGTCCCCCATCGGCATGATTGGTCCCCATGTGAATACGGGCTTCGTGCTCGTCAACAACAAATCAGAACTGAATCTTTTTACCTATGTTGCAGGGTTTGATTTTGCGCCTATTCCGGTCTTTGCTTTCTCTCTTGATCTCCTGGGCCGTCACGAATTGGACGATAAGGATAACAGTGGAAAGGACATCGTTGATTTGGCTCCCGGTCTAAAATGGGCTCCACTTCCCAACACTCTGGTTCAGGCAGCCGTCCAGCTTCCACTCAATAAAAATGAAGGGCTCCGTCCGGATGCGGTCTGGACCTTAGGGGTTGGAGCGACGTTCTAAAGAATTGAATCGTCACATTTTACCGCTGTCCTTTTAAAGCATGTTTAGGGAAAAAAAGAAGGTGACAGAGGGAAATGACAAGTGAAAGATGGCTATACTATTTGATATCCTGCGCGAGACGAAAACCAATCTGTATGCTCCGCGAGTCGGCGCTGTACCCATTACGAAATGAAGAACGCAAAGACATTGGAGCGTTAGTCCAACCTCCACCTCGCCTCACCCGTGTTCCGCACATCCCGTCATTCGCCTCCAGCCATGCCGACCCATTTGTCGGGGCATGTTGATAATCGTCGTGCCAGCAATCCTGGACCCACTCCCATACATTTCCGCTCAGGTCATGAAGGCCGGGGCCATTGGGTTGTTGGGTTCCAACCGGTTGAGTTTTTCCATTGCTGTTTGTGTTGAACCAGGCATATGTCGAAAGCTGACTCTGTTCTGAGGTTCCCGCCCAAATTTCGCCTTTTCCCATATTGCTGGCTGCATATTCCCACTCAGACTCTGTGGGAAGTCGATAGCGATAACCGGTTTCCTGTGATAACCACGTTGCATAGTCCACGGCATCTTTCCAGGAGACATTGATGACCGGATGCCTTTCACGTCCCCATCCCTCATCTCCCGGAAGCGGCCGACCCGTCGATATGGCGAACCGGTCATATTCCTCGAAAGTGACCTCAAATCGCCCAAGAGCAAATTTTTTGATATGGACCTCTCGTAGCGGGTGTTCACTTGACGTATTCTCTTCCCGGCTATCTCCCTGTCGAAAGGTCCCGGCAGGAATTGAAACCATTTCGGGATCCAGATGGATGCTCACTACCGGAGCGACGACTCTCAGGATGGCCATTTTAAATGCCTTATTCTCCTCTGCCAACCAAGTGCCTAACCCTCCTAAAAGAATAATAATGACCCCCATGAGCCCTGCTCGTTTTATCCATCGTTTCTGTCGCTTTGCAAGCTGATACTGTTTTTTCAGCATGGATACGGTTTCTGCATGTGAAGATTCCTCCGAAATCAGGCTGGGTGTTCGCGCCTTAGACGAGGGCTTGCCAGGAACCGATTGTCGTTTGGGGCTGTCAGGCTTTGTGTGATCAGCCAGGGGTGTGGGGGAAGATTTTTCTGCGGGCAGGGTTGTTTGGTTATCGTCGTTCATTGGGTGTGCGATCTGAGCATACACATGCGAGAAGAGATGGGTAACCTGTTGGGAATATTCCTAATTATTCTGTGACTGTTCGTCCTGTTAGAGGATATGGCATTTCTCCCATCATGACGGAATGAGCCCTCTAACAATTGCTTGCGAGACCCACCAGTCGACATATCAAGTTATTTTAACAGATAACTCCCTGAACAAAAGCAGTTATTCTTAATGTAAAAATTCAAAAAGAATTACACAAGGGCTGGTGGGGGAAAATTTGGACAATCGGATGAACCCAGAAAATTGTGGAAGATAATGAGGCCTTGTATCCTGATTTTCAAGGCCCAGAACGTGAGAGATAACTCCTGTGGCACAAGAATGCTTTGAACAAATAGATCTGTGGTGAACACGGTTGGAAGGGTTGGAGGGAACGATTGAATCTATAACAGAACAGTCCGTGAAATCTTTCTTGATGGTTTTATGTTTGCGTTCCTGCCGAAACTAGGCAGTCCCATGTGTTGTATGGAGCTGGCGAGAGGAATTGAACCTCCGACCTGCGGTTTACAAAACCGCTGCTCTACCGATTGAGCTACGCCAGCTCGGCGAATTTAGACGTTATCATACCAAAGGATGAAGCATTCAACCAGCATTGGATACAAAAAATATTTTTGCCAACTACCCACGAATTAGGTCATTTGCAGCAGGACTTTTCGTACGCCACGTTGTGCGGCTTTTTCCATGGCCAGAACCCCATCCAGGAGTGGATAGCGGGCATGGATAAGCGGGTCGACCCGGATGTGCCTCGATTCTAATAGGCGGATGGCCGGAGGGAACGGGCCACAACGAGATCCAATTAGGGATATTTCCTGAATGACAAAAGTCGCCATATTTAAAGACACGTCTCCATGATAGGTGGATTTGAGCACAAGTGTTCCTCTTGGCCGAATCAATTGCATCGCCGCGGAAAGCCCTTCGGGGCTTCCAGTGGCTTCCACAATCATATCGGCGCCTTGAGGAATATCAGCTGGATGCGAGGTGACCTTGATGCCCATGTGGGTAAGCCAGGAGTCCTGGTCCGAATGGCGCCCCAATAGAGTTACGGCACATCCGGATAGCACAAGAATTTGAGCGCACAATACCCCCAACTTCCCATCTCCGATGACGACCACGCGGTCTGTTGGTTTGATCGAGACTAATTGGGGTATCTCACAGGCGGCGGCTAAGGGTTCAATAAAGACGGCCTGATCATCGGAAATGGAGTCAGGCACGACATAAAGGTTTTCAACCGGAAGCGTAAGATATTCGGCAAAGGCCCCATCCCGACCCTGGATGCCTAATGTGGTGCGATGAGGGCAATGCGTGGGGTGGCCGTTGGCACAGGTTTCACAAGTGCGACAGGCGGCATTGATCTCTCCGACGACTCGTTTTCCAATCAATTCTGTATTGGAGACCTCATCGACTATCCCAACAAATTCATGCCCCAAGACCCCTTGAAAGCCCATATACCCTTTGAGTAACTGAAGATCGGTAGAGCAGATTCCAGCTTGGATGACCCTGATCCGGGCTTCCCCATGTGGACGCGGGGGAAGGGGTAGGTCGGTTTGAAGTTGAAGCTTCTGATGAAGAACAAGTCCCCGCATATGGCTCCTTCACGAAATACCTTAGGATTTGGCCTGATAGAACCATAGCAAAAATGCTGTCAATCTTCAGCAATTTCTATGAATATTCAGTAAGTCAAATTTCCACAGTAAGGGTATCTCTATCTCCGGCGTGTTGCGAAAATTCTTCCACTCTCGTCGGGAAAGATTTTGAGATTTTGGTCGATACGTGAAGGAGTATGGAGGGTTGTGAGATGGCCATCGAATCAAAGGAGGAGTCATGATGATTGCCGGTATAGCCTCTGCTCTTTCTGGAATTCAAGCTGGGGGAAGAATGCTCAGCGTCGGTGCGCATAATATTGCCAATGCCCAAACAGAAAGCTTTAAACGAACCCGTGCTCTTTCAGAGGAATCGTCAGCCGGTGGTGGGGTAAGGGTCACTTTGCAAACAGATGATCGCCCCGGACCCCAATTTCTCTCCAGTGTAAACTCGTTCAGTCTTCGCGAAGGATCTCATGTGGATCTCGGCGAAGAAATAATTTCCAACCTGCAAGCGGTGAATCTCATAGAAGCCAATATGGCCGGCATGAGAATTCAGGGGAAAGTTTTGGGCTCTCTCTTGGATATTACCGAATAATGCCTCCTCCCTGAATGTAATCATTCCTCATTCGATCCCATCTTCTTTGCTCCGTCAAATATTTCCTGCAGTATTTTCATGGGCTTTAGGCTCATGAGAACGACGCCTTGTTGAGTCTTCATCAATCCAAACAGCCGGTTCTGAGGATGCTTATGTCCTCCCAGAAAGGTTTTTCTTTATTAGAATGAAAGTCTTGACAAGACGGACGAGACTCTGCTGGTCATACGCCTGTACGGGTGGCAGTAAAAAACTAAGGATTTGACTTTGAACGTGGGAAAACAATTATTGTAGAATCAAACGGTTATACGAAGTGAGGCGATTTGTCTTGGGGAATTTCTTGAGAACACCCAGCGTTGTGAGATAGAAATTTTCCTATTCAATCTGTTTCTATTACATTTTTTGAACAGGAGATCGGGATGATGCACATGTCACGGTTGTTTACTGGCGCTGCCAGGCCGTTTCGAATTGCCCCTCCATGGGGTTTTCTTGTCCTATTTGTAGGATTGGGAATGGCCGGTGGATTTTTGGGAAATGGGTGGTTTGTTCCCGCCCAAACGCAAGCGGCTATACCGGGAGCCTTCATTGAAGGTTTTTCAGAAATTGTTGAAAAAGTAGGGCCCGCGGTTGTCAACGTAGCGGTGACTGGTGGGGGTGGACCATCTAGAGGCTTACCTCCCGGACCTTTTGGTGGGCCTCCTGGCGGAGGACCCCCCGGAGGTGGTCCAGGAGGACCTCCCGGAGGTGGTCCCGGCGGTCCTCCTGGTATGAGTGCCGGGTCCGGAGTGATTATTGATTCTCGCGGGTATATTCTGACGAATAACCATGTTGTGGAAGATGCGAGTGATATCAAGGTGTCTTTTCATGATGGACGAGAGATGTCAGCAACGGTTGTCGGGACTGATCCGAAGACCGACCTAGCAGTCATCAAAGTCAAACTTGAAAATGGCCCGCTTCCTTCAGTGGCCTGGGGAGAATATGAATCCCTTCGAGTTGGAGATGTCGTATTAGCCCTCGGGAGTCCTTTCGGATTACGGAATACCGTGTCGTTGGGAATTATCAGTGCCCTCGGCCGAGGTAGTGTCGGCATTACGGAATATGAAGACTTCATTCAAACGGATGCCGCGATTAACCCGGGAAATTCCGGGGGGGCCCTGGTGAATATGAAGGGGGAGCTTATCGGGATCAACACGGCCATTTTTTCCAGAACGGGTGGTTCCGAAGGCGTGGGATTTGCGATCGCAGTCAGTATTGCGAAGGATATCGCCGCAAGCCTGATTGAAACGGGGAAGGTGGTGAGAGGATGGATGGGAGTGGCCATTCAGGAATTAACGCCTGCCTTAGCGCAATCATTCCAATTACCTGAAGGTCGACAGGGTGGGGTATTAATCAGTGAAGTCCATGAAGATGGCCCTTCCGCAAAGGCCGGGCTTCAACGGGGCGATGTAATCCTTGAATATGGAGGTGAAGCCGTCAAGGATGTCAATCACCTTCGTAATATTGTTGCCCGAACAAAGGTTGGAAAGAAAAAAGAGATTAAAGTGTTACGCGAGGGCAAAGAGACATTGCTGACCTTGGAACTGGGAGAACGGCCATCCGATCAAGCGCTGGCAAAGACTGGGCCGGTAGAGGAAGAAGAAAAAGCTCCGGCTATGGCCAAACTCGATAATGTGTTGTCGGGAATGACGGTCGCACCGATTAGTGGGGAAAGCCGGAGTGAGTTCAATATTCCGGAACAAATCAAAGGCGTGGTCGTCTCGAAAGTCGAATCAGGCAGTGCCGTTGAGGCTGCGGGTATTCAGGTTGGTGACGTCATTCAAGAAGTGAGTCGCCAAAGCGTGAAAACGATTGACGACTTCAAGCAGGTTGCGTCAAAAATTGCCAAAGATGAGTTAGCCGTTTTATTGGTCAACCGGCGAGGCAATAATCTGTTTATCGCAGTGAATCCTCAATAAGGGATAGATACTGAGGGGGGCGACTGAGCCCCCCTCGGATTTTTGTAGCGCAGAACTCACATGGCTAAACAAAGCAAAATTGGTTCCTGGTTTGAAGAGAAAGTCTTTAAGCCACTGGAAGACAAAAAAATGCCCGTTATGGAGCATTTGCAAGAGTTCCAATGGCGACTCACACGTGCGGTCATTGTTATGGCCTGTGTTTTTGTCGGGACATTTTTTTATGCGGATACGCTGGTGTCCTGGCTACGGATCCCTCTGCAAAATTATTTCATTTTAGATTCATGGGAATGGATGCCTTCGGATTTGCCAAAAATTCCCTTCGTCTTCCTCTCCCCGGCTGAAGCCTTATGGCAAAATGTGAAAGTGGCTGGATTATGTGCAGTTGTCTTGTCGACCCCTCACTGGTTGTGGGAAGTCTGGCAATTTGTTCTTCCAGGATTACATGCCCAGGAACGACGGTTTGTCGGACCTTTCACCGCCATTAGCACCGTGGCCTTTTATTTGGGATTGACCTTCTGTTTTTTTGTCGTGTTGCCCTTCGCGTTGCATTTTTTGATTTCCTATGGGTTGGCTTCGGGATTTATTGCACAAATTTCTATCGCCAATTATGTGGGGTTTATTCTGTGGTTCATGTTGGTCTTTGGACTGATTTTTGAAGTTCCGCTCGCGTTGACCTTGATGGCGAAATTAGGATGGGTGGATGCTCCTATATTACGAAAATACCGGAAATGGGCATTTCTGGGATCCTTTCTCTTCGCGGCTATTCTTACGCCCACGCCTGATCCATTCAATCAATGTATTATGGCCATCCCGATGTATTTCTTTTATGAAGTGGGTATTATCAGCGCCCAAGTCTTTGGCAAGAAAAAAGCTCCAGAAAGTGAGGATGCGGGGGCATCCGCTCCGGTCACTGGCCGGCCGGCAGTTCGGCGTCCTCCATTAGCCCCGCAACCAGTGGGAGCCGGGTCTGGTGGGGATGAGGAATATGTCGACGTTCCGGACTCAGGTCCGCGGTAATATGAAACCCAGCAGAGGCTTTTGATGATACGCGTGGCTGTGGTGTTGATCAGCAGCAAAATACAGTCAGGCCAAAAACCTGATGAGAATCGGAAACCTTTGGAAAGGATCTTGACGAACCACCAATTAACCCTTCTATCCTATGATGTCGTGGCAGATGATCGTCAGGTCATTTCTCATCGGTTGGTGACACTTTGTGAGACCAATGCTCCTCAGATCATTTTGACTCTCGGGGGAACGGGTGTGCGTCCAACAGATTGGGCGCCAGAGGCAACCAGAGACGTGATCGAAAAAGAGATACCCGGCATCGGAGAAGCCATGAGGGCTGAAAGTCTTAAAAAAGTCAGGACCGCCATGCTCTCACGCGGAACGGCTGGAATTAAGGGGACCACTCTGATTATGAATTTGCCCGGAAGCATAAACGGCGTGGAGGAAAATTTAAATATTGTACTACCGCTTTTAGAGCATATGGTGGAGAAAATGGGAAGTATGGCCGCGTCGTCATGATCTATGCGTGTGGCCGAATTTATATTATCCAAACTATCATCGTAGTGGATGTATGTGGAGGGATTCATGGCAACTGAACTGAATATGATTCAACCATCCTCGAGTTCGAGCGGGGATGTCTGTACCTATATGTGGGCGTGTGCCATTTGCGATGAAACCGAAACCTGCCAAAAGGACCGAGAAGGACATAGTCGCTGGCTGGTCGGAAAGCGTATGGAGCGCATTGATTACAAAATATTGGTCATGAGCAATAAGGGCGGGGTGGGAAAAAGTACGATGACCACCAATCTTGCGATTAGTTTAGCACTCAAAGGCTATGAAGTGGGAATATGCGACATGGATATTCATGGTCCCAATATTCCCAAAATGGTGGGAGCCGAAGGCCAAAAACTCAAAATCAGTACAGGCGGCGGAATTATTCCGCATCAAGCCTATAATCTGAAAATTGCCTCAATGTCATTTCTTTTGCAAAATTCGGATGATCCCATTATCTGGCGGGATGCGTATAAGTTTGAATTCATCAACCAACTGTTAGGGGGAGTGGAATGGCAGGACCTTAATTTTCTGCTGATTGACCTGCCGCCAGGGACCGGGAATGAATCGGTAACGACGATTGATCTCATTGGTGATGTCACGGGTTGCGTCATTGTGTCCACTCCACAGGAAGTGGCCCTGTTAGACTCCCGAAAATCGGTCACCTTCGCGAGGGATAGTGAGCTTCCCATCATTGGTATTGTGGAAAACATGAGCGGGTTAGATTGCCCCCATTGTCATCAATCCATTGAGTTGTTTCGAAAAGGTGGAGGTGAAGCCTCGGCCGCAGACATGGGTGTCCCCTTCCTTGGTCGCGTGCCACTGGATCCGGAAATGGTTCTCCAATGTGATCGTGGTGAGCCCTATGCGCTGTTTCATTCGGATCTTCCCACGGCAGACGCTATTCATGGGATTGCGAACAAAGTCGAGGAGTTCTGTAAAAAGAAAGACTCGCTGGTGAAGGTGTCGGCCAGGCCGGCTCCATTCAAAAAGGCCTAACAGGTTCGCCTCGAGCGGGTTGCGCTGTGTTCTCCGGACCATCAGACTGTTTGATTAGAACTGCAGAGCATGGTCGAGTGTTCAAGCATTGAATGTGTATTGACTGTCGTAATGAAATAAAAAAATATATTTTGTGTGCTCGTGGCGAGACTCTGAGTAGGGTGTCGCTGTCTTCAGAGAACGACTTCAACCTTCCGCATGATTAGGCAAGACACATGGATCAGCTTACTTCGTTAACTTCTGCCCAACAAACTGTCCTTGATGCGGCGCATCCCTTGGGCTTTGAAAAAATCGGGCTCCTTGATTCCCTCGGGAGGGTATTGGGAGAAGACATTCTTGCCCCACGATCCAATCCTCCATGGGACAATTCGGCGATGGACGGCTTTGCGGTCCGGTGGGCCGACATTAAGCAGGACTATGCCATCACCCGCATTCCCGAATTGAACATTGTGGAAGATGTCGCGGCAGGGGCCGTGGCTACGAAAACCGTCGGTCCAGGGGAAGCGATTCGGATCATGACTGGAGCCCCCATGCCGGCCGGAGCAGACACCGTGGTGCGGGTGGAATACACGGAGCCTTCAGGGGCGAAGGTTCGTATCATGAAGATCGAAGCCGGTCAGGGTTCCAACATCAGACCGAAAGGGGAAGATGTGACGGAAGGAGAGTGCATCATTCCGAAAGGGACCCAATTGCGTTCAGGGGAAATCGGCATGTTGGCCATTCTGGCCAAATCTTTTGTCCTCGTGTCGCAGCGTCCTCGAGTGGCCATCCTTTCTACAGGGGATGAGTTGGCGGATCTGGATGAATCATTTGATGAGCATAAAATCGTCAATTCCAACAGCTATGGTATTGCTGCTGCGGTTCAGGAGTCTGGCGGAATCCCTGTCCTCCTGGGCATTGCCAAAGACAACCCTGATTCCTTAAAAGACAAAATCCGACAGGGGCTCACCTGTGATATTTTGGTGTTATCGGGGGGAGTCTCCATGGGGGATTATGATTTTACCAAGCCGGTGTTTGCCGAACTCGGGGCAGACATGAATTTCTGGAAATTAGCGATTCGCCCTGGACAGCCGGTAGCCTTTGGGAAAATCCAAGGGAAGTTGGCGTTTGGCTTGCCGGGGAATCCCGTTTCTTCGATGGTGACCTTTGATCAACTCGTGCGACCAGCCATGTTGAAAATGGGCGGACATCGGAAGTGGGAACGGCCGGTTGTGAAGGCATTTTTTCAAGAAACGTTCTCCAAACATACGGACCGGCGGCATTTTCTCCGCGGCATTCTTCAACAGGAAAACGGGGTCCTCACGGTCCGGACGACCGGTGGACAGGGGTCAGGCATCCTCACCTCAATGGTGAAAGCGAATGGATTCATTGATGTACCGGAAGAGGTCGAATCTCTGAAGCCAGGCGATGTGGTGAACGTCCAATTATTATCACGAAATTTTTAAAAGATCTACGACATATTTCCCATCAGTCACGCTGTCTATTTGGCATCATTCGACCTCATAGAAGGGAGTACAGGCTTCATCATGACACCTCCCATTTTGGGTTTTGTTGGCCGCTCCAACAGTGGCAAAACGACCTTGATTGAACGGCTCATCCCGGAACTGACTCACGCGGGTTATCGAGTGGCCACCATCAAGCATGCCGGTCACGGGTTCGATCTGGACACGGAAGGCAAAGACAGTTGGCGCCACAAACGCGCTGGGGCCAGTACGGTTATTGTCTTATCAAAGGGTAGCCTGGCCATGTTTGCTGATGTTCCGGAAGAACTTCCTGTCGACCAAGTCCGGGACCGATTCATTAATGGAGAAATCGATTTAATTATTGCCGAAGGCTGGAAAAGCCAGGGGTTTCCGAAAGTCATCGTGGTGCGCGAGCAGCTACAGGAAGTGGATGTCTCGTTGGATGGTTTATTGGCGGTGGCTTCTATGAAACGCATTGAATGCTCGGCTCCCTGGTTTGATCGGGATGACGTCCAAGGGCTGGCGCAACTGATCATGAAAACGTTTCCCCTTCAAAGGGATTCGTAACGTTCATGGGAAAAGGCCTGACCCTCATTGCGGCCACACTCCTGGTGCTGGCCTTAGGAGGGGCTGCGGCTATCCCGCTGACCAATCAGCCCACCTTCTGTGCGAGTTGTCATACCATCAGACCATCCTACGATTCCTGGATACAATCCAGTCATAAAGATGTCACCTGTGTCGATTGCCACGTGCGTCCAGGCATTTCCGGGTTTATTCAGGATAAAGTCTTTGCCGGAATAGAAGACGTCGCGATTACATTTTTTGGAACCCCGACTGAACCCCATAATCTTGAATCCCATGTGTCTTCTTCTGTGTGCATCAGTTGTCATCGAGCCATCTTGCGGGTGACGGAAGTCTCTATGCGTGATTTGCCGGCCCCTGTCAAAGATGTCGGGCTGATCATGAATCATCGGGAACACATGGAGGCCTTTGAGAAACGCGGAAAAGGGGAGGGGTGTACGACCTGCCACGGGCGGGTCGTGCACGGAGCGCCGATTAAAGCGTATCCCATTGTGATTCCGCGCGGGCATGTCAAACTTGATGATCAACCACATGAGCCAGATCATCCAAAAGATTCGGTGCTCTGGAAGGCGAACATGGCCGATTGTCTGCGTTGTCATAATGGGGAGCAACGTTACGAGGGTGAAGTGCTGAGTAATCGCTGTGAAACCTGTCACCTGCCGGATAAAATCGGTGGGTTTTTGTTTTGATGCCTGTCTCAGATTCCATGGCTTCCCCTGTCGTTGAAGTTCGAAACCTCACCAAGCGGTTTCAGGGCTTTACCGCCGTCGATAATATTTCTTTTGACATCAAAAAAGGTGAAATACTCGGGCTCCTTGGGCCGAATGGTGCCGGCAAAACCACCACCATTCATATGTTATTAGGGCTGATCACGCCGACGGTCGGGAACATTCACATGTTCGGACTGGATTTGGCCACACATCGGGAAACCATTCTGAAACAGGTGAATTTTTCCTCTACCTACATTTCGATGCCGTTTTCCTTAACGGTAGAGGAAAATCTCAAGGTCATTGCGAGGCTCTATGAACTCAAACATATCCAGCAGCGCATTGATGATATTGTCAAAAAGTTGGAGATGGAGGACATTCGCCATCGACTGACGAGGAAACTGTCCTCCGGCCAAATGTCGAGGCTCACCCTGGCCAAAGCCATCATGACCGAACCTAAAGTGTTGTTTCTCGATGAACCCACCGCGAGTTTGGATCCTGATATCGTCAATAAAATTAAATCGTTCTTGAAAGAATATCAACGCTCGGAAGGCCTGAGTATTCTTTATACCTCGCACAACATGCGGGAGATGGAGGAGATGTCCGATCGCATCATCTTCCTGCAACGAGGCAAAATTGTGGCAGAAGGTACCGCCTCCGAAATCATTCAACGCTACGCTCAACGAGATCTGGAAGAGGTCTTTTTGAAACTGGCCAGAGAGCAAAACGGTCCATGAGTCTCGGGCGTATCCTCGCATTATTATCGCGTCATATGTATCTCTACAAGCGAAGCTTTGCCCGGCTGCTGGAGATTTTTTATTGGCCGTTTCTAGATCTCGTGGTGTGGGGATTCATTACGATTTATCTGGAAAAAGTTGGGATGTCGCTGCATGGCGCCCTCTCATTTTTTCTTGGGGCGCTGATCCTCTGGGACGTGTTGTTTCGCGCGCAGCAGGGCATAGCCGTCTCATTTTTAGAAGAAATGTGGGCTCGAAATCTGATGAATTTGTTTGCCAGTCCGTTAACGGTCGGAGAATATCTCGTTGCCACCATGACCATGAGTGTGCTGAAGGTCACCGCCGTGGGCGGGTTGATGATGCTTTTCGCCTGGGTCTTTTATTCATATGACATTCTCCAGATGGGCCTTTCCTTGCTTCCCTTCGTCCTCAATTTAGTAATATCCGGCTGGATCATTGGCGTGCTCACCACTTCTATCATTATGCGCTTTGGGCAGCAGGCCGAAGTGCTAGCCTGGGGTATGGTCTTCCTTTTTCAACCCATTTCCTGTGTGTTTTATCCGATTGAAGTCCTTCCCCCTGTCCTGCAATCCATTGCCTGGATGGTTCCTCCTGCGCATATCTTTGAAGGGATGCGTGCGGTCCTCACCACAGGAAGTGCGCCGGTGACTCATTTGCTTTGGGCCACGGGCCTCAATTGTGGATTCCTTGTGATCATCGTGGCGTGGTTCTATCACACCTTCAATATCTGCAAAGATCGCGGCATGCTGGTTCGGGTGGGGGAATAGGTTCTTCGATTAGGCTGGTCGTTTGTCATCATTTTCCTCTGTGAAACCTAATGGGATCAAAGTTGAAATAGGAAATACCTGGTCGTCGTTAGCGCAGAAAATTAAAACTTTACAAAAGTAAATTTATCCAATTTAAAGTTAGAATTTTCTTCCGAGTGAATAGCAAGGTTTAAGGGAATCTCTGGTTTTAAAAGAAGGGGAAGTCGGTTCGATAGTCAGTGCGTCGTGGGGATCAAGTGAAGGGATCTGAGCCGAATGGTGAGTTTAGCCGGCTCCTCAAGGATATCAGCGCGGGGATTGGGGACCATGAATTCTCGGAGCCATACTCATGTTTTCCTGTATGGGATGTCCATTATTCCCCTTAGTATCAGTAGTCCAATAGGACCTACCTAAGCCCTCCGGATCCCGATCGAAGCTCTGCCCCTTGCCGTCTTGGCCTACCATTTCCTCTCTTAACTGGCCTTCCTCCACAAATCGCGTACGAAAGACATTCGGCACGTGCTGAGTATTGTCCGGTTGATCAGTATTCTCTCGTTCGAATTCCTGAATTATGCTGAGACCTTGTTTGGTAAGTTTCCATGCCTCAAAGTCACGCCGACATTGCTCCAGATCTAATTCGCACCAGACGAAATGCTTATCATCCAGTGTGCTGAGATAGAGATCCACCTGTTCATCAACGTTATTGTGGGACGAATGCTGCGAGGCGCAGGCACCAAGGAGTACAAAGAAACCTACAACACCAAGGGTACAATTTTTATGCATATCCACCTCCGATAGCTCACCCTATCGGTTGGATGCGAATATCCTATATGCATGAACGACATGTTAAGCATGTTGTGTGAAAATCGGATAGTTTAGAGGTGAACCGTTTTCGTTTTTCGACATTTTTGATGATAGGAACGGGTTTACTTGGTCTTCACCCTCTTTCCTGAACAGGGTTGTTAAAAGCTTTGGACTTGCTTCGTTTCTGTGGAGCACATGATCCCCTCATTCAAACTGTGGTTTTTTTGGTTTTGATTTTCTGGGCTGAAATGACGAATGCAACAATTGGCTCCCCAGGCTGCCTGGTCGTTGACTCAAACTCCCTAACTATGCGATTTTCCTATCGTGCGCCCGTAGCTCAGTTGGATAGAGCACCGGCCTTCTAAGCCGGGGGTCGCAGGTTCGATTCCTGCCGGGCGCACCATTTCGGACTTACCTCCCTTGAACCCCTCCAAAACCCTGAAGGGAAGGGCGATTTGGGCGGTTCGATAACCCTCATTTCGTTGGGAGGGTAATTTGTCAGCAAACACCAGCCTGAGCACCATTCTTTTGTCCTCTAAACGGTCAGAACTCCATAGATAACAAGGGCTTGCCAAAAAAGTCATCGCGGTTCGATAAGATTCATCGAAGGATTGAAGCGGACGACCGCAATTTTTGATTTTTTCACTGAGCAGGATTTTTTGTTCGTCCAGCCTTGTGATTTCGTTCTCGTAATGCCTGATCGCCGTGGGGTTCTCGGTCTGGATAAGACGGCTTAAAAACTTCTCGACCTGGCGTTCAATTTTAGGGAGTTGTGCTTTCATGGAATGAACTTCCTGTTTCATCAACTCTTGGCGATCCTCCCACAGGTCTTTGAACATCTCTCTGGCCATATGAAACAGAGCTGGAGACGGACGAAGTTCCTGCAAAAGCTCTTCAAACTCCCTTTCCATTTTTTCCGCTCGCGTGGATTTACGAAATTCACTGCACCCTTTGGTCTGGCAGAGATAATAGGGATATTTGTTGCTCCTCCCAGTTGACCAGCAGGCCGTCATCGGATGGCCACAACACGCACAGGTCACGAACCCTCTGAGCGGAAAATCTTCATGGAGGTCTTTCCGGGCCGGTGCTTTGGCGCTGACCTGCAACCGGGTTTGAATGGCCTGGAAGGTTTGGTAGCTGATCAGCGGTTCATGTTTGGCGGGAAGCAGATTGAGGCCCCATGGCGGAAAATCAATATACCCGGCATAGATCACCCGGCCAAATAACTCGGCTAGGCGCTGGTAATGCACTTCTCCATTTTTATCTTTGGGATACAAGGCCTGGGATTCCAAAAAGCGTTTTACTTCGCTCTGGGTCTCAAAGCGGCCAGAGCCATAGCCCTCAAGAGCTTCAGTAATAATGGAGGCCAGCGGTTCATCGCGCACCA
>CAZBQO010000042.1:0-15829 GCA_964494125.1 uncultured Nitrospira sp. | reverse complement strand
ATTTTTCCGTCTACCCGTTTCTTCTTGGCGGGAGTTTAGGCTTTGTGGGGTATCTGGCCAAGAGTCGGTCCGGTCGGGAGAAAATTCTTCATATTATGGCATTGTCCCTTGTTTCCTTATCTTTTCTCTTTTTACTAGCCAACAAACCCTTCTTACCGGAGAGACCCAGTTACCAGGCGGCCAAAATCCTGAAGGAAAAATTGAACGCCCTTCATATCAGTGGCCCAATTGCTTCGACAAGCGGGTTGGAAAATATTGATTCCTATACCGCCTTCCTGATGCAAGTGCCCTGGCATGGTAGGTCGAAAAGGTCTCAAACAGTCGAAGAGGTGGAATCGTCTCTTGCCAAAATCATCATCGTTGACCGTGGGACTTTGGCGGATGAAAATCTTCATAATGATACGAGTTTCATCAGCCTGGATGAAAAAATGTTCGATTCCCTCGGGAGGGATTTCGATCCTGGAGTAAAAGTCTACATCAATACAAAAATATAATTTTGCCAATTGACCAGTTGAGGTTCTGCGGCCCGTTTAGCAATGTTGGCGGTTTCAGGATCTTCAGAAAATGGGACAACCACCATTGGGCCTTCCAATGAGAGAGCGAGTTTTTCTGTTAATTTTATGGAATTCTGCATCCCATCTTCATGTGTAGATCAAGGAGCCTGATTAGTCTTGTGACTCTAATCTGGATGGTGGGTACATAATGACGGACAGGGCGTTGTGATCGCTAAGGATGCCTTTGAATGGAAGGGATTGTGAGTGGTCTGTGCGGATTCCTCTGACGGCAATCAAATCCGGCCCGCTTTGGCGCACAAGGGTTAGCGCATTCGACTTAAGAAATTCTTCCAAAATTTCTGCATCGCGTTTCTCTTGGTCTGGTCGAAGATTCGCATCCATACCGACTAGCAACGGTGCATCAGGAGAAATGAAATGCCTAATGCCTGCAGAAAGCTGTCTAAACTGTAGAGCTCTGGCCTTAATGCTGGCTTCTCCACGACCGGCGTCCATATGACTATTCAGTACCCAAAATGTTGGGAATTGAACAAGCTGAAAACCCTTCGAAAAGAAATCATCGGCTTTATTCAGGTCGGTATTCCAGCCTGCAAAGGCCTCATAGGGTTCTGAATGGACAGACTGAGGTTGTTCACGAGCGAGCATCAGGAGTCCGGGGCTCAAACATATGTGGCATATGGCTCGAAGAGGCCACCAGTCACCACCACCGCCTTCGGTGAACAATGGGTGATTTGACCAGGAATGTTTGGTGTATTGGGCGAGTTGTGCCGGCCGGACAAAGGCTTCTTGAAACAGCACAAGATCGAACTTGGAGGCTAGATCCCCAATGCATGCGATCTCTTCTTCAGTATGGGCCTCACTCGAGAAGAATGAGTCGGGAAGAAGGCGGTCATGAATATTAAATACCAAGACCGGAAGACCATGGCTCCCAGTTGAATCAGGAAGATCGACTTCGGAGAGGCCCGCTTGCTGTTGCCAATTCAGGAGACACGGTTCGGTCAATGTAGGTTTCGTTTCAAACTTTCCCAGGCACGCACTCACCATGGTGAGTGCCATAAGGGACAACACAACCAAACCACCCTCCAACCAGCTTGCTTTGAATATGGGCATCGGCAGCCTCCCTTCATTCAAATGGCAGTCTTCAGTTCCCCTACCTTTGTGATTCGAATCCCGCCGCATAAATGTATTTGCTATGCATCCCATATGCTCTCGTGGAGGTCTGTGCGAGGACTCATACTTTTGGCTCTCAATAGAGAAAAAGGTTTCTGCACTCCTTACTTCGCTTAATCGACCACCTTGCTCCTGCGATGAAACCGTAAAATAATAGCGGAACCAGGATTGATGTTCACGTTCGGTTCGCCTTATCGTTTATAGGGAAAAATGTTTAACCTATGGCGAATGGGCTCTAGCCGGCTTCCATGTTTGTGTTTCCTTTGATGATGATCCAAGGCGACTACGAGGTATATTTCTCTTTTTTGAGCTTTGTCATCGACGGGCATTTTTTAACGATTACTTAAGAGATTATTGCTCCGACATTTGAGCGGAACTCCTGCTTTTTTTGAAAATTGGGAACCAAAACCTAATGATTCCTATGTTGTCCTAATAGGCTAGATGAACCTGGGAATCTGTTCCAAGGGAGATTGGTACTGCAGTTTAAAAAAAATCATCACTAGCTCGACCCTCGCTCGCCTGTAGTAATTTCGACCAGAGAAGGCGATTTTGGCGGTATTGGGAAGTTGGGTATGATCGCCCCACTATTGAGAGTGGATTCAGGGGAAATAAGGGAAAGGAGTGATTACTTTTGGCTTCTGACTCGCGCTGCACGTTCTATGAGGTGCCTCCCGTTAGGGCGTAATGATGACGTCGACAAAGGCAGGTTGACTGTCGGCACCTTGAATGTCCGTAACTCTGAGCGTGAAGCGGAAGAGGCGTTCTTCGACTACAAACGGGGCCAAAAATTTGGCTTGTGCGGAATACGGATCAAGCAAAGGGACTTTACTTCCTCGTACTTGTTCCCAGTGGTACTGGAGGGAGCCACCGTCTGGATCATAACTCCTTAAGCCATTCAAGGTGACTCGTGTTCCCGAAATGACCGTTTGCGTTTTGCCGGGATCCGAAACCGGTGGCTGGTTCGGTTCATCGTTAACCTCAACCAGAATACCGAGGGTGGCCTCTTGATGGCGGTTTTTTACGGTGAGCGCGGTTTCCCCATTCCCCACCAGCCTGACCACCCCATTTGGGTTGACCGAAATGATTTTTTCGTTAGCAGAATGATAGGTGGTTCCTGTGCTTTGTGCCCGAAGGGAACGGGAGATTCCATCTGAGAATCGCCCAATCACTGGTAATTCAAACGTTTTTCCGAGAAAGTCCACTTGGTCATATACACGAGTTCCGCTGGCTCGCCCCAACCTCAGGGGCTTGTCCGTTTGAAAATCAATTTCCAGCAGTTCAGCGTCCGGCTCAATTTGAATCAGGATTTCATCGAAGATGGCTAAGGATTCATGTTGGGATTGTCTTCCACCCTGTTCGGCCACAGCCAGAAGCCGATAGGTGCCCATCATTTCTTTGGGCATCCGGATCTTTCCGCCAAAGGGAGGATTGTTTTTTGCCGTGGCGACAAGGGCTAATTTTTCTTCGACAAATTCTCGCAGCATATCGTCAAATTCACCATACCAGTAGTAGTTCACCTTGGTGACTCCGGGGAGACCCTCTAAATCCAAGGCGACCGAAATATGATCACCTGACTGGTGAACTGTGAATTCTTTCGGTTCAACTATGGAAAAGGGCCAGGACGTTTGATATCCAAGCAGAAGGGTGAGAACGGTTACGAAGACTATCGTCATCAGAGCGCGAAACATGTTCGTACCTCACAGGGCGTCAGCAGCCATTAGTCTTATCATACCTCACCCTTCCAAGTGGGTGCATCCCTCATGATAATGACGAGTTCTTGGCTTGTGAAAGAAATGTGGGAGAGTGAGAAAGGGAGGCCCTAGAGGGTAAATTTAAAAAAAAGGCCTGAGTGAATGGCCGGACACCTTAAGTGTTCATCCCCGGGACCAATGGTGTATCTACATCGCCATCTTCTCGGCTGAATCAGTATCCTCGTCCACCTGATCAAGACTTGGGTGATTCAGCACCCATGCGGGGACTGGTCGAATATCCCAAATGATCCCGAAAAGTTGGAGTCCTTCCAGCAGGTAATAGGTGACATCGATTTCCCACCATCGAAATCCTTGCCGGGCGGAGCTGCAATATTGATGATGATTATTGTGCCATCCTTCACCTAGGGTAATGATGGCCAGAAGGAAGTTGTTCCGGCTATGGTCCGATGTTGGATAGCGTCGGCTACCGAAAAGATGGGAAAGTGAGTTGATGGTGAAGGTTCCGTGCCAGAGGACAACGGTCGATATCACGAAGCCCCACACCAGCATTTGCCATCCACTTGTTCCCAAATCCGGATAGGCACTGCCCAGCCATTTCCCCAAGAAAAACAGGAGGACTGCCAGCCCGATTGGCACAAGGGTGTCGAAACGATTCAGAAATCGTAATTCCGGATATCGCGCAAAATCTTTGATGCGGTTCAACTTTGTTGCGAGTTGGTCATGGGTTAAAAACCAACCTACATGGCTCCACCAGAGCCCGCGGATAACAGGAGAATGGACATCTGCCGGTTTGTCGGAATAGGCATGATGGTGGCGATGATTAGCGGCCCACCATAAAGGACCTCGTTGGGCCGCGCTGGCCCCAAGGCAGGCAAACAGAAACTGCATCACTCGTGAGGTGCGAAAGGTTCGGTGGGAGAAGTAGCGGTGATAAAAGCCGGTAATGGCGAACATTCGTACAATATACAGGGAAACCGCAACCCCGACCGCGATAGGACTCCAGCCCACCCAAAAGACTGCGAGGACGGCAACATGTAGGGCCAAAAATGGGATCGTTCGAACCAAGTCTATCTCGCGACCATTTTTATGGGAAGCCAGCGCTGTCGCTTCTTGGGTATCAAACAGGGACTTTAACAGTTTCCATGGGCCCAATATGATCCGCTGGATTTCTGGCATCCTTAACGCTCCTCTCTCATGTGTAGGGAATTTCGAGATATCTATAGCTTACGATTCACAAAACTTCATCGAGGCCTTTTTGTAAAACGGAGATCCTCAACTTTCTTAAGATAAAGGGAGAATATACAAACTCTACAAAGTAAACCAGAAGGAGACCTTCTGGCAAATACAATTTTACCGGGTGTATGCCTTTTGGTATGTGATGGGAGGCTGGATATTCTAAAAGAACCCGTTAAAAAATGGCCGACTCGAGTGTCCATCATGGTGATATTGAACCTGAGGAATGATCATATGCCCTACAAAAATTTTCTTCAAAACTAAAATCCCATCATTTTTCTGCTGATTGGGTGTGGAAGGGAATCGGTTTCGGGGCTTGGCATATTGTTATGGATGTGGAAAGCAACCTGGGTTTGGTTGATAGATCAACGCTCCGATGCATTGGTTCGATCCTGGTAAAATTCCTCGAAACAGCGTAATGAACGCTAGAGAAGGACTATTCAATACGAGAAACACATAAATATTTATGTTGGAGGGTGGAGGACAAACCCGCGAAAGATGCCAACGCTGTTATTAGCACCTACTGAGTACTATGTATGGGCATAGCCTAACAAAAACACGCCAGAATTTACCAATTTTTTTTCCGTGACATTAACATGGGGCAGCTATGGAAATTTTCATTTATTATCTCTGCTTGAGTGTAACCTGGACCTTCTCCCATACCAGAAGGTCCTGGAGGCTGTGTGATGAGGCCAAAATTCAATCAATATAGGTCGCTCATCGTGTATGGGATTTCGCTGAACACAGGATGCTCATTCCTGTATTTCTATTGTATGGGAACACCAGGAAAAGCCAATAGAACCAGGATGGCCTCCCCTGAAACCCTCTCGCCACATTCAACCGCCCACTGAATATCATGCAAGTGGGCAGGAAAAAATCTCAGCTCCTTCTGTTAGCCTCCCCGGATTGTAAGCCTCATGGCTTCTGATAAATGGTGCGGCGTTGCGATGCACAACGACCAAGGGTCGAATATGTCAGAAATCAGCTTTGCCGAGTGACAATCATCAAATCAATTAGGAGTATCCAATCATCCACTTGGAAATATGATTTCATGTTTGGGGTGTTTCACGTGGTCTCTGTTTTTCGATCAGCGCTGCTGCTATCCGTTTGGCAATTTTGGCTGCGTTAGGTTTTTGCGACACTTGGGCTGTCACGATTGCGCCTTCCAATAAGAGCGAGAGTTCTTCGGCTAAATGCTGAGGATTCCGCACTCCCATTTGAATGCATAGCTTGAGAATAAATTCCGTCATCATCCGCTTGAAATCCCTGCAGACGTAACGCAGTGAGGTGTCGGGGGTGGAATGCTCACCAACGGCATTGATGAACAAACATCCATAAAAACTCTGTTGCGAGAACCAGGTTTCGGCCACATCAAAAATGGCCAGCAAGCGGGTTTTTGGAGTGCGCGCCTTCGTCTCCACTTGCCGCATGAACGAATTTCTAAACTGTCCGTCATAGTGTCGCAATGCCGAGAGCACCAATTCCTCTTTTGAGTGGAAGTGCGCATACAAGGTTTTTTTTGTCACCCCTGAGTGTTCAACAATCGTATCGATCCCTGTGGCGTGAATCCCGTTTTGCGCAAATAAGGTTACGGCTGTCTGGATGAGTTGCTCCCGCTTTGAGGGTCGAGGGCTTTCTTGCGACATTTAACTAGACCTTCTGGTCTACCAATATTTTTGTAATTTTTGTGGATACACAAATATCTCTGAAGGAGATGTATCAGATTTCTTTTTGTATTCCAATAATATGAATGGTTTCTGAAATGTGAACGCGACTGGAAAAGAAGTGTAACGAAACAAGAACTCAGCTGACTAGACTCCATAAAGGATACAGATCTGTATACTGCGATTTATTAACCATTCTATCTTCAAAAAGGAGATCCATCATGAAAATGATGAAGACAATCTTAAGTTCCCTGTTCGTCATGTTTCTGGCCATCGCGGCTACACCCGCCTTCGCGGGGGATGTCACCAATAGCACTCCAGGAATTAGCGGTTATGATCCGGTTGCGTACTTTACGGATGGCAAACCGATGAGAGGCTCGGGTTACCACGTGGTGGAGCACAAGGGAGTAACCTATGCCTTTGCTACCAAAGAGCACAAAGAAATGTTCGAGGCCGACCCCGGGAAGTATGTGCCAGCCTACGGGGGATATTGTGCCTATGGTGTGGCGGTCGGGAAGAAATTCGTGTCCGATCCTGAAGCGTGGAAGATCGTTCAGGGCAAATTGTATTTGAACCTGGATCGGGATATCCAAAGCAAATGGGCCAAGGATATTCCGGGCTATCTCAAAAAATCCGAGGCCAATTGGAAAGAAATCAAAGAGAAAGCGCCGTCGGATTTATAAAGGAACTAGGCCGAGGTCCGTCACGGTTTATGTGACGGGCCTCAGCCAATTTTTTTGATGCCAACATTGTAAGGAGAAGTCCATGAAGCATTTTGTCACCATAGGAGCGGTCCTCATCCTGGGATTGGGGAGTTTGGCAGGATGGGCGATGACAGATGAGGGGAAACCATTTGCCCCCAATGTTGACTCAAAAACCGGAGCCATCAGTGTTCCTGAAAATTACCGGGAATGGCCCACGCTTGGGACCTGGGCCCACGCAAAGGTTGACGGTGCGCCAGGCTTGCAGGAATACCACGTCGTGTATACCCAGCCGGAGACGATCAAGTATTACAACGAGAAAAACCGGTTTCCCGACGGAGCGGTGTTGGTGAAAGAACTCCTACACGCCGACACTATGCCGATGACCACCGGGCCGGCAGTCGGTCACGCGACCACTATCAAAGGCTGGTTTGTGTTGGTCAGGGATACGAACGGGCGGTTTCAAGAATCCCGCCTATGGGGTGATGGTTGGGGTTGGTCCCTCTTTAATCCCGATGATCCTCAACACACGGTGTCTAAGGATTACAAAGTAGATTGTCTTCCGTGTCACACCCCGGCCAGAGAGCTGGCACGGAAAAATGCGGTTGAGGCGGATAAATGGATTTACTCGTTTGGTTACCCTGTGCTCCAAAGGAAATGACTGAGCAACTTAAAAATACAGATCCAATCCATCGCCACTGTTCCATAAAGAGTTTCACTCGCCAGACATTTGTCCTTTTCGCCACGTTATTATTGGACTTTGGCTATTGGAAAAACCGGCATCCAGTTCGGAAGGTAAGGCTTGTTTCATTCGGCCAAAGAACGCACAGCCATTTCCAACCAAGCTTGCAGATTGAATCGTTCTGACGCATACCCTGGAGGGGCAGACCATCTCGTCTGGCCCTACCAGGTTCCGTTCCCGGATTTGAACGTCAGCCCGGTTAGCTCATTCACATGCGGTGGTCATATGATCACCTGAGTCCTAGATCAAGCCTGTAGTTAAGCTCTTCATTTCATCCTATCCCGCCCAACCACCTTCTTTAGGCCCGTTTGATGGAACATTTCCGGGTCTTCTATATTCGTGGACAGAAAAGGGGATTCAATAGTGAGTCAATACAGAAATTAGCCATTTTAAGCCTCTATTTTCATGAGCCGATTTTTTGGTGTCATTGACACCTTACGGCTCCTTTGCTACTTATCGGCTTGGTCCCCCAAGGCCTATACATTTCTTATTCCCAGTGAGTGCGACACTTTACCTTTCGTCCGAAGAAATCCTTTCTCGAAATGCGCAATACCATGAGGAGGTTAAACGCTTTGAAATTTTTAATCTATCTCGTCTTTTTATCGTTCTCCGGGTTGGGGTTGACCACACAGCCCTTGGCTGCGGTCGGAGACGTGAATTACATCTCGGACGTGGTAACTGTGCCCCTACGTAGTGGGCCCACTACTGGCCATCGCATCCTACACCGTGGCCTACCAAGCGGGACCCAACTGACCATTCTCGCGATAGACGAGGAGGCCGGGTTTACCCAGGTCCGGACCACCGATGGGATGGAGGGCTGGGTAACATCTCAGTACCTCATCGGAGAACCCATTGCCCGGGTCAAGCTGGCTGCCGCCGAAAAGCGCCTACAAAGTCTTAAAGCTGAAATCGAAAAAGAACGCGAGGCGCGTGCGACTATCCAGGCTGAGCATAAAGAAACCGACGCCAACAACCGGACACTCAATTCGCAGGTGCAATCCCTGTCGAAAGAACTTGCGGAACTGAAACGTATATCGGGCGATTCCATCAACGAGCATGCCCGTAACATCGAACTTGTACAGCAGAACACACTCTTAGCTGACCAGGTTGAAGAACTATCCGCTAAAGCCAGGCAGCTTGAAGGAAACTTACAACTCAAATGGCTACTCTATGGAGGCGCTCTGGTACTCATCGGCCTATTAATCGGAGTCATTCTGAAAGCACGGCCCCGACAGACGACGAGTTATTCCCGCTATTCGTAAGGGCCAATCGTAAAGACCTGTACCCAAAAGTCTCTGTTCCCCTTAGGCGCCTCTCTCGCACACACTCGATTCAGCCCTGTCGGGTCAATCCACGCCGTCCGATTATTTCAATGCCTCAAGGGTCGAACGGAGTTCTTGGACCTCCGTCTTAAATAAGGCGAGGTGTTCATCCCGTTGGGGTTGCGTATCCTTGAACTTCCATAGCCGTTTAAAGATAGCCCACAATTCCTTATTATGGGTCACCGCGAGAGCATAGGCCGGTGTTTCACGTTTGGCCTCGTCTACACAACACAATGAATTGTCGAAGGCATGAAATTGATTGTGCAGGTCGTCCAATGGCTGATCGTACCCTGTTCCGCCCTTCGCGGCTTCCGCACTGGCTTCCATCATGGTGGTGAGATTTAGTACGGTTTCGACGCTGGTGGTTCCTTTCGCTTTTTGGGCAAATTCATCCGCACGCGGATAGAAAACATAACTGCATCCGCTGAGTCCGATGATTAAGGCCGCTGTCAGTAGCATGGTTGCGATTTTCTGCATAAATCCCTCCATCGTGTATGTGAATGGGTACGGTACCGTTTAGTTTTCTATGTTCTGTAAATGTCTGCTTGGGTAATTCTTGTTGATCTGATTGTGAGCCTATCTTGGATTGCAGGGTTATTCAACACTCTTTGAAATGGAAATCCAAAATTGAATCCGGATGTCCATAAAAATCCGGAAAAGATTAGCGGGATATGCCATAGTAGACACCAAGCGGCAGTTCTCCTCCCCAAACTTTCATCGGACATCTACCCGAGCCACATTTTCTCACTATGTCATAGACGTGTTTTAGGGCGATATACTGAAATCCGAAGCGAAAGGAATCGTGGCTACCCTCTCCAAACGATTAAAGACGAATGTCGAAGGCAACTTTTTTTGTCGACTCCACCGGTATCGATTGTGATGCCTGTCGGCAATTGGCTCCCACCACGTTTACTGAAGACGGCGATTATTCAACGGTCTTCCGTCAGCCAGAAACGGAACGGGAAGAAATTGCTACGTACCAAGCCCTGATCACCTGTCCAATGGGATCCATTGGCACGAAAACGAAGTATCGCGAGGTATTTTCAGAGGCTCAAGCCTCCTTTCCGCTACATATAAAAGGCGGGGTATTCTAAGTTGGATTCAACTCGGAAAAATGGTTTGATGCCAATAGCGATTCCATTCAACCTCCTCAAGGAAATTGGTTAGGCGATTTTCCCCGTTTCCTCAAACACCTGGTTCAGGCATTTGAAGAGAACGGTGGGATTCGGTATATCTTCCTCAACCACGAGGATGATGTGGGGGAGGCGCCTCAGTATGCCAAACACTTTGGCGGTACTCGGATCATTCATCGTGCGGACGCTTCCGCCATGTCCGGTGCGGAGCAGGTGGTTGATGTGTGATGAAGCCATACAGATTAATCGGGAATTTTTCTGCATCCCCGTTCTCGGCCATACCGCAGGAAGCATGACTTTGCTCTACCGACATTGCACCCCGGAAGCCGCCAAGCCGGGCCATATTCCAAAGAAAATGACACACCTTTTATTATTCCTAATATGGTGAAAAGATGGTAATCCACTATTAACATCGCGATGTGTATATGAAGTTGGGTAGAGATTTATTGTGCGATATGAGGGCAGATGCGGATATCAAATCTTTCACCGAGATATCAAAAGAGGCCGTGTATGTCTACTCCAATCTCTTTAAGCCAATCAACGCAGACCATACAGAAATTTGTGGGAGCGGATGATGCCCACGTCTCTGAGCAGAGCAAATTCTTCAGCCGATGGGTTTTTGTTTCAGGAAGATTGGAGCGGATTCCAGCAGACCTTTTTCTAGCGATGTATTGTGAATGCTTTTTGGAGATATCCTAAAGTAGCATCCCGATCTTTAGGTAGACCGTTGTGATTCTTTCTTTTGGACAACCCATTTCTTACCAATTGATGGCATAGAAAAAGTACATGGATAACCAATAATCATTCATCACACAGGAGGAGGTTATGAACATTCAAGGAAGCTGGAAATTGGTGCTTGCGACAACAATGATGGCCCTGATGGTCGGCTGCGCATTCAGTCCGCCAAGCAAAATGGTGAAACAAAACGACCATGCGCGTTTGGCGGACTGGTACCAGAAGGAAGCGCATGATCTTCATGCGCGGGCAGAAGAAATGGGCCAAATTGAGAAAGAGTATGAGTTCTTGGGGACCCCCAAAGAAGGGCATGAGTCAAGCCTTGTGGAACATGCCAAAAATTTAAAGGACCATTACACTAAAGCTGCGGAAGTTGCGGAAAAGATGGCGAAGGCTCATGCTGACCAGGCAAAAACCCCGTAAGGACGTTAACGCGGATCTTTTAGGCTTTCATGGGGAAGCCGGATTACTAGGGTGTGCATAATGGTCCTTACTCATCCTGGGATGGGCCATTTAACACTTTTATTCAAATTTGACGTCTAGAATTTTTCGTTCCCTATCCTGGCCGGACGGTAAAACTTTGGTTTTTATTCTCCGGTGGCTGTGGTGGAATCGGAAGCTTGGGGTGTAAATCTCTCACCCGCGATCTCCTGAGGAAACGGAATCTCCCCAGAACCTTGAATGGTTGCAATCAATCCGGACGGTAAGGTCCATAATAGGTATTTCCAACACGCCCTCTAACAGGTCTGATCCCGACGAGTTGATCGAAACCTTGGAAGGGATTCAGGAAACGAATTACCCCATCCGGAGAACATATGGATAATTTTGAATGTGAACGATGATGAACTTTCTTGCCAGAGATATGAAAGAGAGCCCTATGTCGTAACATTCGGGTTTGTAATGTGTTCCTCCATATTTGGAAGGAGTTGGGGCCGGGAAACCTTTATGACTTTTCCGGATTCAATGATAGAAGTTTTAAAATTTTCCCTTGTCAGTGTGAGTCGAAGGTCCAAATGACCGAGAAAATCAATAAGTTCTGAGAAGGCGTCAGCGTGTTTTGCCCACCCTTGAAGAACCCGCCACCGGAACCCGTAGAGTTGTCATGGCGGTATTCGATCCGGAAGATGGAATTGGTCCATTCGTAGGGGAGCCTGTATTCCGAAGTGGCGGTGACCGCCCAGACGAATTGGTCAAAGCCGGTTATAAGACCATTCGGGTCCGAATAGAGCTCCGGTCGAATCGCGACAAACCATGGTTTGGTGATTTGCCAGCGCGTATGGAGCGCCGCTCCCATATAGACTAATCGCGGGTTGCCCCGAACAGAGGCATTTTTTTGGGTTCCCATCTGATACTGGCCCGCAATGGTAATCTCCTTGCCTTTCCATTCAACGATGGAGTCTGAAAAGAATCGCCAGAATTCCAGTGAGGTGTTCGATTGATCAGGCCCATAATAGATGGTTTCTTTTATCGTCCAGGAACGACCGGGTGTGTATGTCGCCTGGGCTCCATAACTTGGCAGATCGTTGGCGTTTTGGAGATGGAAATATTCATTGATGACAAAGACCGCACCGGTCCACCGGTCGTTGATTGGATAGACCGCATTCGCCCCGAACATGAGGTACGGTGAATAATCGGCCATCCAGGAGCGGGTATAGTTAAAATTATCCTTGGCGTACAGGGATTCATAACCGATGAGGCTGTTAAAGAGTCCGGCCTGAATCGTCAGGCCGTTGCCGACCGGCGCCAGGTAGGAGAGATTCGCGCGACCGAAGTGACGCCAGATATCGGACCCGGGAACATGAGGGAGATTGGTTCCGAAACCGAAATCTTTGGAATCCTGTCCGCCCTGCCCCAATAGCTCCGCACCCCATCGGGATTGCTCGGACGCACTCTTCCTAATATAGGCACCGCCCATGTTGAGTTCGAGCTCGTTGACTCGGGGCGTGGTGGCGCGATTGCGAAAGAGGTGATTGTCGGGAAAATTAAAGTCATGTGAATATCCAAGATCCACAAACCCGCCGTAGTGCCATTGAGGCGGCTGGGATTTCGGTGGCTGAGCCGACACATTCTGCAACTCTTCCTTTTTCCGTGGCAGACGCTCAGGTTCTTCTGCAAGGGCTTGAGTCAGGGTAATTGAGCATGTCACTAATGTGATCATGCCTATCCACCAGGCAATCGATATCATGGTCTAATCGTTCCGTCTTCCGCTGCTTCCGATCGGTCAAGCTCTGTTTGATGCTCCCCCCATCTCATGGATGACCGGATTGAGAGGAGCTCGCACCTGGTGGTTTGTTGTGTCATGTGGAGATATGTGTCTGACGATAGCGGTGCCCTTCACCTATAACAGCCCGACCGTATCAGGATAAAGTCTCATGAGGCCGGTGTCATCCAGAAATCTTTTGTACGGTATTCTTGTAGGGAAAAAGGGGTCATGGCCTGGACCCTGCCAACAATGGACAACCTCCAGGTAGGTTCTTTCAGGCATTCTTCAAGGAAATAAATGAAATCCGTGTGTTTGCCTACGTCACCACATTTCATCGCCTGAATATAGCGCTCGCGAACCTGGTTGACCTGGGGCATGAACTGAATTTGGGGCAAGGGCATCGACTCCACTAAAAGCGCGAAAAAAGAGTTACGGGCTTCTCGTTTCGGGCTAAGAAGTTAAACACGAAAGTCATATATCCTTAAGATCTGAACCTCATGGCCGAAAATATGAGTAGGCCTTGGCCGTTCGGGCTGCGAATATGATGCTGCAAACCTCGTCAATCATAAACAAGCCTGTGGTATTTTCTTATCAACCTCGCTCCCCTTTGAGGATCAAATCTTATGGCTACTGAAAAATTTCGATTGGTGACCCGCAGTGATTTTGACGGACTGGTCTGTGCAGTTCTGTTGAAAAAAGTGGGGATTATTGATGGGATCAAGTTTGTGCATCCGAAAGACATGCAGGACGGGAAGGTGGACATTTCGGCAAACGACATCACCACCAATCTTCCATTTGTTGATGGGGTGCACCTCGCGTTTGACCATCATCTGAGTGAAACCATTCGTAATAAGGGTCAGAGAAGCAATCATATTATCGATCCCAAGGCGCCTTCTGCTGCCCGAGTGGTCTATGAGTATTACGGTGGGGACAAGACATTTCCGGCCGCATGGAATGAGATGATGGATGCGGTCGATAAAGGCGATTCGGCCCAATACGATATCGACGAAATCCTCAACCCTCGCGGCTGGGCATTGATGAATTTCATCATGGATGCCCGTACCGGACTTGGACGCTTTAAGGAATTTCGAATCTCCAATTACCAGTTGATGATGGAACTCATCGAAAAATGTATCAGCCTCAGTATCGATGAAATCATTGCCCTGGCGGACGTGCAAGAGCGGGTGCAGCTCTTCCATAAACATGCCGAGTTGGCGAAAGAACAGATACAACGATGCTCGACCGTCCATGAGAATCTGGTAGTGCTGGATCTGCGGGATGAGGAGACCATCTATGCCGTCAACCGGTTTATGATTTATGCCCTGTATCCGGACTGCAATCTGTCCATCCATGTGATGTGGGGATTGAAACAACAAAACACCGTATTCGCAATTGGAGCGTCGATCGTCAACCGGAGTTCAACGGTCAATATCGGAGAACTCTGCCTGGCGTATGGCGGCGGGGGGCACCGGAATGCAGGCACCTGTCAGATCGCGAATGAAGTGGCCGGTAAAACACTCAAAGAAATCATTGGGATGATACGCCTGCGAAGCATGAGCCAGGTAGATGCAGGAAAGCCGGCCTATGCGACGGCTTAACAGGCAAAAGATGCAGAATGTCATGGGGTAACCGGTACCGAAATTGAGCAGACTATTTCTCGACCAGGTTTGGATAAACCCCCATCTTTAAAAAGATGCGGATGGTTTCCAATTTGCGGTCCCATTATAGTGCGGTCTATAGAGCCTGCTATTAGTCTTGTTTCATAGTTAACGCCACGAAATCCCCTTCGAATCTTCCGACCTGTTCTTCATTGCACCTCAGTGTGGCCGCGACGCTGATTCTCGCCAGATTCTTCCGTGCAAATGTTCGGAGAAACTTCTCCCATGGCAGTGAGTCTTGAAGGGTGGAAGAGGCCTCAAACGTACTCGCAATAGGACGCTCATAGGTCATCGTATTGCGCTGAATCACCAGACGACAGTTCACGTGTGCTTGTTGTAGCCGAATAGACAAAATGGCCCAAGCTGCCAGGATGGCCACAGCCGAGGCGCTTCCACCAAACACGGTTTCCCGATGATTGATATTGGGAGCAAGGGGAGCTCGCAAGGTGACGCCATTCCAGTTTGCCTCAATGACTTCAACGCCCATGGCGCGTGAGAGTGGAATATGCTCGTGTAGATACTGCTCCAAGTCATATCGTTTCATGGGAGAGCTCCAACCTATCGAAAGCCAAGAAACAAGATTAAAACATAAGGAAAATATCGGGAAAAGTGGCGAACCGAGGGACCGGGTTTAACCGTCCTGGTCTTGGTGCCATAACTTTTCCCGAAGAACGCGAAGAATCTCGTCTGTTCGCTTCTCCAGAAGTTTCTTGAATATTTCGTTCTCCTGCGCCTGTTCTTCCAATGCCATTGTTCCCGTGTTTCAATTGTAATCGTTTTCAATGCCAGAGCTCGACCATGACCACGGAGGATGCCCTCAAGAGGTTTTTGTAGCCGGGCTTCGACGCCAAAATGACAGGAAAGGCCCTGGTAGCTTAAATATTCGGGAATGGCTTCCCGGCGTAATGTCTTCCTATTCTCGCTGTTGGCACTCTTTCACAATTTATTTCATCGGGCCGTTGCATGAGGCGCAACGTTGTCCCTCCTCGACAACGTCCTTAGTTGGCGGTTGAAGCGGAGTTGATCCGGGAGCCGGACCCAGGG
>CAZBQO010000041.1:0-16297 GCA_964494125.1 uncultured Nitrospira sp. | reverse complement strand
AAAGTGTAAGATGTTTGAGCAGGCGGAAGAAACCAGAAATCGTCTCAAGGATCGATTTAACAAGCGTTCGCGTGAAACGGTAAAAAAGTGATACCCCAACAAGGAGAGGTACCATGTTTGGAAGCTTAGGATTTACAGAATTAATTCTCATCCTCATGATTGTGCTGATCATTTTTGGGGCGGGAAAATTACCGCAATTGGGCGAAGGGGTTGGAAAAGCCATTAAAGGGTTCAAGAAATCTGTACAAGAGGCAGAAGCGTATGACCTAGATCCCCAGGCACAGGCGGAAAATACGGCATCGGCCAACCAGGGTAATGCTCAACCGCAAATTTCACAGTCTATGCATACCGCCCCGTTAGAAACGGGTTCCCCAGTGCCACCGGCAGCAGTCCAGTCGGCTCAACAGGAACAGGTTCCTGCCTCCTCTAAGGCCTAATTCTTCCATAACGGCTAGGGGCCATAATCTTCTCCGTGGTGGTGGTGAACCGGATTTTTTGAAATGAACGTTGAAGGGTAAATTTTCTATGAGTACCGAGACCGCATTAGAAATCGGGGTGATTGAAACCTTTGCAGGCAATGGAAAATCTCGTAGTACGGGTGATGGCAAGCGAGCGGTGAAATCCGGAATTCCGTTGCCTAACCATATTACGGTTGATCGGGATGGTCGGTTTTTCTACATTGCCGAATCCGGTTCTGACCGAATCAGGCGAGTGGATATGGAAACAGGCCTTCTGCATAACTTTGCGGGGACGGGTGAGACATGCTATAGCGGCGATTACGGACCTTGTGGGGAAGCTGGGCTTTACCTTCCATTAGATGTCTTGTGTGATTCGCACAATCATATCTATGTCTGTGATTCAGGCAGCAATCGAATTCGAAAAATTGACGCGGATACAGGAATCATTACGACCATCGTCGGGACGGGGCAGTGGGGATATAATGGGGATGGTCCAGCCTTGGAGTGCAATTTAACCTATCCGGCAGCCATAGCAATCGACGATCAGAATCATCTTTACATTGCAGACACTCAAGCCCATCGCATTCGGCATTATAATCCTCAGACAGAAATGCTTACGACTATTGCCGGTTGTTGGACGGCAGAAGATGATGAGCGTGTGAGTCCTCTGACCGCACAAAATCTAATTGTCCTTTCTGGCGATGCGATTGGGATAGATTTTAGCAACGATGAAGGGTTACTGCGTCCGCGTTGTTCAGATGGACTGGATTTATCGTTATATCTTGACGATGGAAAGCCGGCTTTGGAGTGCAAGTTGTATGACGTGGTCGATATCGATGTGGACAAATATGGCGATCTATATCTCACTGATAAGGGAACAAACCGCATCCGAAAGCTAGATCGGAAAACGGGCACGATGTCCACCGTGGCTGGCATCTGCCGATATGGGTTTGACGGCGATGGAAAGTTAGCGGTGAAATCCATGCTTAATGTCCCTGAGGGCGCTGTGGTTGACTCAGATGGAAATGTGTATATTTCCGATTCCATGAATCACCGGGTTCGTAAAGTTGATTGCCAGACCGGTATCATTACTACCATTGCGGGGAATGGCGATAGTGGCTACGATGACAAAAATATGGGTGGGTGCGGTGCTGCGCGCTTTGTGGCAAAAGAAGACGCTGGGATGTTGAAACATGGTGATGGCCTTATTGCCGTTGAGGCGATTGTGAACACTCCAGCTGGCCTGACCTTGGACTCACAGGGGTATTTGTATATTTGTGAACGGAATGAAAATAAAATTCGTCGGGTGAAATTACGATAATGAGGCTAATCTGATTTTTCAATAGAGATTGGTTGAATACGGTGCAGCCACTCCTGCCCCAGTGAGATTAATAATTGCTGCCACATTTATTAGTTCTAAGCTATATCATTTGTTTCGCTTCTCTCCTCATAACCTGTTGGTGGGACTTCGTCATTTCTCGGTGCCCATTTTTTGTCAAAATACCTGAAAACGTCGTTCCGGTTTGTTTTCCGCGCCGCTCTGCCTTCAAGATGGGATAGGGCTGTAATTTGAAAAATATGCATTCACATAGACAATGATCATGAATCTCTTCGCGAGTATTTATGTAATAATCAACTGATTTTTCTCATTCTTGAAATATCATTGGCATTGAATCTTTAAAAATTCCAAGGAAACCGAGGATTGAGCACAATTCACGCCAAAAAACGGATTGTTTTGTTTGTGGTTTTTGCGTTGGTGGTTTTATTCGGGTTGACTTGGTATCAAGTCCCACTTGTCAGTTCTCAGGGCATGGTTGTCCTGGCGCATTTTTCAAAAGGGGAAGTGCCCTTTCATCCTTCCGATTCAGCATGGGAGACCGTGGCTCCACTCCCTGTTCCCCTCAGTGGCCAAATCATTACCAGACCGGTATGGCCGGAGCCCAGTGCGAGAGCCCTCTCTATCCGATCAATTCATAACGGAAAAGACATTGCGTTTTTGCTGGAATGGCAGGATGCCACAATTAATGAATCGTTGACGCCCGGGGTCTTCAGGGATGGGGTTGCCGTGGCTCTGCCTCTGGGAGATGCGCCGGCCTTTTTTTGCATGGGCCAACTTGATCATTATGTGAATATTTGGCATTGGAAAGCGGATTGGCAAAGCGACGTGGATCGGCGTGCCGAGCGAGCCAAAGAATCTAAGCGTGGGGAATCAGGTCCTCGCCGGTTTGAAGTGATCCCGCGTCGGCCCTCATCGGTCGAGGACCTCGTGGGAGGTGGGTTTAGTACCCTAACTAGCAAAGAACAGCAGGGACGCATCCAAGGACAAGCGGAGTGGAAAAATGGCCTATGGCGAGTGGTCATGAAACGGCCTCTGACGTCTATGGGAGACGATTTGGACAATGAAGCGATGCTGGTTCCCGGTCGAATGCAAGCCATAGCCTTTGCCGTTTGGAATGGAGAAAATAAGGAGCGGAATGGGCAAAAATCTGTTGCCTCCTGGATGCAATTACTTATTGATCCTGTTCAGGCCTCATCTCAAAATGGGGCAGGTGATATTGAATCCACGCATAGCTCATCATGAGGATCCCAATAATGAAGAGGATGAGATCTACAGGCGGAATGCAATGTTTCTTAATATGTTGGTGCCTGTGGTTAGGATTGATGGTTCTTCAAGGAGAAGTATTGGGTCAACCGCCAAGTGAGAATATGACCAAAGAAAAAGCCCTGCTTTTAGCCGAAAAATTTGGCATCGATGTGGGAGAAGTAGATGAGGAGGTCAAGAAAATTCTGGGATTGACCAAAGCTGAAGGGGTTGTCGTGTATGCCGTCATAGGAGGGTCTCCCGCTGAATTATCAGGCATAAAGGTGAAAGCGATCATTAAGGAAGTGGATAAATATGAAATTCAATCCCTTGTAGATTTGGGAACAGCCTTGGAGCAGACCCTCCCCACAAAGAATTTTACTGTTGCCACATATGAACCTGCGGATCCTGATAATCAAGGGGTCACCGGCGGGCTTAATTTCCATTTTGTACGAATTCTTCAGGATTAAACTACTTTCATGAAGAATCTGTTTAGCAAGAACTTTCGGTTATTGGAAATAATACCCATGCACAACCGATGGATTTTATCGATCATGTTAGGGGTTTTTTGTTTATCTGGCGTCGGGTTTGGTCAACAGCCAAGCACGGTTGTTGGTGAAGCAGAAGAATCCTGGATTAAGGAAATTGAGCAAGTTTTTATCCCTTCTGAGCAATGCAAACAATGCCATGACCGGCATTATGAAGAGTGGAAGGGGATGCGTGAGCAGACCATGGATTTAAAGACATTTGGTCGCGTGGATGGAGCTCTTCTTCATGGGACGGCTTTCACCTCTCCGGTGTTCAAAACCGTTTTAGGCCTGTGGCTTCACACCGATCCGGATCAGGAGCAACGTACTCGCTGTCTTTCTTGTCATGCTCCAGCGGTGACTGTATTCCCTCAGCACACTGATCGAATGATTGATCAAGTGATGAAAGGGGGAAAACGGGTCAAAATAGAAGGCATCGGTTGTAGTGCATGCCACCTCATTACTGGCATTCAAGAAAATGCCTATGGGCACCCCACTTTTAAAATTACGTCTGGGGAGACTCTTTACGGACCCTACGCAGAACCGGAGGAGAATCTTGTGCATCCATCTGGGCAGGTGGATATTTATCGAGGGGCCCATTATTGCGCATCCTGCCATTTTGATAAGGTTAGGGATGTTACTCGGCCTGATATTCCAGGGGAAATTTTGAAAGGCACCATTTGTCAGGATTGTCATATGGAGCGCTCTACGGGGAGTTCAACCTCTCAACGCGGAGCTCTCACTCGGCCAATCGGGCGGCATTGGTTCCAAGGTATTGTGATTCCTGGGATTATGCTGAGCAATAGAAATTTACAGGCCGAATGGTTTTCGAGGGTGGATATTGAGGTTAAAAAGGTTAAGGGGAAGGTTGAGGGTGAAGTCCTGGTGCGAAATGGTGCCTTGCCTCATACTTTTCCGGGTGGCGATCCAGTGTTAAAACAATTTTATGTCACGATAACTCTCAAAAATTCAAATGGACAGGTTATCGATCAATATCAGGAACGGTTTGGCCGAACATTTGAAGAACTGCTTCGTGGTCCGATTCCCCGACCATTTGTCAATGGAGGCACAACCAGGCATATCCCATTTACGTTGAAATATCCTCAAGATTCAGAGGCTTCCCTCATTGAAGCCTCAGTCAGTTATTCTCTCATTCCTGAGCCCTCGAAGGCCCTTGCCGCGAAGTTCCTTGAAAGCCTGGCTACCGATAAAGAACGGGAAGCTGCAGAACGCATTATTCATGATTATTCTTCCCCGCGTCTCCTCACGTTTCGCACCATGAGTTTATAGGCAGCAGGAACGTCCAGATTTTTTGTTGAATAACATAAAAGGATTGTCTGATGAGGAAAAGCTACAAAATGTGGGACCCCAGGAGTACAAGTATGAGGGGTGGGGTATTTTTGCTGGTTTTGGGAAGTTTTCTGCTGACGGCGCCTCTTCTTAGCTCGGTTGCAGGTGAATCGTCTTCAACCAAAAAACCATTAGAAAAATCATTTCCCAATTCCGAAAAATGTAAACGCTGCCACCTTAGGGTCTTCGAAGAATGGGAAGCTTCAGCTCAATCGCGTTCTATTGTGACTGCCCCTTTCCGAGTAACCTTGGACCAATTTCTGGCTTCAACCGATAAAAAAGATCATGCAATGTGCTTTCGTTGTCATGCTCCGCACATTCTTGAATATGCCGACCACTTGCCTCGTTTCATTAAGGAAGTGCAATCAAAAGATCCACAGATGGATGGAGTCGGATGCCCCCAATGCCATCTTATTCAGGATGTGGACATGAATTCCCATCCACCAACGCCAACATTTCAATTGGGGACGACAATTTTTGGAGGATATGATAAAGCCGCTGAGAACCTGGCACATCAATCACAGAAGCTGGATCTCTATCGAGAGTCAAAATTCTGCGTGACCTGTCATGATTCACTCCCGAAGATCTCTGGCTCTGCAAAGGACCTCCCTGGTTGGCTTGGATCGTGGGAAAAAACCAAATCTGAAACCAATGGGAAGCCATGTCAATTTTGTCATATGCCAGAGGCAGTTGATGAATCTGCTAATGGTGAGAAGGTCAGGAAGGTAGCCAATCACAGTTTCCCTGGGAGATTCGGAAAAGTCCGCGCGGAAGCGGTTACCTTGGACTTTATCACTGAGACCACTCCCGAGACTTCTCACGTGCAGGTCAGTATTCAGAGCCTGGTCCCCCATAATTTGCCGTTGCCGCATCCCGGGTGGTCTCGGGTCGTCGTTGATCTTTCTATTTTTGGGAAAAATCTCAAAAAGGTTTACAACGAACAACGTTTTTATGAGCGGACGTTTGGAAATGCGGAGGGAAAAGAGACGGTCTTTGATTTTGAGGCAAAAAAGGTATTACGCGACACTCTTCTTAAACCTGAAGAGATGCGGGTAGAGGTTTTTACATTTCCCACACCACAGGATGCGCCATCAATGGATGTAGTGGTGACTCTCACTTATGCTCCTGTACACGGGCCAGAGGATTTCCTTAAAAAGGTTGAACAAGAAGCGGCACTCGGGCAGAAGGACAAGGCCTTTCAATCGGTCCAAATTGTCCAAAAGAAGTCGAACGTTCCTCTTAAAAAATAATTACTGCGCCCTGGAGGGTGATCCCTTAAGAAGTTACGGCTCCCAGGGAAGCCGAGGAAACCATCCTGGCATATTTGGCCAAGACACCGGTTGTATACCGTGGTGCCGGTGGACTCCATTTTGCCAAACGGGATTGAATGTCTTGCTCTGAAAGTTCCACATCCAATCGTCTCGCAGTAATGTCGATATGAATCAGGTCTCCGTTTTGAACCGCCGCAATCGGTCCCCCTTTTGCGGCTTCAGGGGCGACGTGTCCAGCCATGAAGCCATACGTGGCTCCTGAAAACCGTCCGTCCGTCAAAAGAGCGACTGATTGGCCTAATCCTGCTCCCACAATAGCACTCGTCACGCCTAACATCTCTCGCATCCCTGGTCCGCCTTGTGGCCCTTCATAGCGGATAACGACGACATCCCCGTCCACAATTTTTCCTTGTTGGACCGCCTGAAACGCATCCTCTTCGCAGTCGAAGACTTTGGCCGGGCCATGGTGTGCCAATTTGGCATGACCAGCCACTTTGACAACACAGCCTTCCGGGGCAAGGTTGCCTTTCAAAATCACAAGTCCTCCCGTTGGTTTAATTGGATGGGAAGGGGGAAAAAGAACTGTTTGCCCTGAAGTTTCTTTGGCTGTGGCAGCTTCTTCAGCTAACGTTCGTCCGGTGACGGTGATTTGGTCTCCATGGAGATGGCCAGATTCTAAAAGCCATTTTGCCACCAACGGTGTGCCTCCTGCTTGATAAAGGTCGGCTGCCATGAACTGACCTCCTGGTTTCAGATCAGCCAGGAGCGGGACTTGGCGGTTAATGGTATCAAAATCGTCAATATTTAATGGGAGCGACATTTCATGGGCCAGGGCTAATAGATGCAGGACCCCATTGGTGGATCCACCGGTAGTGGCGATTGCCGCGATGGCGTTTTCCAATGCGGGGCGAGTAATAATATCCCGTGGGCGAAGATCGTTTTTCAGGAGATTGATCAGAATTCTTCCGCATTCCTTGGCCACTTGGTGCTTTCTGGGGTCGAGGGCTGGGACGCCATTGAATCCCATGGGGGAAATTCCTAAAAACTCAAACGCAATTGACATGGTATTCGCCGTAAATTGACCACCGCAGGCCCCGGCTCCCGGGCAGGCTCGTCGTTCTAATTCAATCAGCTCCTCCGTTGTCATTTTCCCTTTGGCGTGTGATCCTACGGCCTCAAAGACGTCCTGGATCGATACCGGTTTTCCATGGAATTCTCCAGGCATAATGGAGCCTCCATAGAGCATGATTGATGGAAGATTCAGCCGGGCCAGCGCCATCACGCATCCTGGAATGGTTTTGTCGCAACCGGATAATGCAATGACTCCGTCAAACAGATGCCCGCGAACCACCAATTCGATGGAGTCTGCCACCACTTCTCGGCTTATCAAAGAGGCTTTCATCCCCTCCGTCCCCATGCTGATACCGTCTGAGACCACGATTGTGTTGAATTCAATGGGGGTCCCTCCCGCCTCACGAATCCCTTGTTTTACACTCGCCGCCAGATCGCGGAGATGATAATTACAAGGGGTGATTTCCGACCAGGTATTGGCGATCGCGATGAGGGGCTTGGTAAAGTCCTCGTCGGTCAAGCCTACAGCCCTGAGCATCGCGCGAGCAGGGGCACGGTCCGGTCCCTCAGTCAGGAGGAGGCTATTTTTCTTCAAGGTTTTTGACATGAAACTGTGCTCCTTCGATCATAACCGTTGATGAATGGAATATAGGGTCAGTCGATGATTCGTTTCCTGAATGTCTCATAATGCTAGGAAAATGGTCAATGTAGGTGGGACAAAAGATTGTACGTGCAGCCCTGGCGATGATGATTTTCCGAGGAATCAGCAGGAAAAGAGAAATGGATGCGCAGGGGGGAGACGCCACAGAGTCTTGTCCACTGATATGGCAAGGAGGGCAATTTTGCTTGTGAGATTCCTAGAAGGCGAGTTTACAAGATGTTACCGATGCGAGGTATTGCTGGAGCCGAAGCCTCCCTCCAGCTCCTGCGGATGGGGGTGTACACAATATGAGCCAATATGGATTGGTAAAATGATAGGTGTCTCCATGACGGAAGGACTCTACAAGCTGCCGTAATCTGGGCTGCTTCATCCAGTTTGGCAGGGGGGTTGAGTCCAAGACGACTTGTTGGAGGTATTGTTCCAATAGTCGATCATGCCGGATTGAAATGCTATGGATACAGGCTATTTCTCGAATAGTGATAAAAGCTTCCAATTTTTCTAAAACAGCAACTACCGACTCGGCAGAAAGATAGGGTACTGGAGCGTGAGCGGAACATTCTTGAAAGAAGGTCTGGTGCAGTTGTGAGAAAAAAGCCTCTTGCCTGGCAAGGACAATGCACGCGGTTCCCCGAAATGGATGCAGAGCACCGATAAGTTGGGACAATGAAGTATGGAGAGAGGCATGATCCAGGCAGGAGAAGGATTGGATCGCCCATGCCACATCATAAGAACCTGGAGTCAAGAAATTTTCAGCATTATCCCAGGTGGTTTGGTAGGCATGTCTGGGGAGAAATGGCCGACCTAGAGACTGGCTGCAGGTGGAGAGGCAATACTGAGAAGGGTCCAAATAATCATAATGGAGGCGTATGGTTGATGGAAGCCATGCCTGCAACATTCTCGGAAATCGGCCGGGTCCACATCCAATGTCTAGTCCTTGATAGCCTGCGTTCTGTTCCGGAAATAGGGAATCCCAATTCACGGCATCCAGGAATTTGATGTAATCGTTTTCCACAATTGAAAACCAGGCTTTGGGGTGTAAGATGCCCTTTTGGTAATAACGAAGTGATCGGGGGAGGTTCGAGTTCATTGGTCGGTCGAGAGAAGGCAGTTGAGAGGTGCATAAGGGGTTGTTCATGATTAAGATACTAAGAGAGAAAATGAAGTCATCGGTTGTTCCTCTAAAAAAAAGAAGCAAAAATGGTACCGGCTATCATTTGGTAAAAGGAGGGAAGAGGACAATGGAATTTTATCGAAATTGTCTGTTAGGAAGGGGAAGGTCTTTTTCCTAAAGCAAAAAATTTCCCCAAAACACAAGAAGAATCTGCCGGTTGCCTATTGGACTCATAATAATGTTCCTTTGACCATACATCGGTTTTGCTGAAAACGCGAAGACAGCAAGGAAATGGTTCATAGAACCAAAGAACCAGTGAAGGGCATGAATCTGATGATCTGCCAGGGTGGCACTCGTAAATCATCGTGGATCTGCTTGACTGTGTGCATAGGGGCGACTGTCTTGTTCCTGTGGGAGGTTGGTCCAAGTAGAAGTGAGGGAGGTTTGGAGAATGAGTCCTTTTCCCAAGCTGAAAATTTGAAGCCAATTCAGAAGGAGAAGATAAACGCCCGCTTAGCCTATACCTATAAACTGTGGGTGCCGGGTCATTTATTTTTTGCTGACCGCGAGGTTGCCTCGTCTCCACAGCCTTCGCCAGATTTTTCTTCAAAGAGAACTGGCTCGGCCTTGGTTGGTTCCGTCATGGCCCTCTTAGCCACGTTTGAAAGTGCTAATGTTCTCCCACCGGAGGGGACCTCCCAGGCCAATCAACTGATTCATGGCCTTATTCAAATGCAGTCGGCCTTAGTGAAATCTCAATCCTCGGAGTTGAGCGAATATTTCTCAGCGGCGGTTGAACAGCGTTTTGAAAAGGAAAGTGCAGGGCTTTTACAGTCAATCCATCAGAGTGGTTTGACATCCAAACTGTTAGAGGCCCTCGTGAGCTATAACCACAAAATACCAATGTGGGAGAAGCCAGCGCTTATTGAACTCTTTCAACGCTATAATATTTCCCGGCAGGATTGGGAGTTGATTGAAAAAATATTCGGCGAAGCCGAAGTAGCCTATCGTATGAAAGGATCATCCATCCATGATGCCTATGAGCTTTGGAGAGCACAAATGCCAGGAGGCCGGTCATGAAGATACAGGAATTAATTGAGGAAAACGGATTTCCCGGTCTGTGCCGATCGATAACAGGCATCGGCAATTTCGACTGCTCGTAACCCATCTTCTGCAGTAACGGGCATTGGGCCTCCGGTCCGAATCGCCTGACAAAAGTCTCGAAGCACGTCAACCAACGTTGCACTCGGAGGGCAGGGATAGTCGGTGGTCTCGTTGCCCAGGGACACTCTGCGGACGATGCCGGTCGTCCAGTCGGCAAAAGCCTGTCCGTTTGCACCAATGATTTCTGCCCTGGTGACGCGTCCCTGACTGACGCGTGAAATATCGAGATAACAGGGAAGTCCTCTTTTCGTAACCAGTTTAATGAAAGCCCGATTTTCGGGGTCCTGGGCCGTTGGTCGACTAATGTCAGCCGAGACCGAGAGGACCTCATCCTGAGTGAGAACCCGGACAAGATCCAGCAAGTGAATCCCAAATTCCATGAGGGCCCCATAATTGCTCCATGATGTGGTTTTTTCAGGCAACGCTTGGCGGGATTCGAATCGCATGGTGCAAACAAGATAGTGCCATTGGCCTAAGGATGAGGCGATGGCTTGCAATTGCCGGATTGCTGGCTCATACCGCAGAGTCTGGGCAGTCATAACAGGGATTTTAGCTTTGGTGGCGGCTTTAACGATTTGGCGGCCGTGGATCTGGTTTAGGGCGAGGGGTTTTTCCAGAAGAACAGCTTTGCCATGTTGAATGGCTTCTAAGGCAATGGGAAGATTGAGTGAGGGAGGGGTCACGATCAAAACGGCCTGAATAGCCGAATCGGCTAAAAGATCCTGATAGTTCGGGTAAAAGCGGAGGGAGTATTCAGTGGCAAGTCGAATGCCTTCTTCCATGTTTCTTCGGCTGATGGCAATCAATTTTCCTCCCGTCTCGGCGGAGAGCAAATGGTGAAGATAACGGTAGCCGTGTCGTCCTACGCCAATCAATCCAAGGAGAATCGGTTTCATAACAACTCTGGTTCTTTCCCTTATCCCGGAGGAGTGATAAGAAAAGAGAATTTGTCCTCATCCAATGTGTATAATACATATGGGATCGCCTACCAGGGCTGTTGGATAGGTCCGATCCTCAACTTGATAGGGAATGCCATGTGAGTGACACCAGTGTTCAACCCAGGGCATTTCTTCCACGGAGGTCGTGAGCAACCCTGGCATGGTAAGTTTGGCCATGCAATTGGCAAATAAGCGAATTCCTGTTTCTCGTTCGTGTGAAAAGGCCGATACGTCAAATGCCAGAGGATCTGCACGGCCGTATGAAAAAAGAACTGACAGATTGGGGAATTCCTCTGGGTCATTCAGAACGCTGACAATCCAAAGATGATCAACGTTGCCTGTCGCAGTCTCTGCCGACCCGCAGTAAAAAGGGATTCCGTTTTCGCCCCCGGCTTGGTTGAGAATATCCACTTCTGCTTGCCGAAGATTATAGGGACATACCGTTCGATTTAATTCCAGCCGTTCCATGAGCAAAATCGGAATCTCTGGGACTCCTGCGCCCACATATAAACTTCGTCCCATAGCCGGCAAACGGGTGCGGAGGGCTTTGGCAATTGCGATCCCCAGTTTCTTGCAAGGGCCTCGACGATCCTCCCAAAACGCGTCTCCACCTTCGTCGCAATAAACCGGGCCAAGCCCATCATAGTCCAATACATCATACATTCTGGTAATTTCTTGAGTCGTGGCAGATCTTAATTTTGGAGTTTTCATCCTCTGTGTGGGCCTTTCAATATGTCTCGGTTTCCTTCTTTGTACCAGGTTCGGCGAAGCAGATAATAGCCCTTACAGGAAGGTGCGGTGCATGATTCAATCCAGGAAGGTGAGCCCAGTCTCAACTTGACCCAAATTGCTATTTTGTGTATTGATACACTTATATAGGCATAGACGCTCTTCCAAGGAAAAAGGTCTTTTCCCAAAAAGGGGCAAGAGTTCCTCCTATCCCCGATTCCATTCATTTTTACTGTGCGTCAATAGGAAATCTCTTTGTTGGGGTTTTCGAGTATAGTGAAGGTGCTCCTCAGGTGCGGGACGAAGCCTGCGCCTTTTCTGAGACAGAACCAATGTCAGCTGTTTATCTAATGATAGTTTCACCTTGAAACATTTTTGCCGGAATAGCCGATTTTACTAGAGATCAAAAGATCAGATTCTTATGGATATTCTTCAAGAACTTCGTCGGGTGATCAGGCTGGAAGGTCAAGCCATTGCGCACCTTGAGGAGAGCATAGGTCTTCCTTTCGAAGAGGCAGTAAAGATGTTGCAAGCCTGTCAGGGAAAAGTGATTCTCTCAGGGGTGGGAAAATCCGGCCTGATAGCGAATAAAATTTCAGCGACGATGGTGTCCACCGGCACACCTGCGGTGTTTTTGCATGGCTCCGAGGGGCTGCATGGGGACATTGGGATTGTGGGGAAAGAAGATATAGTGATTGCGGTAGGAAAGTCAGGCGAAAGCGAAGAATTGCTGGCACTGCTTCCATTTATTCGAAAAATTGGTGCACGAATGATTGCCATTACGGCGCAGGCAAACTCCACTCTGGCACGAAGTAGCGATCTTGTTCTTGTGACGCCTATACAAGAAGAAGCTTGCCCGCTCAATCTGGCACCAACCTGCAGCACCACTGCCGCTTTGGTCTTAGGGGATGCACTGGCCATGGCTTTGATGAAATTGCGAAACTTTCAACCAGCTGACTATGCCATGTTTCACCCTGGTGGGCAGTTAGGAAAACGACTGCTTTTGAACGTTGGGGATCTGATGCGAACCGGTGAAGCCAATGCGGTTATACGCCTTTCTCACACGATTCAATTCATGTTGTGTGAAATGACGAGTAAACGTGCCGGCGCCGTGTCCGTCCTTGATGAGGAAGATCGTTTATTGGGATTGATCACGGACTTTGATATTCGTCGGGTGTTGGAGGGAGGGCAAAACCTTTTCGCGCTCACGATTGGAGCGGTCATGAACCCAAAGCCCAGTTGGGTCTATCAGGATGAAAAAGCCGTCAAAGTTCTTCAATTTATGGAGAAACGGGAAAAGCCCATCTCCGTGCTTCCCGTCCTTGATCGACAGGAAAAAGTCGTTGGCATGATACATATTCATGATCTGATTTCCCGTGGCCTTTAGCAAAGACTTCTAGTCGATGGGACGAGTCTTATATCTGATTCGAGGGGAGAATGTCGTTTAAGATGATTAGAATACCGCGTGATAGGAAGCATCCATGTAAGTTCCTTGATTGCGGGATGCTCATCCGCCTGCGTGTAGGGGAAGAGAGTTTCAAGTGTTTTTGCCCACCTGTGAACGACTAATGAGGGTTCGGTTGAAAAGGTTTTTTGTGCGAGATCTACCTTGTCTCAAATGAATTGATCCAATGAGCATCGACTTGGACGTGGGACAGGTTGGCAGCACCTCTTCTTCGAGGACTTTCTCCAGTTCTGATCTTTGGCCTGTCCTTGGGTGGGGGCTTTGTGTCGTTATTCTTTTGGGGTTTTCTCCCCGACTGTTTCATATTCAAGAATATTTCTTTTTCCCTCTTCTGGGTATGGCAGTACTCCTTTGTGTATTGGAGCGAAAGCCTCTCTGGATTCATGCTCCGCTCCTTGTCCCGTTTATCTGTTTTGTGGGATGGATTGCCTTTACGATTCCTTTTTCAATTGATCCTTGGATCAGTTTGGAGGAATGGCAGAAAATTGTAGCACAGTTGGCGGTGTTCTATGGCACCTGTCTGATTGTGCAGGAACAACGAAATGAGTATTTTCTGAAAAAGGCTCTGCCCGTCTTCCTGGTAGGAGCCATCGCCTGTTACTCCTATTCCCTTCTTGATTTTTTGGACCGAGGAGGGAATCTTTTGGATCGCACGATCCGTGCGGGTTTTCCAAAAGCAAGCGGCGCAGATTTTACCTGGCTGAGTACCAATGTGTTGATGGTTTTCCCTCTGTTTATCACGGGATTTTTGGCGGTGACCAGTTCATGGAAACGGGTGATGTTAGGTTGTGGCATGTTTCTCTCTTTCTTGGCCCTAGTGCTTTCCTATAGTCGTGGTGTCTGGTTAGCCTGTCTGACGCAAATAATTGTTGGAGGATTTCTTGTTCATAAACGTCATGCATTTCGCTTGCTGATGATAGGAATGGTGGTATTCCTTTCGGTTGGAGTGGTCCTTGGTCAATTGGGACTACATCGTGAAACCTTCAATCCCTGGACTATTAAGGCTCGGTTAGCAGTATGGAATCTTAGTGCTGCAGATATTCTCGACCATCCAATCGTTGGCGTGGGTTATGGCGTACCTATTTTAGAAAAACGTCATGGGCAAAATATCGTTGAGTTGGAAGCTGTGAATCTCGGAATTCCCGATATTCCCGAAAAACCGCATAACTGGTATCTCATGGTGGTGACGGGGGCTGGGTTGCCAGGGTTGGTCTTGTTTCTTTGGTTGCTCGCCAAAGTGGGATTTACCATCTATGAGGACTGGACAAAAGCTATGACTTCCTCACATCGGTGGTTACAGATGGGAGTATTTCTCATGGTTCTTGGATTTTCGATCCGTATATTTTTCGAGGACAGCTTCGGCGGAAGCCATTCCTATCTGTTTTGGATCCTTGTCGGGACGAGTGTGGTTCTTTCGCACTCACAAGTGGAGGGAAAATGCAACCAATCAGGGCATAGAAGTGGCTAGCAAATGTATAGAGATAATTTGGCGAATTTAGAGGCGCTAAACCAGGCAATGTTGTTACGTGATCAATAATCGTTTACAGCTTTTCATCCCCTGAGGCGCTTCCCGGTCTTCATGGAAGGTTTCAAAAAAATGGATCTACCCTGTTTTGGAAAATTCTGATTGAGAAAGGCCATGCCTGGTTTGATCTGGTGTTATAGTCTTTCAATAAAGGGAATACCAAAATTCTTGATATAGTGTTCTTTGTCCGTAACCACGCCCCCTTACACTGATGAAATTTTGGCAATTTCGTCCAAAAATAACCGCATGAGAAGGATGAGAGTTTTTAAATCCCCCCGTTCAAGGTTCCCACTCCAGGCCTAATTTCTTACTCATTGCTTCCTAAGCATATATGAATCGTTTTTTGCCCGGGGAACCACCGAATTAGGGCTTTAAGGAATGAATGAGTGAATAAGTAATAGAAATTGGGGTTATCCGAATGCATTGCAGGAGAAAATTCGGAAAGGATTTGAAATTCTCCAAATAGTCGAATAATCAAATTTCCGTGTCGTCGAAAAATTTATCTATCTTAGAAGTCTATTACATCAGCTATTGGAAGATGTTTTTCCTTTCTTCAGGTCTGAAGCCACTCGGCATCCAATTCTGTCAAAGCCTTTTACTATTTTCGAAAAACAGCCCTTTTTTAACTGCTCCATACGATCATTGAGCTCACAAAACGCACCGAGACAGAAGAAAAGTGCAGAACTAATCGTGGCAAATCGAAGCATGGCAGATCTTTTGCTTTGCTAATCCGGAAGAAAGATACTCATCTGTTTTTCACCAGGCAACCAGTATCGATTTATGAATGACAGCTGCCCGTTCCGAAATTGTCCATCCATGAAGAACGATCCAATTTCTGTAGAGACACAAAGGAGGTGGTTACAGGGAGAACACTTGAAGCAATCTAGGAAATCGGGTATTTTGAGGTCCTACTCCCCAAAAATTTTAATACGTTCGAGAGGGAAAAATGTACTGCAGTATGTGGTCGTGTGCATATTCTCTTTAGGGGGGTCTAACAATTGTCCGGGAAGGATCTTTTTGGGAGATATATATTGAAATCAACAGCTTCCATTTAAGATTGGGTCTAATTCCTATAGAGATGATCAAGAAAGGCGGATTTATGAAAAGGAATACGTATCGAACAATGTGGGTAGCGGGGTCACTAGCGACTGCTGTTTTGGCTATGGGGACGGCGTCTATGGCCACTGCGGCAGGTTTTACGGCCTACAATGACCTGGCCTGGGGTACTGGACAGCTCGAAACAAATATCACAAAAATCACCTCTCCTAATGGGGGCTCTGGCTTGCCCAGCACTGGTCTACTGAAGGATTTTACTAGTGGCCTCGATACCGGTGTGACCCTGACTGTGACGGGGGGCTTATATGACGGCACTGCGCAGGCTACTCAAGGGGCAGACCCGACTACCGGAGATGCCTTTACCATCTTTGATGGCAAGGTCAGCGGGCA
>CAZBQO010000040.1:0-16786 GCA_964494125.1 uncultured Nitrospira sp. | reverse complement strand
TTTTTGATCACCAACGGAGATTTTTTTCCGAACCTCAATGCCACACTCAGCGAGAAGATGTGCGACAAATATCGAATTACTATCGAGGCGTCCGCCCAGAAGCAATTCTGAACCCACAGCAATGATGTCAGCATGAAGGGACTTCTTGTTCAAGAGTTCAGCCCAATTGCATCAAACAGTCGTTCATCCATCCCCATGACCCTTAGGGAATAGAAGCAAAATCTAGGTCAAATGTCACTTCGCCTCCGGTTCCTGGGAAAACTTTGACGGTGGTTTGAGCCAAGGCATCAAAACCATCATAGTTAAAGGACGCCACAATCTTTGCACGATACATGGGAGGTCCTTGGCTTGGGCTGAGCAACGTCGCTCTGGCATCAAACCGAATGCGATCAGGCTTGATCAACCGATCTCCCTGTTTAAGCAAAAGATAGCTGTCTTTGGCAAAGCTTGGTGAATCCCCAAAAATCAACACCACGACTTGAAGGGATTTTTCATCCAGAATTCGCTGAATATCCTGGGATACGAGGCGTTCTCCTCGAAGAGCAAAATGACTGGACATCACCGCAATTCCATTTAATTTCGTCATAAGAAATCCATGGGCATGAGAAGCATCTTCAGAAGATATACCGAAATGCCAATACAGCATATTGGGTGGAGTTCGGCTCCGGGCTCCCTCCTGACCATTATTGATGGCTTCAAGAATTTGAGATTCCGAGGGCTGCGGAACAATACCCCACACCGGAGAAGAAACTAAGATGACCAGCCCCGCTTCCAAAAGAATCCAAAAACCGGCACGTCTTACCAACCCCGGCATAGACCCTACACGTTGGGTAAATAGTTGAAATAACAAGATTTGATTCATTGGCTATGACCTAAAAAGTTTCTCTCCCCCTCAAGATTAAAGTCCTATTCTTTACTCCTCCTATTCAGAGTGAATCTTAACAGCCATCACGCCACCTGCTCATTGACAATATTACAGTAGCGATGTTAAGACCTATTTTTTTAAGTGATTAAAAAAACACGGGTTTTCTTTCCAGGGGAGGTATGATTATGGCTGGTGCCGAAGAGGCTGCCAAACAACAATTTGTCAATTTTGCTTTCTATAAAGTCGATCCTTTGTGGAGACGGCTTCCCAAAGAAGAGCGGGACCTCGGCAAGCAAGAATTTATCCGCGCAGCGGAAGAATATACCGGCAAGGTCATTGTCGTGCCTTACACCACAACAGGCATACGAGGTGATTGCGACTTTATGTTGTGGCGAATTAGCTATGATCTCGAAATGTTTCAAGAAATGAGTTCAAAGCTCTTGGCTACAGGCTTGGGACGGTACCTTACCACGCCGTACTCTTATCTTTCCATGACGAAACGATCCATATACGTCGATCATCACGTGCATGAGGGCCAAGAAAGTCGAAGATTGAAAATTTCTCCTGGCCGTGCGAAATATATATTTGTTTATCCATTTGAAAAAACCAGAGAGTGGTACCTGCTCACCAAAGCCGCCCGCCAAGGCATGATGGATGAACATATCGCTATTGGGCATAAGTACCCATCAGTCAAACTCAATACCACCTATTCATTTGGACTGGATGACCAGGAATTTGTGGTCGCCTTTGAAACCGATTCCCCGCAGGACTTTCTAGACCTCGTCATGGAATTACGCTCTACCGAAGGTAGCCGGTATGTCAAGCGTGACATTCCAATTTTTACCTGTATTATGAAAAGTCTCAAAGAAGCTGTTGAAACTCTGGGGGGGTAACCTCTCTCAATCCTTCTCGTAACGCACTTTAGAACTGCCCCAGACTTCATTCCAAAATGAGCCCTTTAACAGATACCCTTCAATTGAAGGGTATCTGTATGTGCTTATAATTCCAATTTCCCCGATAGCTTAAAATTTTTCTCAATCTAGATAGGGCTGACACTTGATGGTGCTCCTGCCAGACAGTGCGTACGGAGGATTTCATCAATTACAACAGCGGCATCTTTGGCCTTACCGATTCTCCCACCCGCCGGAACAAATTTCCTCTAAAATGCATTGGATTTCAGAACCACTGATTACCCCCCCACCAAGCACTCAACCATTTTGACAGGCTTCAAAGAGGTGTGTTATCAAGAAAATCAAAGTCTAATTTTCATTTGGGAGTGTCAGAGATGGAAGGGGAAAAAGATATTCTTTTTGTGCGCCGGGACAAAGATGGCGCGGTAACCTTATATATTGACGAGGATTGGGCCGCAGAACGGGGGGTCGATCCATCGCAATTAGTCAAAATTGAAATTCCCCGAGAACTCTATGCCAATGGAACAGTACAGCAACTAAGAGAATACGCAGCCACATGTCTCGAATCACTTGATAGTGGCACTCCATAAAACTATAGATTGAAATACAAAATCTTGTCCTTGAGCTCATAAATAATTATGTCTACAACACTGCGTTTTGAACACATTGAATCAGCCATTCAGGCACTCCCGACTCAAGGCCGCACCATGCTGCAACTTCTTTTGTTGCAGTACATGAACCTGAGTTCTGAAGCCATCGCCTATATGGTCAGCGATCAACCCGATTCCCGCTTCCTGGCAGGCAATCAGCCAAAAGGAAACCCGCTCTCTCTTGAAGCCGAAAGAAATATCACATCCCGGGCGAACCAGTACAAAGATTACTACCGACAAAAACGAGAACGCCCAGGAATGCACATTGAATTCCTGACTCAAGCATTGAAAAATATTGATAAATCCATTCAGATCGCAGAGCGGTTACTCATTTCAGAATTTGGATTGGCCCAGAATGCCTTGCAGGATGCTAAAACCCAAGCACCCTCGATTCTACTTCGACAGGAACTCCGGAAATTACAACGTACATGGGATAATCAGGAACTCTCCACGAAGGAGTATCAGATCCAGCGACTGCTCCTGGAATATCAGGCCTTACTGCGACGACGTGGGATCTTCAGACGTCGACTGAAGTTCGCTCAAAATGAGTTCATTGCTTCCGGAAACTCCCCGTTAAAGGATCACGAGGTTGCCCATGTCTGGGGAATTCCTTTAGGGAGCCTAGTCGCCAGGAAGGTCAAGGCCCTTCAACACTTTCTGACCGAATTACAAAAACACCAGGAAAAACTCCCCGCACCGAATGAGTCGTTACAACCAATTAACCTCTGGCAAGAAACTCTTATCCTCTTATCCCAACGTCCCATTGAAAGGTCAATGGTTGAATATGATGGCTTGGAGAAAACAGAAGAGGCGTTACTTGATAAATTACGAGCATTCGTCGACGGAAGCATGTCAGAGCCTGAAGAATCAAAGTTTTGGACAAGCATTACCAAAGTAAATGACACGGAATTCTCAGGAACATGGAAATCCCATGCTCGTTCTATTTTAGCTTTCCAACGATTACACGCCCTGATCAATGATATGGATTTTTCAGATGAAGGGTTGGAAGAAAACCTACGGATCAAAATTTACCCACAACTCCCTGATGACCAACTGGCCCCTGAATCCGATGATAAGCCTATTGAGCTTAGCGAGAAGGGTTTAGGTGTGCTGAATTATTTCGTAGGAGAACCAGACGACAAACGAAGGGGATAATCCTGGTTTCCAAACCTGCCACCTCATCCTTTTCCGCTATTTTTCATTCCCGGCAAGAGTCGTCTTCATGACCTCGTTGGCCCATTCAGTACTGAGAAAATACTCTTGTCGCACCACATGGGGTTCAAAACGACTGTTCTCAATTTGATCCCACTCCCCTCGTTCGTAGGACATCACGCATTTTAAAATTTCCCCTAAACATCCCTGCCCTTCGGTCAGAGCAAGCAGAATTTCAGAAGCAAGAGGAAGGTCTGCGAGAAGTTGCTTCATCTCACAATCAAAGTAGGCATCCAATACAGAAAAGAGGCCAACGGTAAAGCCTTGGCTGGTAGACTCTCCTTGCAACCGGCTCAAACCTTGACACATTCGTCCCCGGATAAGGGCAATGCGCATCAGCTCGCTTGGCTTTCCACCAGTATGAGCCAGCACCAGTAAAGAGGCCCATTGCCGCATACGTTCGGTCCCTACCATCCCCACGGCTTGCCCAATTGAATTAACCACTCGAGGAAGGCCCACTGAGGCAGAGTTCACAAAACGAAGAAGCTTCAGGCTTAGTGACAGGTCATTTTCGACTAATTCCTCAAGATCTTTAATTTGAATATCAGGATCTTGCAATTTGGCCAATAAAAGCACAATCGCCATGCGATTACCGGAAAGCTTGACTCCCTCCATAATTTGCGGTTTACAGAAAAAGTACCCTTGAAAATATTCAAATCCTTTTTCATAACACAGCGTATAGACTTCTTGATCTTCGACTTTTTCTGCAAGCAATCGAACCGGGTATTGCTTCAACACATCAATTTGCTCAAGAAGCTGTTCACTCGTTAATGCCAATATATCCACTTTTACAAAGTCAGCAACCTCTAGTAATGCTCGATGAGAATCACGAACGATAAAGTCATCTAACGCAATTTTGTAGCCAAGTTGCCTAGCCCTGACAAGAGATTGGAGGACGATGGGCGTAGGCTCAATGGACTCCAACACCTCAAGAACCACATTGTGCTTTGGCAGGACTTCATAATTTTGACTTAAAAAGAAATTCGCTGTCAGGTTGATAAACACCTGACTCGTTCCAGCTATTTGGTCAATTCCCATCTCTAAAAACGTATTCACCATGACCCTGGCGGTGGCCTCATCCCCGTCAACTACTTGCGCACAATTGGCTTGACCATCTCGATACAGGAGTTCATACCCAAAAACTCCTTTTTGACGATCAAAAATAGCTTGTCGCCCAACCAGAACGGATTCCTTGATGTTTGGAGCAGCCGTTGAAGTCATAAAAACCTTCCAAGGTAAATAAATAAGAGATTTAAAAGTATCTCCACGATCCCTAAGCCCTATAAGGATCAAGTAAAGGGGGCTCTAAATGAATCCAGGGCACTAGGGCGAACAAATCCACCTAAAACTTGATCATTTTCAGAAAAAGAATTGTCCCAAGTTCTCCAGCTATGGTATAGATCTTTTCGTTCCGGGTGAAATACGGCGGTGTAGCTCAGGTGGTAGAGCAGCGGACTCATAAGCCGCGGGCCGGGGGTTCAAATCCCTCCACCGCCACCAAGTTCCTTCTTCCCCTTTGCCTCCCGGATCCCAGAAGACGCCAGAAGGTTCTCCCCCTTCGGAGGCATCGGACACAAATCTCACCCGACATGAACGTTTTTGTTTGCATTCAGTGAGGCATCTACTTTGGAAGCGGAATGACGTCTGTCAGACGAGGCTTCATTCAATGGCACTTCAATGATAACCGAAGTCCCCTTAGACGGTTGACTGTGAATTTTTAGGCGAGCCCCTATCTTCTTTGCCCGATTGACCATATTTCCCAATCCATGTCCCTGAGCCCCGACAAGATCAACTTCAAAAGCCTTTCCATTATCTGACACCTCAATAACCGTGTCTGTAGGCGTCGTCTTTGCAGACACTTGCCCTCGTTTGGCATGCGAATATTGTACGCTGTTCCGAACGGCTTCTCGTACAATATGTAACAGTTGGGCACCCTGCTCCCGTGACAGATGATCCTCACAAGTAGGATCGACATAAACCAATATCGGGAATGAGGCTTCTCGACTCAAATCCTCAATAAGGGTCTTAAGTGCCACCTCAAATTTGTTTCCGAGCAGGACTCCTGCCTTGAGATTCTCCAAAAACACCTTGAGCATTTCCGACATTTCCGCCACTTGCTCAATAATGAAGGTGGTGGGACGCCCTACTTCCATAGCCATTTGAATTTTATGCAAGGCGCGGGCTATTCGTTCATGAAAATGCAGAATAATAACATTGCGTTCTTCAATGACGGCTAATAACTCCTTATTGCGTTGAAGAAGATACAGAAACGGAGACAACTGTACGATTCCGCCTAACAATAATCCCGCGATAACAAAACCAAGCCATGTACTCACAAAATTCAATGGAGGAGGATGGATTTCAAGAAATGGAATAGATACCCCGTAGGTTTTTTGAATGGCCAGGAGCCCAACTGCCGCACTTAAGAGGTTCCACACCAGGGGGTTTTCAGTCGAACGGACCCGACGAAGAAGCAAAAAGACCGTCAACCAATGCATCAGGCAGGTTGCGACCAATACCCAAAACAAGAAACTTCCACCATCCATCTACCTAAGACATCCTTCCCTCTTGATACCTGAACATTCCTTCTTCACCTTGAATGAGCCCACTCTCTCTTCACCGTGTTTCGTGACCTCCAACAATGTCGGCTATGACAAGAACGGATCAAGCCATGAATTATATAAAACCCTTGCCGGGTACATTTCATAGCCTCGCTTTCTTTGTCGGAAATTTTCCAAGGCATCTTAAGAAAACGGGTACCCAAGCACTTTGATGTAGGCTCTTGGCTTTGACAATTACCTCCAGTCCAATCTCCTTCCCAAGACCCTGCCGCCATGACATCCCGTTATTTCCAGGGTCCTACATTTGAGGTATTTACCGGTAGGGATAGGTCAGACAGACTCCTCGCAGGATTGAGATCTAGTCCTATGCGATTTGTCCTTATTTTCTTGTCAAGTCTTCTTTTCTGGTCAATGACCATCTCGATTGAGTATGGGAATCGAAATCCCAGCACCACTTCCACGGCTCAAGCCTGTTCAGGAGAAGCCAATGGAGAAGTCCTCCTGGATTATCTATACATAGGTAGGATTAAGGGCATAAGGGATAATGGGCACATACTCACTGTTGGCCTCCCCTCTGATTGGGCATCCCTCCCCTCGGACGTTCAGCAGGAGACATATGAAGCAGTCGCCTGCTATGCCAAAACACAACAGCGCACACTTCAGGTGATTAAAACGCAATAAAGCGCCTGACTAACGACTCAGGTTGAAGGAACTCAGGCAGGTAGACCGTGTGGGCGCTGGAGAGACTCTCGATAATATTCATATAGAACCTGAGCCCGTCCTTCATCAATAAGAACGAGCTGGCGTTGATCGAAAGTATTGGCGCAATACAGATACGTCAAATGGATTGTGGTCCCTAACTCGATATGCATTTCTCTTCCCCCACCATCCTGGCACGTCGTCTCCTGTTGAATGCATTTGGAGGGAAGGCCCTCGTAGATGATTTGAGCGGAGGAATGGTGATTTTCATAACAAGGCAAAGATGGATCCTCAGGAGCGTGAATCATGTTTCCCCAAAAGTCATGAACCAATTGTTGAAAATCAGATTCGGTTATGTGCGTAACAGTTGCCACTAATTGATATATTAAATCCCGATCTGCCTCACCCCCAATAACCAATCCCGTCAAACCAGAAGAATACTCACACAAACCCCAAGCAACGATTTCCTTCCATAGTCCGAAACGAAACCTCCAAGATCCCATATTGGAATGAACACCAGTAATGGTGGTACTCACGTTATCTTTAACCAGCACTTGCCCCAGTCGCTCGGCGGCAATCCCGATACAACGATAAAGTGTTTCGCCTAATTCCCGATAGGGTTCCTCATTCCACTCAAAAGGTTCCATGCCATGTGAGAGTCGGGCAACCTCATACAGAGGTCCATCGATCACCTCTTCATCAACTGACCGATATCGGCAGAAAACCGGAGAAGATATAGGAAACAGGCCTCTGGCATCTAACGCTCGTTGAAACAAAATCCGTCGACCAAGATTCCATGTTTTCTCAAAAAAGATCATTCGTCCCATTGGCACTAAAGTCCGCAACAAGGCATCCAACCGTCCCTGTATCCCCGTCAGAACTTCCAGCTGCTCCTGTCGTTGAAGGTCACAGGCACGTTGAAACGTTTTCCAGGTTTGGCTTGGTAGCCCTGGCTCCCATTCCGCCTGAAACAACGCATGCGTTGAAAGAATAAGATCGTAGGTTCCCGAAATCTGCTGTGAGGGCACTTGAGAGACCTCGAAGCGAACATTCCTGATTCGTCGCTTTTCTGCCTCGAAACAAGCCATTTCAATCGATCGAGACGACCGATCGATCCCTACAAATTCAACCCCAGGATGCTGTTGGGCAAAAAACAATGTCAGAATGCCAACCCCACAACCAAAATCCAATACCTGGTTGGCTGGTGCAATCCTGCCACACACAGAGGTTCCAATCCTCAAAAAATAATGGAACCGTTGAGAATACAGAACAGGGATAAGATCCCGACGCGCCAATTCGTCATAAAAATCAATGTCGCCTTTTACGTCTTCCCCACCGTATCGATGCTCGATTAATCGTTGAAAATCGCCCAATTCCTCTTTGGAAAGAGTCTCCCGTTGCCAGTCATAGTATGACGCCTCATCATGAAACTCTCGCAATCCCCATGACAGCAAATACGGGAAAAGCTCCGCATGGTAATCAGAAATTTCTTCCCTTTTATATCCCATAATAAACCAGACTCAGATAATTCCTATAACTAAATGAATACAGAAAATATTGGAAAACACAAGAAACACAGGGATAGAAGAAAGACCAATAACAGGAGTGGGTAACGGAGACCTGGGTATATGCACAGCCGACATAAAGGGCCCGGCCATGCATGCTTCATCTCAAAAGCTAGAATTTGGCAGATAACATCATCGCATCCTGGTAGATCTGAGGAACTGGATGTGGCTGTTGAAGTTGTCCAGTTCCCAATACCATATATTTTTCAATCGTGAGCTTCGAGAGAATAAGAGGACCTCGCCCATGCATACGAGTGCTATTACTCCCGATATCCGGACCAAGACCAAACTGGGGTCCGCCATGAAGACGGGTCGAGGCATTCACCATAACGGCGCTCGAATCGACTTCTCGAACAAAGCGCATGGCTAACTGATAATCCCGAGTGACAATAGTATCGGTATGCCCTGGGGCATAGGTCCCAATATGATCGATAGCTTCCTGACTATCTTTCACCACTTTAATATTCAGGGTTAAGGATTGATATTTTCTCCCCCAATCTGCTTCCTCCGCCGCTTTAATCCCTAAATGCCCGGTCATTTCCAAAATACCCATCATGGAAACCGTTTTAGGACAGCCACGCAAGGTGACCCGATACTCCTGAAGCAGTCTTCGTGTTAAACCTGGCAATAAATGCCGGGAAACGCCCTGATGAACCAAGAGAGTGTCCATGGCATTCGCTGCAGATGGCGATTGAAGTTTGGCATTCACCGCAATGGTTTGAGCTAAAGGGATGTCGACATCCTGATCGACATAAACATGGCACAGGCCTCCCTCAAATCCAATGACAGGAACTCTCGAATGCTCCAAGATCCCATTTCGCAAACCAGCACTCCCTCGTGTAATCACGGCTTGGACGTACTGAGGATATCGCACCATTTCCAGTGCCGCCTCTGGGGAACTCCGGTCGAGAAATGTCAGCCCCCCTTTAGGAACACCATTGGCGACCGCCGCCGCTTGGAGATAGTGAACAATTGCACTATTAGTATGGAACCACTCGGTTCCCCCACGAAAGACACAGACATTATTGGTCTTCATGCACATCCCTAACGATTCAGCGGTCACCAAAGGCCCCATATCCGACACCACCGCGACAATACCCAGAGGAGAACGGACAGTATGAACCTGCATTCCATCTGGAGTCAGCCAGGCATGACTCGCCTCTCCGATTGGATCAGGAAGAGCTCGCAAATCTAACACCCCTTGGTGCATGAGACGAATCGTGTCTTCGGAAATTCGAATCCGTTCTGACGCCTCACGGTGGGCTTGTTGATCGGTTTCCTTAGAAATGCCAGCCAGATCTTTTGCATTGGCCTCCAAAATTTCCTGAGTATGATCGACTAAACTCTCGGCCATCGCCTGTAAGGCCTGATTTTTTACACTGGAAGACAGGCACGCCATGGGGCGAGCAGCCTCCTTCGCTCCTTTCAGAAGCGCTTGCACATATAATTTAAGAGGTACTTCAACCATCTTCGCACTCCTTCATCATAAAAATTTCTGAATGCGGGACTGACTATAGCCATGAAGGCTCACAGAGTCAAAAATAGCATTGATTCAAAAAAGATTTTCCTCAGAATACTTTCAGTTTATTCTACGATCCCTCTCCGAAGCTAAAAGCGCGTCGCATACCCATAAAAGATAGTCAGGGTTGAATTATAATTTTCACCTATGCTAATCTCCATTGGTTTAATGGAAAAATATTGAACATCACTTAATTGCATGAATGTCTCTTCACTTGGAACAGCCTGCCTGATAAGACAATCCACATCTATTGTCTCCTGCCGGTCCCATTTGAGCCAAATTACTGTTTTGTGTTTCTTTAAAAAATCCACGGTTTTGTGTTAATCCGTATATCTCTGAAAGGGGGTGGGAAGGTCCGTTATGGTCACGATTAAATCGTTATTAGAAGCTGGGGTTCACTTCGGGCATCAAACCAATCGTTGGAACCCGAAGATGAAACGCTATATCTTTGGGGAAAAAAACGGCATTTATATTATTGACCTTCAAATTTCTCTCCAATGCTTTCAAAAAGCCTACGAATTTACCCGGGATACAGTGGCTGCCGGGGAATCCGTCTTATTTGTGGGGACCAAGCGGCAAGCCATGGGTATTGTGGAGGAAGAAGCCAATCGTTGTGGAATGTTTTTTGTTAACCAGCGATGGTTGGGTGGCATGTTAACGAATTTCCAGACACTCCGTCGCAGCATCAACCAACTTAAAAAACTTGAAGCGGCGGAAACCGATGGCACATACGAACGACTCAAAAAGAAAGAGATCGTTCGCATGAAAAAAGAGCAAGCCAAACTGGAAAAGTATTTGAGCGGCATCAAAGGCATGAATGATATTCCTGGGTGCATTTACATATTGGACACCAGGATCCAGCACATTACGGTCAAGGAAGCAAATCGCCTTGGCATTCCGGTTATTGCTTTAGTAGACACCAACTGTGACCCTGAAGGGGTAGACTTTCCTATACCCGGCAATGACGATGCCATTCGATCCCTCAAATTATTTACCGGACAAATTGCCGACGCCTGCATAGAAGGTACGGAACTTCGCCGGAAGCGCCAGGAGTCAGTGGCCAATGGCGAGGGGTTTCTTCCCGACAACACCGAACAAGATCATCCATCGGTTGTACCAAACAAGAATACCCAACCTGTCTAGGGATCCTGGGTTCATCTAGTTAAACTGAAATTAATATTACTGCCAGTAGGAGAGCATGCACATGTCTAGTTTGAGTGCCTTGGTGAAGGAGTTGCGAGGCAAAACAGGGGCAGGAATCCTTGATTGCCAAAAAGCCCTTCAAGACACAGGAAATGATGTCGAAAAAGCCATCGATCTGTTGCGTCAAAAAGGGTTGGCCGCTGCACAAAAGAAAGCAGGCCGAGAAACCAAAGAGGGTATTATTTCCTCGTATATTCATTCAGGATCAAAAATTGGGGTCCTGATTGAAGTCAATTGTGAAACAGACTTTGTCGCACGCAATGAAGAATTTCAAGCTTTCGTTAAGGAAGTGGCCCTACAAATCGCTGCCTCCCATCCTATGTATATTAGACGCGAGGACATTCCGGTGGACTTGATCGAACGGGAAAGGAATATTTATCTCGCACAGATGAAAGAATCCGGAAAACCCGAAGGGACCTGGGAGAAAATCATTAAGGGGAAACTCGAAAAATATTATCAAGAGCAGTGCCTCCTGGAACAAGCCTTTATTAAGGATCCCAGCATCAGCATTCAAGATCTCCTATCGCAGAAAATCGCGAAGTTAGGAGAAAACCTCACGATCAGTCGCTTTACGCGCTACCAACTCGGCCAGGACTAATGCCCCTCAAATATCGTCGAGTCCTCTTGAAAATTAGTGGAGAAATGCTCGCCGGAGAGCAAACCTACGGCATCCAACCTTCCATTTTACATAATCTCGCAGCCGAAATTGCCGACGTACTGACCCTGAAGGTCGAAATCGCCATTGTAATTGGAGGTGGGAACATTTTCAGAGGTCTTGCTGCCAGTGCCTCTGGCATGGAACGAGCTTCGGCCGATTACATGGGCATGCTCGCTACCTTGTTGAATGCTCTGGCTTTACAAAATGCTTTGGAGAGCAAAGATATCCCCACCCGCGTCTTGTCGGCAATAGAAATGCGGCAGTTAGCCGAAAGTTACATCCGTCGTCGAGCTATTCGGCATTTGGAAAAAAAGCGCGTGGTGATTTTTGCCGCCGGTACCGGGAATCCCTACTTTACCACCGACACCGCTGCGGCGCTCCGAGCCATGGAAATTGGTGCGGATGTTATCATGAAAGGCACGAAGGTTGATGGCATCTACGATGCGGACCCTATGACGACACCCTCGGCCAAACGCTTCACGGAATTACCATTTTTATCGGTGCTCAATAAAAGCTTGAAAGTCATGGATGCCACAGCCATTACACTCTGCATGGATAACGATCTGCCTATCATTGTGTTCGATCTGACTTCATCAGGAAATATCAGAAAAATCCTTGAAGGGGAACCTGTCGGCACCATTGTTTCCAAAAATGCGCTTGTCACTTAACGTGGGGAATGATCATGAACGATCCAACCATTCTTAAAACCACGCAGCGAATGGAGGGAGCCATTGAGCACCTCAAGAGAGAATTCATGTCCCTTCGAACCGGTCGCGCTTCATTGGGATTACTCGACCATATCACCGTTGATTATTACGGGACGCCCACTCCACTCAAGCAAGTCGCCAACCTCGCGATTCCTGAGAGCCGACTGATCACCATTCAGCCCTGGGATACCTCCCAAATCAGAGAAATTGAACGGGCCATCATTAGTTCAGAACTTGGCCTCACTCCATCCAATGATGGCAAACTCATCCGGCTCCCCATTCCCCCACTGAGTGAAGAACGACGGAAGGATTTGGTCAAACTCAGCAAAAAATATGGGGAAGAGACCAAGGTACAGATTCGTGGATTTCGTCGGGAAGGCAATGACGAACTCAAACACCTTCACAAAGAAGGCTCACTGACAGAAGATATCCAGCACCGGCTAGAGGCTGAAATACAAAAGCTCACAGATAAATTTATACAGACCGTCGATGACCTCACCAAGAAAAAGGAGGAGGAAATACTCGCGATTTGAGGAATATTTGTGATACCGATCAGGCCACCTTCACCTTCCGACCTCCGACACGTCTCGTCTCCGATTACCGTTTCGATCAGTCTTGATGCCCTAATCAGGAATTACCAACAAATCCGGCAATGGATCGCTCCGTCTACAAAAATTCTGCCCGTCATTAAAGCTGATGCCTATGGTCATGGGGCGATTCCTGTGGCTCAGACCCTGGAACACCTGGGAATTTTTGGATTTGGTGTGGCATCCGTCATGGAGGGGGTAACCCTTCGAGAGCATCATATTCACTGCCCCATCCTGGTCATGGGGCCCATCCTCCCTCAACATCTAAGCGAGATTATTCGCCATCGGCTTACTCCGGTGATTTCTCGTGCAGAAATCGTTCAACAACTTATCGAGCTCCTTTTTCCAGGCGCCATCCCATTTCCTTTTCATCTCAAAGTCGACACCGGATTACACCGACTTGGCTTCGAGAATGATGAAGCCCTCTCCCTTCTAAGCAGGCTATCCCTCTCGACCCCTCTCATTGAAATAGAGGGCCTCTTAAGCCATTTTGCTGACGCCGACAATCAGGATCACACCTTAACCAATGTTCAAATCAAAAAATTCTTGGCCTTTATCGATCAAGCGAAGCAATTGGGAGTCCAACCACCAATTATTCATATGGCCAATAGCGCAGGAATCCTGTTTCATCCAACCGCCCACTTGGGAATGGTCAGACCTGGATTAATGTTGTATGGATACGCACCACGGCAGGAAAGCTCGCCCCAATCCCTCACCCTTGAACCGGTGATGCAAGCCACCACATACGTGGCCCATCTCCGGTCTCTACAGCCTGGTGAAATTGTGGGATATAACGCCCTATTCCGCACACGGAGGCCATCTCAAATCGCCGTCCTGCCGGTAGGTTATACCCACGGATTTCCCAGACACCTCACGGGAGTCGGACATGTCCTCCTCAAAGGAGAACAGGCGCCCATCATTGGAAAAATTTGCATGGATATGATGATGGTGGATGTCACGGACATTCCCCATCCAACGGTTGGAGACGAGGTCGTGTTACTCGGAAAACAGGGAACACGGGAAATAACAGCTGAAGATCATGCCGGATGGTTGAACACGATTCCCTATGAAGTGTTGTGCGGAATCGGAGGAAAAGCGAACCGGACTTACCTTCCCCCTACACTTGACTCTTCTTCTTCACACACCTCAACCCAGTCAGCCAAAAAAATATTGGAATAACTCCTCAACCCACCGATGCCTTCACAACACGGCCACCCTGGCTCGTTCAAACCGTTCCAGGATTATGCCGTTTTCAGCTTGCGCTTCAAATGTTTTTCCACGCTGGCCACCTTGCCGGCCAACCGGCCTTTGTGGCCACGCCGGTAATCAACCTTAATGACACAAGAAATCCGAGGACAATCCTTTTTCATCCTGGTATAGCATTGCTTCACGACTCGAAACACGTCATCCCACTCGCCTTCCAACACCGTTCCCATGGGATTGAGGCGATACTCCACCCCGCTTTTATCAATCAGGTCCAGTGACCGTGACACGTATTTTCCGACACTTTCACCCTTACCAAGAGGTGACATGCTAAATTCCAACAGCACCATTACCCACCTTCCTTTCCAACGGGTTCCACTTGCTCCTCACCGGACAACTTCCAACTATTGGGATACTGCAATTCCCCGGACAATTGAAAGCCATTGACCGCTTCCGCCAGGCGCTCCCGCCGTCGCAGATCGCTCATTTCCGTGCTCTTTAACTCTTCGCGCAGGGCCCCTAGCCAATCCAGAAACTGGTCGAATTCTTCATCAAACAGCAATTCAAGATTGTGACGAAGCACCTTGGCCAGAGCCGGAGCGGTCCCACTCGTACTAATCGCTATTCGAAGATTCCCGCGTTTGACCAGCGCAGGCATCATGATTGTGGAGTATTCAGGCAAATCCATCGACCACACCAGGAAGCGTTCGGTTTTCGCCAGCTCAAACAAGGACTTGGCCAAGTCCAAATCATCCTTCAACACATTCATAATCAGCACAACCCCTTGGGCATCGCCAGATCGAAATGTCCGTCCCCGGTGGATAATTTTTCCTGAGGCGGTCAACTTCCGCAAATCGCCATGAAGGGTGGGATTGACCACGGTAATTTTCGCTCCGGCATCCAACAAGCGATGCACCTTCTCCACGGCTTCCTCATCACCACCAATCACCATACATTGGCGGCCATCCAAATCAACTGTTACTTGAAATCCTGCATTCTTCGTCATGTGTATCCTCCTTTAGAACCCAAGACATCTTACCCAACATCCACCACAAGGGGAAAGGGTAAAATCCCCAATCCCCTGCCCACCCAATTACATAGCGCACCGCCACCACAAAACACAGAAAGAGGGAAACAGTGGACCAAGCCACGGGAGCCGAGAAACCGAATGTCCATCATTGATGAATGGAGGAAAATACAGGATTACTGAGGCAAGACTTATTCAACCGGTTGCTGCAAACTTTCCGAACTTTGAATACCGAGAGACTCATAAATTTTCAAGGTCGCTTTTGATTTATTCAAGGTATAAAAATGAATTCCTTTCACTTTATGATCCACAAGATCCACCACCTGTTCGGTCGCCCAATGAATGCCAACCCCTTCCGCATAAGTATCATTCTCAGCTCGATCCATAGCCCGTAAGAGTTTGGCAGGAATACGGGCGCCAAGCGCCAACTCAGACATGCGAGCCATGCCCTTTCGAGAAACTATCGGCATAATGCCCGCAATAATGGGCACTTTAATGCCCACAACTTCGCAACGTTCACAAAAATCGTAAAAGTCCCGATTATCAAAAAATAATTGGGTGCAGATATAATCAGCTCCCGCATCGACTTTTCGCTTCAAATTGTCCATTTCCTGTAACCGGTTGGGCGTACCAGGATGTCCCTCGGGAAATCCTGCCACGCCCACGCCCATTTCAGGAAACTGCTGCTTAATAAACCTCACAAGGTCAGACGCAAACTGAAAGCCATCTTCAGGAATCTGGACATCCGTGCTTCCCTTGGGAGGATCTCCCCTCAAAGCCATAATGTTATGAATACCGCTCTCCTGGTATTTCGAGAGAATATGATGAATTTCGTCACGCCTGGACCCCACGCAGGTTAAATGCGACACAATGGTCAAATCGGTTTCCCGTTGGAGCTTGACCACCAAATCATGCGTGCGTTCACGGGTAGATCCGCCGGCACCATAGGTCACACTGACATAGGCAGGTTTTAACGGCATGAGGGCCGAAATCGCTTCAAACAGTTCTTGAAACCCCCGCTCCGTTTTTGGAGGGAAAAACTCAAAACTAATCGCAGGATTATACGTCCGCAATACTTCTGAAATATGCATGTCCATACCTTAAATTGCTCACCAAGATTTGTCTAGTCTCCAGCACGGTTCGGCCCTGTTTGAAAAACAGCAATGGGCCATACGCACCAACGAACGAGGATCGCGCCAACAAGACCTGTCAGAACCAGAACGGTCAGAAGATGAAACAGGGTCAGATTTCCAATCGCAATGGGAATCCCTTGGGCCTGCAGGGTGCCCAGAAACATCACATACCGGATCATCCCCATCAGCACCAACGTGATCACCGTACAAATAAGCCCTCCCCAAACAAGCCCTTTGACCTGAGGAACCATAAATGACGCATTCAACAAAACCATGGCCAGTAACG
>CAZBQO010000039.1:9293-16890 GCA_964494125.1 uncultured Nitrospira sp. | reverse complement strand
ACGCGCACGGTCTGAAACCATTGGGGGGTTTCCCCGCCTTTCTCAGATTTTAATTTTCCGTGGATGACTTTGTCGGTTATGGAGATCTCGGCCACCTTATCTTCTTGAACCCAGGTTTTAAATTGACTATAAGGCACCTCATCCATATGCTGCGCCGCAAAATACATTTCCTGGAGAATAATGAGTCCCCAGAACGCAATAATAAAATACCAAATAGAGACACGATATTTTTTTTCCATATTTGCTATCCTAACCCCTGTTCCTGCGTGACTCTGAATCGCATGACGTGAACATAATCTTACTGTACCCAAGAATCAGAAATACGTCTATCGAAATGGGTCAAAATTCTTTCCTGATCGATTATTCCCGGCGGCAAACCTTTCCATCGGCCCCGTTCACATATGGGCCAGGGGTTGAAAAACGTGAGGATCTCTTCCAAGTCTATGTGCTGTAAGACACGTTCGGAGTCCGTCTGAATTCTCTCTTCTCCAGCATGATCGCCTCCTACGACCCTCAATTATTGTGGATTCTCCTGTCTGGCTTGCTGGTCGGAGGAACAATCGCATGGGCCCTATGTTCCATTGTCTATCGAGGAAGGAAGATCCAAGCCTTACAAGAGTCCGCCACCCGATTGGCATCTACCCAAGCCCAAGCAGGAGAACTTCGGACCCAACTCGCCACCCTGCAGCAGGAACGTGAACGAGTCCATCAAGAATTTCGTCTGATGGAAGTGGCCAAAGTGTCAGCCGAAACAAACCTCGAAAATACGCAACGACACTTAGCCGAACAGCGGGCCCTGCTGGAGGATGCGAAATTGACCTTGTCGGATACCTTTCGCTCTTTAGCCTCGGAAGCCCTGGCCGGGAACAATAAGGGGTTTCTGACCCTGGCCGAGGAAAAGTTCAAAGCTCTGAAGGATGAAGCGACGGCTTCCTTCGACCAAAGGCACACCTCCATCGAATCCTTGTTGCAGCCGCTGACCGAATCCCTACGTACCTACCAAAAAGAATCGCAAGCCTTAGAAGATAAGCGGCTTCGCGAACTCAGTGTCGTGGGCGAACAGTTACGCCAATTGGCTTTCGCCCAAACCACCCTCCAAGCCGAAACATCCAAATTGGTGAATGCCTTACGATCACCCCAGGTTCGAGGACGCTGGGGAGAAATTGCGCTTCGAAGGACCGCTGAATTGGCCGGTATGTCAGAAAACTGCGATTTTTTTGAACAGGAAAGTGTTTCCACCGAAACCGGGCGCTTGCGTCCCGATATGATCGTCAAACTCCCGGCAGGAAGAGATGTGGTGGTCGACTCCAAAGTGCCGCTCAGTGCGTTTTTAGATAGCCTGGAAACGCACACGGACGAAGACCGGGAGGCCGCACTCAATCGACATCTCGGCCAGGTAAAACGCCATATCAGCCAATTAGCCTCAAAAGAATATTGGGATCAATTTCCAGCCGCTCCGGAATTTGTGGTCTTATTTATACCCAATGATTCGTTTTTAGCTGCCGCGGCCGAACGCGACCCTTCCCTCGTCGAGTCGGCCTTAACGAAAAAAGTCGTCATCGCCACACCCACCACCTTCATTGCCCTATTGCGGGCCATTGCCTACGGCTGGCGCCAGGAACAAGTGGCGGAAGGGGCACAACGCATCAGTATCCTTGGACAAGAACTCGCCGATCGCCTGGGCACTCTGGCAGAACATTTTGGGAGAATTGGACAAGCTTTAGGTCGGACCGTCGAATCCTATAATGCGACGGTCACCTCATTGGAGAATCGGATCTGGCCCACCGCCAGAAAATTCAAATCCCTTGGGATCAGCGCCAAAAAAGACCTCATTGACCTCAAATCCGTCGGGCACATGCCAAGGCCGCCTGGGGAAATGGAACCATCCCCCGAAGACCTTCCACCCGCATCGTCATAAGTTGAGAGCACATTTTTCTCTCCCGTTTTCTTCAAATAACATCGGTAACCCCTTGCAAAAGGATATTGCTTGCATGAGGTCTGCTCCCTTCTTTCTGCTTACCTGTGTTCCTTGGGCCGGAGTTTGATCAATTTCATATTAGCTAGCGCTATTTTTACGCACCCTGAAATTGTTATTATAACTCTAGTCATTCGAGTATTTATTTGAAGAATTCACCTTTATTTGGAAAGGATGAGGTACGGCCCGTGGGACCAGGAATTACCAGCAGATCGACAACAGATTGGGGAACAGGCTCAAAAGCAGAAAACAAAAAGTTGTCTGTGACGTTGGGATTGGGTGCGTGTCTTTTGATGATCCTCAGCTTTGCAGCCTCTTCAACCTCATCCTGGTCCGCGACAGGTGAAGGCTCGGAACCTCTCCCCAAATTTTTAGAAATTCCACTAAAAGAAGGAAGCATCCCTGATAAACTCAAGTTCCCTCTCCATGAGCAGAATGCTGTTCAATATTTCAGCGCCGGATTAGGTAAAGAGGAACGGAGCCTATCATACCCTCCCTATACCCTTAAGTTGATCTTTGTGAAGGGCGAACGCGCTTTTTTAGCTGGTGTGGCGGTTGAGGTGATCAACCCAGATCAGACGACACTTGTATCTATTCCAGGTGAAGAGGTACAAGGTCCCTGGTTATTCCTCAACCTTTCTCCAGGCAAATATGTGGTCAAAGCAACCGATTCAGGTGGGACCACTATCGAAAAAAGCATTACACTATCCGGGAAAAAGACCACCCCTGTTCACTTTCGTTGGCGGTAAGATGGTTTTTCGCCTCAGGGCATTGTCCTGATTTTCGGTTTTTTTGCCTCCCCAAACCATCTGGCTTTTTAATAAGCAACCCTCCCGCAGGGATCAGCATCATTTATATTTTTTACATTACGTTATTTTTACTTAAATATAAATTTTTACATATAAGTACGACATGCATGTTCAATCTATATAATTATTAAGGGTTTATTCACATTGATTGAAGTTATGAATGTTTCTCATTATACAATTATGAGGATATTTTAATATTGGGTTAATCTTGACTTAAGATCAAAGAGCTATATCTATCAACAAGACGTTTTAATACCTATGTTAGAATAAACGGTAAAAAGGAGATACATATGGGACATTTCGGAATACAGAAAAAGACCCCAACACTCGGGAAAAGTCCCATGAAACGAGAAAAAGCTCACTCCGCTCCAAGCACTAAAACGGTGGATCCAAGGCATTCGGACACCTGTACACGATGTGGAGGGTTCATGGTCTCCCATTGGTGCATGAATGTGAATTATGATGCCGGTGGAATGGAAATTCTGACCAAACGGTGTCTGCAATGCGGTGAAGTCATTGATCCCGTTATTCTGGAAAATCGCCTCAACCCTCAACGGGAGGCGATGAAAAAGAAAACTCGTCCGCTTCTCTCTAGGCCTTTAGCATCATCAAATAAAGGCAAGGGATCGGGGATGAGTTGTACCCCTATAGCTTAACTTTGAGGCATCTCACACTCCAGGGTGCTTCTGAACCACCCATGAGGAAGAGCTGGATTTTGCCTCCTGAGATTCGAAGACTGGTTATGTTTTTTAGTCTATCCTCCCCAGGATAATCCCAGGGCGCAAGCGTCCCCCTCTTCCTTGTGGGTCCCATCTCATAGGAAGAGAAAATGAGATGCAACGTTTCTGATATTCTTTATCCCCTTATTTCCGTTTTACTCCATTTACCCTCCTAGCCCTCTTGCTCCTTTGTCAGAAGATGAGTGAATAATGATCATGTCTCCCGTCATCATGAGTTTTCTCCTCTTCCTCCTTCCGCAAGTCGCTTTCGCACAATTTGGTGACTTTATGAAAGAGATCGATAAATTGTCTCTGCCTGGCGCAAAAACTCTCGGAGATGACAAAATAATCTCTGGCCTTAAAGAGGCTCTGATCGTCGGAACGGAAAATACGGTGAAACTCACTGGTAACGCAGATGGCTTTTTGAAAAATGAAGCCATTAAAATCTTGCTACCCGAAAAACTTCAATCCATGGACAAAGCTCTTCGACTGGCCGGATTCGGGCCCCAAGTTGATGAGTTGGTCGTTAGTATGAACCGGGCCGCCGAGCAGGCCGCTCCCTTGGCCAAACCCATATTCAAAGATGCTGTCACCAACATGAGTTTTGACGATGCCAAGAAAATTCTGGCTGGAGGAGATACCGCCGCGACCGATTATTTCCAAGGTAAAACCCGCGATCAACTTGCCACGGCGTTTAAACCTGAAGTGAAGAAGACGATGAGCCAAGTCGGGGTCACCACCCAATACAAGGAATTAGTTGGACAATATACGACGCTACCGTTTGTCAAAGTCCCGGCATTTGATCTGGACGACTATGTAGTCGGAAAAAGTTTGGACGGGCTATTTCACACACTATCCCAGGAAGAGCAAAAAATCAGGACTAACCCTGCAGCGCGCGTTACAGATTTGCTCAAGGATGTCTTTGGCAAATAATTTACCAATTCATCGTAGTCCCACATCATAAAGATCTGAGAGAAAATGAACCAACCCATTATCGGATTTCATCAAGATGACATGGATGATTGGGTGGCAGATCTGGCCTGCGGCCATGGGCAGCATGTTCGACATCAGCCTCCCCTCAGTTTTCGCCCATGGGTTCTGACACCAGAAGGACGTCGAGCCCACCTCAAGACCATCCTCAATTGCAAAAAATGTGACGAGGAGGCACCCCTTCCTTCACAAAAGACACCCTAACCGCACTTTCCCCTCGTCCATAAACTTTCCTCCGGCAAAACATAAGGATGCATCGCGTATCGTACCCTATTAAGGATTCTGCCACATCGCTCCGTCTGCATGGTGGTCACCACCCTGGTGAGTAATTTTCAGGGTGTCCCCATTTTTCACCGGGGCATCCAAGGTGGAGATTTTCTGATTAATCGTCAACATGAGTTCATTGGCCTGGAGGAAAGGCATCAACCCTTCAAAGTGATGGGGGAAATCCTCCAGCAATTGTCGAATGGTGCTGGCGTTTTCTAACGTAATTTCAACTTCAGGGTCTTCAACCGCTTCACGAAGTGCAAGGCCAAATATCAATACCTTTACCATTCGATGTTCCTCATACAAAAATGAAAATCCATCCCGATTCCAACTATCACAATGAAATCCCGCCGGAGCACCCGATCTTATACCTTTATTTCCTCCGTGGATGCTCCCGCATGACCTGCGCAATATGCTTGACCTCTGCTATCCCCCGAAGTCCATTTTTTAACTGAATCATACATGCAGGGCAACTCGTTGCCACCACCTGTGCCCCGCTCTCTTGAATAGCCCGCTTCTTACGCTGGAAAATCTTCTGAGAGGTTTCATAATTTTTGACGATATACGTACCCGCTCCGCCTGCGCATCGATCGGCATCCTGCATTTCGACAAATTGAAGGTCAGCCACAGAGGCTAACAAGTCTCTGGGAGCCTGGGACACACCCGCGGCACGAAGATGGCACGAAGAATGGTACGTCACTTTCTCCAACTTCCCATCGGCCGATCCCCGGGTTGAGTGCATATTGGCTGACGACATCCCCTGTTCAACAAGATATTCAGAGATATGCTTCACGCGTTTGGATAAATCAATGGCTGCGGCTTCCTCCGGCTCTCCGTGAAACAGCGTGGCATAATCTTTCAGACTTAACGTGCACGATGCACAACTGGTAATCACGGTGGCATACGATGCCAGGTGAGCCAGATTTTCTCGCGCGCCTTCTTTTGCCAAATCCCGTAACCCGTAGGTTTCAATCGGCGTCCCCGAGCATCGTTGAGGAGGAAGAGCGACCTTCACACCATAATCAGCTAAAAGCCCGATCACGGCATCCCCCACTCCATCCTCAAAATAGTTGGCCGCACACCCATGAAAATACGCGATTGAGGCCTGCCGGAGATGTTCAGAATGACACAGTTCAGGATACCGATCACGCAAATGCCGTTTAGCAAAGGTCGGCAGAACCATATCTCGGGGAATCTTTGCCGTGGGAGCCAACTTTCGCAAGAGCGGGCGAGTCAGTTTTTCCAACATGCCTCGAAGAACCGGACGATCCCAAAAAAATTGGGTCCATGCCATGAGCTTCAGCAGGGGATGAAAAATCCATTGACGGGCATGGAGGGCAAAAACCCAGCCGGCCAGTTCGTTGGGATGCTCCGCCCGTCGTTGAAGAATCAGTTCGGACACATCGACCCCGGCCGGACAAATGGTCCGGCAGGACTTGCAATTCAAACAGGCGTCGACCACCCGTTCGGATTGAAGATACGAGTAATCCGAAGCCGTCACAATTTCGAACCAGCCGCGCGCACTCATATCTTCAGACTGAAACACATCATACACCGGACATACGGAATTACATTTTGCGCACGTTGCACAGGGTTTGCCCATGCGCTCCACATCAATATGTTCCGTAAACGAGGTATCACTGATTTTCACACCAGGATTCATCATCCCCTGAGGATCGAACGCCTGCTTCACTCGAACAAAAAGTTGATATACCTCTTCCCCATACATCAAGCGAACGGTCTCGGCGCGAATACGCCCGTCTCCATGCTCTCCACAAATTGACCCGTCAAACCGGTCTAAGACCGTCTGGTGAATCTCCCGGTGGGCCTCGACCATGGCATCAACATCATGTTGGTTGTGCAAATCAAGCAGCGGCACAATATGAGCATTGCCATTTCCCACATGTCCAAATATGGCGACCGGCACCGATCGTCCTCCAAAGTACTCTTCCAAATACCGGATCAACTCTCCGGTGCGTGCGGCGGGCACAACCACATCATCGACAAAATTGATGGGCTTTTTTTGAGGATCAAATCGATAGAGCATCGGAAACAAGGCCTTGCGGGCTTTCCACAATTCCCCCTGCTGGACTGGATCCGACGCCAGCCTTACCTCCCCGGTGAGTGGAAACCTTCCGCACATCTCCATCAAACGATGACGACGATCTGCGCCTTCGCCTTCATCAAATTCAATGAGCAGGGTCGCCGCTGCATCTGATGGAATGCCATAGCGATTTCGCCCGATCAAATTCAACGAATTTCCATCCATCACCTCCAAAGCATTGGGGTTCAACTCCAACAAGTGGGGAACCGATTCGCCCATACCCTCCAGATCTCGAAAATGGATGAGCCCCGTCACGGTGGCATCAGGTCGTTCAACCAACTTGACAGTTGCTTCACTCATAATGCCAAGCGTTCCCTCGCTCCCGATAAATAATTTTTGAACGTCAAATACGCCCCGTTCCAATCCATCGACCAAATCAAAGACGTTATAGCCTGAACTGTTTTTACTCACCTTCGGACGCCTGGCGCGGATCAACGCTTGGTCCTCTTGAATCATGGTCCATACAGCCTTTAGCGATGGAAACCCTTTCAACAACGAGGTATGAGCCGGGCCTCCAATAGAAACGGACTGTGCATCAAGCCAACCTTCAGTAAGCAGCCGAATCCGAAGAGTATGAACGTTGTCCTTGACCGATCCATAGCGAAGCGTATGCGGACCAGCCGAATTGTTGCCGAACATGCCTCCGAATTTGCACATGTCCCCGCTTGAAGGATCCGGGCCATACATCAACCCCATAGGGGCCAACCGCTTATTGAATTCGGATAACACCAGG
>CAZBQO010000039.1:616-9283 GCA_964494125.1 uncultured Nitrospira sp. | reverse complement strand
CAGGCCTGGTTGCACCCGCGCCCACTGCTCGTCCCGATTCACTTCCAGCAATCGATTCATTCGGGAGATATCCACGATAATGCCGGCTCCGATGGCTGATCCGGTCAGATTCGTTCCGGCGGCCCGTGGAGTCAGAGGCACTCCAACCTTGACGGCATACTCCATTACGGCATCAATGTCTTCTTCTGTTTCAGGAAGGACAACAACCTGGGGCGGAATTTTGTAGATACTGGCATCGACGGAATAGGCTTTCAGCGTGGCCCAATCCCACCGAACCTTATCCTGGCCCAATTTTTTGGCTAAATCGGGCCCCAAAGAAGATTTCTTTTCAGGTAGCAACAACGGCATAGGAAATCATTCTGCTCCCCATGAGGATGGCGCACAACCCTTGTCAGAGAGAATACAGGAAGGAAAACAAGCAGACCACAGCAGAACGCGTGGCCCCATGGTCGATTTAAGCAGAAAGATCGGTAACCCTGGCCTCTCCCTCCTGTTCTTCAGAGGCAAAGGGAAGCTCCATAGGGAATTGTTCCGGGCTACCCAACTCTTTGAGTTCTTTCAGCGGAGGCAAATCTCGTAAGTCCCGCAGACCAAAACGTTGAAGGAACTGCTTGCCGGTTCCGTACAAAATCGGTCGGCCTGGAATATCCTGCCGCCCGACGATTCGAATTAACTTCTGATCCAGGAGGGTACGCAACACCCCGGAGGTTTCTACGCCTCGAATTTTTTCAATATCTGCTCTGGTGATGGGCTGTTTATAACTCACAATTGCCAGGGCTTCCAGTGCCGACCGGGAAACCTTGGCTGCCGGTTTGGCCTTGCTGGTCAATCGCTTGATGTACAGACTCTGCTCGGGTCGCGTGACCATGACATATCCGCCGGCCACTTCCAAAATTTGCAAGCCACGGCCTGACGCCTCATACTCCGCTTGAAGATCCTGCATTGCGCTTTTAACGGAGGATTTAGGCACCCCTTCGAGAACCAGAGCCAGCTTCTCAAGACTCAGAGGATCATGCGAAACAAAGAGCAGGGCCTCAAACGCAGCTTTGAGTTCATCAACGTCCAACGCCGGCTCCTGGTCTACGATCTCGGAATCCATCCCTTCTTCTGCGTCCCGGCCTTCATCTGAGACCTCACTTGGAGTAGGGTCTTCCGTCACCTCGGCATCGAGCATGTCCGAAGCTTGGTGTCCATTGGTGAGTGCGTCCATGATTATTAAGTCCTCCTCTGCGGACTGAACCCGATCATTCCACGTTGCCCCATGCCTAATTGTCTCAGGCCATTCCTACATCCACCCATGCGTCCTCCGATCAATACCCGGCTCATACCTGTCACAATGAATCCACAGGAAAACTTCCCGTAGAATCAGCCCTCCCGGCTGGAACAAAACGCCTGGTCACCTGGATGGGACCCAACCATTCTCCTTGAAACAATCGAACCAGGTTCATCCTGACCAGTTCCAACAGGGCCAGAAATGTGGTAATGACCAATGGCTTGGACCAATGATGTTCAAATAACCCCTCAAAAGGAACGGTCGACTCCACTTCCAACCGCTCCAAAATGACCTGAATACGGTCCTGAACCGTCCAGGTTTCCCTGGACAATTCCACGATTTCATTAGTTGGAGCTCGATCAAGAACGTCCTGGAATGCACTCAGAAGGTCAAATAATTGGAGATCCTCCGTAGCCATATCCTCCTCGACCGCTGAGTCTTTGGGCAGGGGGAGAGGATCACGGGTAAAGGACTCCCGCCAAAGACGTTCACGATTAACCAGGCTTCCGGCTGCCTCCTTGAAACGCTCATATTCGACCAATTGCCGGACCAATTCCGCACGAGGATCCAGACCTTCCTCATCTTCTGTCTCCGGCTTTTCCTCTTTGGGAAGGAGCATCCGGGATTTAATATAAAGCAGCGTGGCTGCCATGACCAGAAATTCCCCGGCCAGAGACAGGTTCAACGTCTTCATCATGGACAAATATTCCAAATATTGCTGAGCAATCAGCGCTACCGGAATATCATAAATGTTGATTTGGTGTTTCCGAATCAAGTGGAGAAGCAAATCCATGGGGCCGGTAAAGGCCTCAAGTTTGACCTGATACGCATCGTCATCTTCAAGGTCGGAAACAATCAGGGAGGGGACGGATTCCAATCAAGTGCCTTTCGACTGGGTTCCACAGTGCAGATATTTGAATTGGTATACCATCTTTTGTGTAAAGCCGCAATATCCTAACCAAATATAGTGGTTGAGACCTCTTTAAGCCGCCTTCTTCCCTTTGGAAAGCCAGAGGTAACAGAGTACCAGAATAACCAGCCCCAAAAAGATCCCGACCTGGCTATAGAGCCTCCGACCATTCTGAACCGAAACCACATCAAGCGGGAGGTTACTCCCGGTTAATTCCGGCATGGTGCGGAACTCGGCTCCGGAAAAATCTTTGGCTCCATCAAACCTGGCATTCGAAAAATCGACCACCGTATGAAATTGTGCTTTGGCAAACGTCATCGACTCTCGAAATTCGGTAAACCGAAAATAGATTTCATGAACGGCCGAGATGGCTGAAAAATCGGCAGGGCCTTTAAACACCGACCCTGAAAAGCCTGTCCCACTGGCAAAAGCCGTTCGGGAGAAATCTGCCGCCTGCTGGAACTCGACTTCCAAAAACTCAGCAACTCCCGTGAAATGAGCGTCGGCAAAGGTCACCCGATCACGAAATTGAGCCTGGTGAAACCGGGAATGCGTTCCAAAAATGACCTGAGAGAAATCCACGCCCTGGGCAAATTGCGATCCAATAAAAAATCCCTCAAAATCAATCCGCGCGTTTGAAAATCGTACCGGGCCCACAAACACGGTCTTAGAAAGATCAATAGATTGCTGAAAGACGGTTCCCGTAAAATCGACCGTTCCCAATATCAGGAGAGCCCCCTCAACCAGATTGGTGGCAAGCACTTTTTCAAATCGAGAATGTCGGATAGAAATTGCCTCTGGAATGACGCGAACCGCGGTGATACCCTTCTCGTTCAGAGGTTTTCCCACTGACGGGGGAATGGCGGGATATTCCGAAAGGGCCTGTTGGGGCAGAAGATCAAGCATCACCTGATCAACCACCAACACGTGGTCAAGATCAATCCGCTTGCCCTGCACCAGCGCTTCCAGCAGATCAGCCCCCTTTACGGCAAAAGCCGTCTCTTCTCCAGGCAAACAGGGTCCTTCAACATGCACCCAGAAAACGTTTTCGCTTCCGGGAGGAGTCGGCAGGAGACGGCAAGCCTCGGCATTGATTGAAGACAGCCCCAGCAGGGCAAGCATCAAACCGAGCTGCAGGGAATATTTTGCTCCCAGGAGTATCATCTATGCCCACATCACATGAGCATAATATGGCAAACAGGTAAACCGACTGCCTCCACCCTGGCACATACGCAAAGAGACTGATGAAGATAGTTAATCGTCACGAAGTTGTGTCGGACTGAGTCAAATCATTCGATCGTTTGGGTCGAGCGGAGTTATTGAACAAATGGATCAGAGAATCCGGCCAAATCCTGCGCAATCGTATCCGTCTGTCTCATCCCGGACAGCCCCTAGGTGGAGGAGGTGTTCTCAGCAGGTTGAGCCGGCGCGGGCTTAGGAGGCTCGGGAGCTTCGGCTTCCGCAGGTTGAGGCACCCTCACTTCTGCGGGCTTTGGGGTCACAACCGGAGACACGTTCTTGAGCGATAAATAAAAGTCCCGATGTTCATATTCGGTTTTAGCCAACGCTTGATCGACTTCCTGAACGGTCTTGGGCGGTGGCACCACCACTTTTTCCCCTTCCCGCCAATTAGCGGGAGTCGCACAAGCATAGCGGTCAGTCGTTTGCAGGGCAGTGACCAACCGAAGGATTTCATCCACATTGCGTCCGGCATTGAGGGGGTAATACAGCAACGCCCGAATCACCCGCTTCGGGTCAATAATGAACACCGCACGCACCGTCGCGGTGGAACTCGCATTGGCATGAATCATGCCGTACAGTTTGGCGACACGCATATCAACATCGGCAATCATAGGAAATGGAATCGTGGCACCCATTTTATCGTGAATACTGCGAAGCCAGGCTAAATGGGCATGAATACTATCCACACTCAACCCAATGAGCTTCACCCCCCGCTGACGAAATTGCTCACTGACTTGGGCAAAGGCCATCAATTCCGTCGTACACACCGGAGTAAAATCCGCCGGGTGGGAAAACAATACCACCCAATGCTGTTCCTGCCATACGCTAAAATTAAAATCGGTCTGTTGCGTCGTCACCGCGGAAAAGTCCGGTGCATGATCCCCAATGCGAGGCAACCCTCGTTCTTCCGACATGAAACCTCCTTCAGTTGGCAAGACTACCCCCCTTCGCCTCAGGCGAAGGGGGCAATCCCGGCTTGTCTATAAAACCGGGAATACGAACAATAATCCAGTTGGCGAAGAGAATGACTCTGGCACAGCCTTTTGGGGCACATGACAGGCCAGAATCACCAGGAGCGAGGAATTTCCTCTTCATCATCCTCATGATTGGATTCGGTATCCCGAAAAAACTTATCCGTGCCCAATTCTTCTGATAAGTCCTCCGTCAAATCCAAATCCTCATCGGCATCGTCGGTGGAGTCTTCGGAAAACTCATCATCATCAAAATCATCCGCAAGATCATCCACATCCAGGGGATCAGTGACATCATCGAGTTCAGTGGTCAATGAATCCAGAGTGATATCGGCATCGGGTTCCACTTCAATATCCAATTCGGCATCAATGTCATCCGGCAGAGACGTATCCTCAATATCCGTATCGTGTTCCTGGCTAAGAATCTCCTCTGCATCGGCATCCACAGGGAAGGCGTTCTTTTTCTTTTTGGCATCAAGGTCTTTTACCGCGGCCGATTCTTTTTTAGGCCTTCCCGGGCTCTTTTTGGCCACAGATGGCGCCGCCTTCTTCACCGATTTTGCGGTGGGAGCGGATTTGGTACGGTTCGCCCCGGTTTTCGCCGCAGTTGTCGTTTTCGAAACTTTGTCAGATGTAGTCAACTTCTTCTCTTTCCCTTTCACCGCCTTTTTCGGCGTCGCTTTGGATCGTGGTTGCGCTTGAGCCACGGTTTTGGATGTCCCCTTCCCTCGAGCCTTTCTATTTCCTTTGGCTTGAGCCTTAACGGGTCCCTTGGTCCGAGCCTTGGAGCCGACCTTCGTATTCTTGGACTTCGCTTTGGTAGACGGTGATCGTTGAGGCTTCACAGACTTCTTTGGTTTGGCTTTTGTCTTCGGTTGAGCTTTCGCATGAGTTGTTCGCTTTCCCGTAGGCTTCTGTTTGGGCTTGGCCTTTGACTTGGGCTTAGCCATGGCAGCCATGTGTCACCCTCCTGATTATGTGATCGACAAATGATCCATCTGCGATGGATCGTCTCCTGAGTTGCCCCCATCTAACATGGAGAGACCCTCTCAAGCAACAGAAGATTTTCAAGAAGGAAATTCTTTGCCTTTTCAAGAAACTTCCGGTCATTCACCATCCCTGTTAGAATCGGGTCTCCATGGAAATTATTACCACGCATCTTGAGGCGGATTTCGATGGCCTTGCCTCAATGGTGGCGGCTCAAAAGCTCTACCCGGAGGCACACCTCGTCCTCCCGGCGGGAGTCCAATCCCGTGAGCGGGCCTTTCTCGCGGAACATCCCCTTTCCTTCACGGCACTATCGAGTCTAAATTTTCCGGATATCACCAGACTGATTTTAGTCGATGCCCAACACCGTGATCGCTTAGGTTTGCTCGAAAAAGTTCTTAAAAATCAACCTATTTCAGTTCATATTTACGATCATCATCCCTTGGAGACCACCAATCCTCTGCTCCCGATGGCAGACTATTGCAAAGTGGATTCGGTCGGGGCCACCATCACACTCCTCTGCGAAGAACTTCAAGCCAGAGCACTCACATGGACACCCGAAGAAGCCACATTCTTTGCCATAGCCCTCTATGAGGAGACCGGTCAATTCGGCTACCGGAATACCACGCCCCGTGATTTTCAGATCGGCGGTGTCCTTGTGCAAACAGGAGCCGATTTAAACCAGGTCACGAAGTACATCGCCCGGCACTGGACGCCGCCGCAACTGGAATTATTCCATGCACTGTTGCAATCGGCGCAAACACTCAACCTCGGGCATCGAAGGATTCTGCTCACCACCCTCACCTGGCCGGATTATGTGCAGGACATGGCCACGGTTGTTCAACAACTGGCGCAATTACATGGAGCCGATGCTATCATCGCCGCTGTGGCCATGGATGGCAAGGTACAAATCATCGGACGCAGCCGCCATCCCGACATGGACATGAATCAGATCACCAAGGCCTTTGGCGGAGGAGGGCACACCATGGCTGCCGCCGCCAGTATAAAGGGACTCACCATCGTCGAGGTCGAACAGAAAATCCACGCCCTTTTGCAGGAACAAGCCAAAACCTGGCTCCCCATCAAACGTCTCATGACCACACCCGTCAGGACAGTGGAACCCAACACCACGATCAAACAGACCGAACGCCTCATGACACAATACGAAGTCAACGCCCTCCCCGTTGTGAGTGCCAAGGGCGGCTTCATGGGATTAGCCACACGGGAAGCAGTACAAAAAGCCCTCTATCACAAACTGGCCACTCACCCCATCGAGCACATCATGCTCAGGGATATCTTTCTGGCCACACCCGGCACACCATTTGACGAGGTCCAACAGCATATGGTCGAACGGAATCAGCGGATCGTCCCAGTGCTGGATCACGACCAAGTCGTGGGCATTTTCAGCCGGACCGATTTGCTTCGGGCGATGCACCAGGCACTCCCGTCCCAGGGAGGAGACGTCGAGCCCTCGGCTGGAGCGTCCTCTTTAGCTACAGCAGTCTCCGCGCCAACCTTGCGTACTTCAAATCTGCACAAACAATTGGCTAGTCGTTTACCTCCACCGCTCCTCACCCTCCTCCAGAGCATTAGAACACTCGCCGACACCCAGGAGGTGGCCGCGTTCCTCGTCGGGGGATTCGTCCGGGATTTTCTCATGAACATTCCCAATTTCGATTTGGATGTGGTGGTCGAAGGGGACGGCATTCGTTTTGGCAAAGCGTTAGCGCAGGAATTGAAGGCCGAATGGACCATTCATGAGCGATTTGGAACCGTCTCGATTGCAATCCCCAAGACTCTCAACATTCCACAGATGCATCACCTGGACATTGCCACGGCTCGAACGGAATATTATGAATATCCCACCGCGCTACCGACTGTGGAACGCAGTTCAATAAAAAAAGACCTCTACCGGCGGGATTTCACCATCAATGCCCTGGCCATTCGCTTAAACAGGACGCCCGGTGAACTCCTGGACTTTTTCGGGGGCCGGCGGGACATCAAGGACAGAATCGTGCGGGTCCTTCACAGCCTCAGCTTCGTAGAAGATCCCACCCGGGTCTTTCGAGCCATTCGCTTCGAACAACGGTTTGGGTTCCAGATCAGTAAGGAAACGCAACATTTCATTCAACAAGCCGAAACCATGGAACTGTTTCACCGGCTCTCCGGCGTACGATTGGGGAATGAACTGATCCATATTCTAGAGGAACCCGAGCCGGCCAAAGGCATTCAACGATTGAGTCAATTTAAACTCTTCCCCTTCATTCACCCCAAGCTGCAATGGAAGGAACCGGCTCCGACGCTCTTCGCATCCGGAGAAAAAATTCTGGCCTGGCATGAAGTGGAAAACGCCAGATCAGGAACCGAGCGATGGCTGCTCTATGCCCTGGCCTGGTTCGAATCATTGGGCAAAACTGAATTGGTCAAAACCTGGAAACGATTGGGATTCCCCCAACGAACCACAGCAACCGTCGGAGAGTTCTTACAGGCCCAGTCCACGTTGCTAAGAACCCTCAACAGAAAACATCTGGCTCCTTCAGAAGTTTACGATCTCCTCACGCCATGGCCGAAGGAACTCGTGTTGTTTCTCATGGCCAAGGCGCAAAGCAAGCCGACGATTCATGCGGCCATGGAACGGATCCGGGATTATCTCACCACGTTCCAACATGTCGCCATCACCTTAACCGGCCACGACCTGGAGGACATGGGCCTTCCCAAAGGTCCAGCCTATCGCCGAGTGCTCGATCGCATCTTCAAAGCCAAACTGGATTGCCTGGTGTCCACACAGGAAGATGAATATCGCCTTGCCAAAACCTTCATTGCACAAGAAACCGCTTCAGGAAGCCGCTCCAAATCCCCTTCATTGGAAAGGAAGGGCAGCGGAGGATAGCCTTCCGGTTGATTCTCCCGTCAAGTAAGTAGTCTATTCATTCCCCATGCACCAGCTTTCATCGCCCTCCTCACCGTCTCGAATTCGCTGGCGAATTCTTCTTCTGCTCCTCCTCATCAGCATCATCACCTATGTCGACCGGGTGAATATTTCCGTCACCGCCCGCCAAATGATGCCGGCACTCGGTCTCACCGATCTTCAAATGGGTCAGATCTTTTCGGCCTTTGTCTTTGGCTACGCCCTCTTTCAAATTCCCGGTGGCTGGTTGGGCGATCGTTGGGGACCACGTCGCGTATTGACCTTCGCCCTCATCTGGTGGTCGATCTTTACAGCGCTGACGGCCGTCGCTCCCACGCTCCCTCTGGCCAACCTGATCGGGATTATGGGTTCACTC
>CAZBQO010000039.1:0-606 GCA_964494125.1 uncultured Nitrospira sp. | reverse complement strand
GGCATCGGCGAAGCCGCCGCGCTGCCCAATTTCAATCGAGCCGTCGCAAACTGGCATCCCCCGAATGAACGGGGCTTAGGCATTGGCATCACCATCGGAGGGATCGGCCTGGGCTCAGCCCTCACGCCACCGATCACCGCCTGGATCATGGTCAATTATGGCTGGCAAACGGCGTTTTATGTCGCAGGCGGATTGGGTATTGGCATCGCCCTCTTGTGGTACTGGTACGCAACCGATCATCCCCGGCAACATGCACATGTCAACACCGCCGAGGCCGAATTGATTGAAGGTTCGGAAACACTTCCCGACCCTCCTGCTCCCTTGGAAGGACGATCCGGTAAGGCCTGGGGAACGGTTCATGATGTATTCACCGAACTCGAAACACGTGAAGGACGGCCTCCAGCTTCACAGGCGAGAGGTAACGGGACCGGTGGAAAGAAGGAGAACCCCAACTCCACCACCCCACTACGGACAGGAAGAAAAAGCGAACCAGCACCCATTCACAAGTCAAAGACGACCACCGTTCCCTGGAAGGCCATCCTCACCACACCTACCGTCTGGTGGCTCACGCTCAGCTACACCTGCCTCGGCTATGTCGCCTATGTC
>CAZBQO010000038.1:6878-17161 GCA_964494125.1 uncultured Nitrospira sp. | reverse complement strand
CGCCGCTGGCGGCATTTTTCAACACTCCAGGAGAAGGAGTCGACGTGCCCGCACAGATAATTGATGGCAAAGCATTAGCCCAGGCGATCCGAGAGGGCATTGCAGAAGAGGTCCGCCTTCTGGAAAAAGACACAGGGGTCAAGCCCGGATTAGCAGCCGTGTTGGTGGGAGACGATCCGGCCTCGGCTGTCTATGTGCGGAACAAGAAAATAGCCTGTGAAAAAGCCGGGCTCTATCCTCAGGAACATCGTCTCCCGGCGTCCACGACTCAAGAGACCTTATTGCAATTGATCCACCAGCTGAATACCGATACTCGAATTCACGGCATCCTGGTCCAGCTTCCCCTGCCGCCCGGCATGGACAGTCAGGCGATTTTGCAAGCCGTCTCCCCCGAAAAAGATGTCGACGGGTTTCACCCGGTCAATGTCGGGCGTTTAGTTACAGGCGACCCGGTGTTTATCCCTTGTACACCCAAAGGGGTTATTCAGATGATCGAGTCGACCGGACAAGACATTGCCGGGAAACGAGCCGTAGTGATTGGTCGGAGTAATATTGTAGGAAAACCCGTGGCCATGTTGCTTTTGCATCGACATGCCACCGTCACCATCTGTCATTCACGCACCAAAGATCTTCCAGCGGTGGTTCGTGAAGCCGACATCGTGATTGCGGCAATCGGGAAACCTCTCTTCGTCACCCCAGAGATGGTGAAACAGGGGGCGATCGTGATTGATGTGGGGATCAATCGATTAGCCGATGGAAAATTAGTCGGGGATGTGGATTATGACCGGGTCAAAGAACGAGCGGGATGGCTCACACCCGTTCCAGGTGGTGTAGGCCCGATGACAATCGCCATGCTGCTTCAGAATACGGTGGAATCAGCCAAACGGAATTTCGGCACATAACCCTCAGGTCATGCAAAAGTTGGCGCACATGACGATTCCTGAATTTACACGACAGAAGAAACAGGGAAAAAAGTTAACGGTCGTGACCGCCTATGATGCGCTGTTCACGCGGATTGTGGAGCAGGCCGGGCTGGACGTCATTCTTGTGGGCGATTCTCTTGGGATGGTCGTGCAAGGCAAATCTAATACCTTATCGGTGACCATGGAAGACATGCTCTATCACACGCGGTTGGTGGCCCAGGCCGCCAAGCGGGCCATGGTGATTGGAGATATGCCGTTTATGTCCTACCAGGCCAGCGTGGAAGATGCGGTGCGGAATGCGGGGCGCTTTCTGCAAGCAGGGGCCGCCGCCGTGAAACTTGAAGGGGGAATAGCAGTGATTGATCGGGTGGAGGCCATGACTCGTTTTGGCATTCCCGTCATGGGTCACGTGGGCATGACACCACAGTCAGTGAATCAATCAGGCGGATATTCGGTTAAGGGGAAGGCGCAGGATGAAGCTGAAACTATTGTGTGTGATGCCAAGGCACTGGAAGCCGCCGGGGCATTTGCCGTGGTCCTGGAATGCATGCCGACCGAGCTGGCACAACGCATCACAGAAGCCCTTTCAATACCGACCATTGGTATTGGCGCCGGGCAGGGGTGTGACGGGCAAGTGTTGGTGCTTTACGACCTGTTAGGCCTCTTCGATGACTTTGTCCCGAAATTTGTCAAACCCTATGCACATCTGAAGGCGGATGCCTTGCAGGCGCTTCGGCGGTATAAAGAAGAAGTTGAATGCGGAAAATTCCCCACCGATGCTGAAAGTTATCATTAAAAAATAAATCCTTACCCCATACTCCTTACGATCTCCGGGCTGAACGTTTTCCACACTCTGCCAACCTTCAAGCTTTCCAGATTACCCGCTTTCTATCAGTAACTTGACTAACTTCGTCAGTTAACCAAAAATCCTTATGACCATTCTAAGGGTGTTCGGTTGGGCATGATGTCCTGGGAGACCGGCAGGCGTCCGCAGTCCGTTAGACGTCCTGTGAACTCATCAAAGGATTTGTTGCTATGCGGATCAGTCTAATTATTTCGAATTTCTCGGGTACAAGTAATGAATGTCACTGAAGATAGCTTACGGGAATACATAGAAGTTTTTCACTCTTGCCTTTTGAATACAGCCGATAGTTATCTTTCGTCCGAGATCGGGAAGGAGTTGTTTCATCTCTCCCTCTTGCCAGCTCGCATTATTGGATATGTGTCCACGCAATTTGGAACAGCCATCGAGTACTTCCCATCTGAAACCACGGTCATCGAGACACAGAGAGGCAGTGCAAGAATTGAAGACTTGCTAGTGTCCGCACCAGCTTGGCTTCGTGAAACGGGCCATTTATTGAGCATTATTGGCTCAAATAGCGGCATTTCAGATGCGACGCTAAGCGGTGCTTTTCCATTTCGGCTGCTGAATGACGGGGCAGAGCTCTTCATTGACAATATCAATTTTGAAGCGAGGGACTGGAAACATCACCTTCATTATGCCGAAGTGTACGGTAACCGTTCTGCTCAATTTTGGAGCCGAGAAAGAGCTATCTCGCGAGCGAAGGATGAAGTTCTCGCAGCTCTTGTCGAAAGCAAAAGAGCACAGGAACGACACGTCTCTATTCGTCAGTACATTGAAATCTTTAAGCAGAAAACAGTGCTACTCTTGGGCAATTATGACCAAGACGGAATGTCTCGTCTTGTCACCATCGGGGATGCATTAACGCGTCTCGGGTACGATCCTTTGCTGATTAAGGATGTTCCAGACCACCCCTATCACGATCTTGCACAAAAAGTAGTGGCTGTCGGTGCAATCGCTCGATTCGTCATAGTAGATGATTCTTCAAAATCGGGGCATCTGACAGAGGTTGAACTCTGCAAGTAGAATCGCTGGGTGACAGTTCTTCTTCGGGTCGATGGCCAAGGTGGCTCATGGATGACAGCTGCCGCTTCGACTTTTAGCAACGTCATTTTGGAGAAGGCATATTCACTAGACGCACCTGATGACGCTATTTCCGAGGCCGTTGTGTGGGCAGAGAGAAAGCTACAAGATGTTCAAAGGGATTTGGATGCAACCTACCCATGGCGGGAATAGGCCAGCTAATATGGTAATCAATTTGCCCGTCGCAAAAGTATTGTTTCGCCTAATCTTAGGAGAAAGGGAAAGGGTTTGTGCGTCTTTTTGCGCAAAGCGTTATTGTGGCTTTCTTGGGGTCTACCTATGATTGGATACAACTTTAGTCATTAGATTTCAAACTTTTCGTTTTGATTGGCGCATGGGCATCGCGGGAGTTCACGGGCAGTCTAAGAAAGGCTCTTTACCAATTTTCCGAGACCTCGACCTGTTAAGCCAGCCTATGACTTTCTCCCCTAAATTTGTTAATCACTATGCTCATCTGAACGCGGACGTCTTGCAAGCTTTCTGACAGAATGAAAGAGGAAATTGAATGGGGTGTTCAGCAGGCGATGAAAAATTTCATTAAAAAAATAATAAGACCCTATGGATTAAAACTGTTGAAGGAACTTCCCTCCGCGTTTTCCGTGTCCGTGAGTGTGGATTCCATCAATGACTATATGCTTGGGTATATCAAGGAAGCCATGTGTGCATTGGAAAATGACCCGGGGGTTGTGACTCGCCAGGATGCCATAACCGGCCTTCGACAACTCAGTCTGGATGAATTCGGCTTGGTGTTGCTATCCATGCCAGACCCAGAGTATCCCAAACTTTCAGGACTTCTTCCTGCCATGGCGAGTGACGAGGTTCAGCGAAGCTGGACGGGAAACCATGGCTTGGCACTTCTCAAGGAAACTACGGCGTTCGTGCGTGCGCTGAGTTACAACTACGCGCGCGTGACCGGGCGGTCTCTAAATAATGCCACTGTCTTGGATTTTGGATGCGGCTATGGCCGTATCGCACGATTGCTCTATTATTTCACCGTCGAGGGGAAAATCTTCGGGGTCGATCCCAGGGAACAGTCTATTGAACTATGCCGAGAGTCGGGACTGTGCACGAATTTCGCCGTATCCGAGTATTTGCCTACGTCCTTACCGGTTGGGGAGGCAAAGTTTGATCTCATTTATGCCTTCTCTGTGTATACTCATTTGTCCCGCCGGGCAATGATAACCTCGTTGACCACTTTGCGGAAATATATTGCGGATGATGGCCTATTGGCCATAACCATTCGCCCTGCCGAAAACTGGGAGCATGACCCTCATACATCACCCGAGCAGAAGGTGGCCCTTGCCGTTCAACATCGACAGGAGGGCTTCGCCTTCAATCCCCACAACTGGGCCCCGATCGATGGTGACGTCACATACGGGGATTCCTCAATGACCTTGGACTGGATTACGGCCACTTTCCCCGATTGGACAATCAAAGCGACCGATCGTTGTTTGAATGACCCACTTCAACGATATGTATTTTTGGTGCCGCGCTGACCGGAAAAGACCCAGCGTTGGTGGTCGGGAAATGTGCCTCTGTTTATGAAGGAAAGTCGCAAGCTGACAGGGGGAAACGCTTGCTTGCCACAGCAGGGTATTCCTTGTATGCTCCTGCCTAAATTGCAGATTTTTCAGGATAAAGGATGAGTCTCATGGAGCTTCCAGAGGATATGCAACAATGCCGTCAAGAGATCGACCGGCTTGATGACGACATTCTCAACATATTGAATGAGCGATCCCAATACGTCATTAAAATCGGACATTTGAAAAAACAACAGGATTCGTCTGCCCATCTTCATACGCCTGGTCGGGAAGTCGCGATCGTGGAACGGTTGATGCGCAAGAATCCCGGGCCGTTTCCTAGTGAAGCTCTGCGTCATGTTTACCGGGAAATTATGTCGGCGTCCCTTTCTCTCGAGGGAACACAAACGGTCGCGTATTTAGGACCGCCTGCCACGTTTACGCATCTGGCTGCCATGCGGAAGTTCGGTGGATCGGCCGACTATGTGTCGGTCAATAGCATTAAGGATGTGTTTGATGAAGTGGAACGGGGACGTATGCGGTTTGGCGTGGTTCCCATAGAAAATTCGACGGAAGGGGTGGTCAACCATACGTTAGATCTGTTCGTGGACTCACCCTTGTTGATTTATGGTGAAGTGATGCTGGAAGTGTCCCATCACTTTCTTTCGAAGGCGGAAAAATTAGAAGAAATCAAGACGGTCTATTCTCATCCGCATGCCCTTGCCCAATGCCGAAACTGGCTGGAAACCAATTTGCCTTCTGTGAATTTTGCGGAAGAGCCCAGTACGGCTCGGGCTGCTGAGCGGTGCGTGAATGATCCAACCGCCGGGGCCATTGCCTCCGAATTAGCTGCTCAGTTGTATGGGTTGAATATTCTGCGATCACGAATTGAAGATAACATTAATAATTTCACCAGGTTCCTCATTTTATCCCAAAAGGGAGCTGAACCAACCGGTCGTGATAAAACGTCGATCATTGTCTCAGCAAAAGACCGGGTGGGAGCCTTGTATGACCTGATCCGCCCGTTTTCCTCGCACGGCATTAGTATGACCAAAATTGAATCACGGCCTACCCGACGAAAAGTCTGGGAATATCTTTTTTATATGGATTTGGAGGGACATCAGGACGATGACCGCCTGAAGAAAGCCCTTGAGGAAGTCAGGTCTCGTTGCTTGATGATGAAGGTTCTGGGATCGTATTCTTCTCATCAGTAGAGTCTGGCCCACCCTGAATGCCCTTGAAGGATGGAGATCCATAAGGGGCTGGGGCAATGGATCGTTCTCGGTAGATATGAATTTTTTTCGATTTTCCCCGCATGTGAACAAAAGAAAGAATGTAAACCCATGCCACTGCGTGTCCATCCCACAATCGCCTCGTTAACCCCATATTCTCCAGGGAAACCCTTGGACGAACTGGAGCGGGAACTGGGAATTACTCAGGCAATTAAACTGGCCTCTAATGAAAATCCTTGGGGTCCTTCGCCCAACGCGTTACAGGTTTTAGCGGGGGCAGCTGCGTCGCTTCACCGGTATCCGGATGGCGGGGCTCACTACCTTCGGCAAGCGTTAGCTGAGCGATGGAAGGTTTCCGATGATCAGGTTCTGGTGGGCAATGGATCAGATGAAATCATTAGTCTCTTGGTTCGCGCGTTTCTCTCTCCGGGTGATGAAGCGGTCATGGCCGATCTGACGTTTGTGATGTACAAGCTCTCTGTGTTGGGAGGGCATGGTGTGCCGGTAGAAGTGCCCTTGAAAAATTGGGTCCATGATATAGCGGCCATGGTTGACGCGGTCACCGACCGCACGCGGCTCTTTTTTCTCTGCAATCCGAATAATCCCACGGGCACCATGCTGACGGCACGGGAAATCGATGGGTTCCTCTCCCAACTTCCCGATCATGTGGTTGTCGTATTTGATGAGGCGTACTATGAATACGTACGACATCCCGATTTTCCGGACAGTTTGCAGTATGTTCGTGACGGGCGGCCGGTTGTGGTACTACGGACGTTTTCAAAAATTTATGGGTTGGCAGGGTTGCGCGTGGGTTATGGGTATACGACCAAAGAAATCGCCGGATATGTGAATCGTGTTCGTCCCCCTTTCAACGTGAATAGCTTGGCTCAAGAAGCCGCACGTGCAGCCCTTTCCGATGACGATCATGTGGCCAAAAGCCGGGCTATGAATGAAGCCGAAATGATGTTTCTGCAAGAAAGGCTCATCACCATGGGTTTAGAGCCCGTTCCCAGTCAAGCCAACTTTTTGTATTTCAATGTAGGGATTGATGGAAGGCGTGCGTATGACGCGTTGCTTCGTGAAGGCGTCATCGTTCGGCATATTCGTGGGCCCATGCTCCGAGTGACCATTGGGCAACCGACTGAAAATCGGCGCTTTCTTGAATCGTTGGCCCGAGTGCTTCCCATGCTGTCATAGCGCAAGGATTCTGATTCATTTAATGGTCATCGTCTTAAAACCCGAAGCCACAGAGCAGAATGTTGATCACTTAATTGATCGTCTTCGTTCGTTAGGGATGGTTACGCAAATCACGAAGGGGAAAGAACGGACCATTGTGGCGGTGCTTGGCGATGACCGGGTACTACAAGGGCAACCCTTGAGCGTGTTTCCCGGTGTGGAAAGTGTGACTCCGATTCTAGCTCCTTGGAAGTTAGTAAGCCGTGAATTTCAAAAACACGATTCCGTCATCGACGTGGCCGGCGTGAAAGTTGGGGGAAGTCGGATCGTGATTATGGCCGGTCCTTGCGCGGTGGAGAAATTAGAAATTACGGTGGGCATCGCCCAAGAAGTGGCTAGGGCCGGTGCCACCATTTTGCGTGGCGGCGCATATAAGCCTCGTACATCGCCCTATTCCTTTCAGGGGTTGGGACAGGAAGGATTGGAGTTTTTGGCTGAGGCCAGGAGACAAACCGGTCTTCCGGTGGTGAGTGAAATTTTGGATGCTCGTGATCTCGGACATTTTTTGGAAAAAGCGGATGTGATCCAAGTTGGCGCCCGGAATATGCAAAATTTTGAACTGTTAAAAGAGGTCGGGGCCTATGACAAACCCGTCCTGTTGAAGCGTGGGCTGTCGGCCACGATTAAAGAGTTACTCTTATCCGCAGAATATATTATGTCCCGTGGCAATCGGAATGTCATGCTGTGTGAAAGGGGAATTCGCACCTTTGAGCCTCAGTATCGCAATACGCTCGATTTAAGTGCGGTTCCCACGCTAAAAGAAATGACGCATTTGCCCGTTATTGTTGATCCAAGTCACGCAACCGGGAATTGGAAGCTTGTGGCCCCTATGGCCAAAGCCGCAATTGCGGCTGGAGCTGACGGTTTGTTGATTGAAGTCCATTCTAATCCGGAATGTGCCTTGTGCGACGGAGAGGAATCGCTGAAGCCCAGCCGGTTTACCGAACTCATGAATGATTTACAAAAGGTGGCGCAGGCTGTCGGCCGGGAACTTTGATCGTTCTCTTGTGTTTCCGACACTTTTGCCTTCCATCATGTCGACTTTCCATTCAGAACCGCTGTTCCGGCACGTGTCCATTATCGGGATAGGCCTGCTTGGAGGCTCTCTCGGCCTTGCACTGAAGGAACAGGGCCTGGCCAAAACGGTCGTGGGGATCGGTCGTCGACAAGAAAATCTCGAACTAGCCGTTCGAATGGGTGCCATTGATCAATTTGCGCTGGAGCCACATCGGGCGGTGAGCCAATCGGATTTAATTGTCCTGGCCACTCCTGTAGAGACCTACCTCTCCCAAATTGACCTGTGGGGAAAGGATCTGGCCCCCTCCGCCATCGTGAGTGATGTGGGGAGCGTGAAGGGCCAACTGGTCTCAAAAATTGAAGCCCGGTTGCCTCCCTCGAGATTTTTTGTCGGGGCCCATCCGATTGCCGGGAAAGAAAAATCGGGGGTGGCGCACGCCGATTCGCATTTATTTCAAGGCGCTCGATGTATTCTGACTCCGACTCCCCATACGAATGCCCAGGCCTTGGAAAGGGTTCGTCACCTTTGGGAAACTGTCGGATCTGTGATGGCGTCGATGGATCCCATGGACCACGATTGGGTCTTCGGTGCGGTGAGTCATCTGCCTCACATCGCGGCTTTTTCTCTCATGCACACCTTGGAGGCATTGCAAGGACGAACATCTCAGCCGGCGGACTTGCTGAATTTTTCTGGGGGAGGGTTACGCGATACCACGAGAATTGCGGCCAGTTCGCCTGAAATGTGGCGGGATATTTGTGTCGCCAATCATGCGAATTTGGTTGAGATGGTTGATCGGTATATTCAACAGCTACAAGATTTTCGGGAGTTGTTGAGCAAACGGGATGCACCTGGATTGTACGAGGCGATTGCTCGGGCCAAAGCCTCACGAGAACGATTGATATGAGTCAGTTCACCATTCTTCCGACCAAAAAACCCCTTCGTGGCAGTCTGTCGGTACCGGGGGACAAATCCATTACGCATCGCGCCCTCATCTTTGGGGCCTTGGCGCAGGGCCAAACACGCATTGCGGGCTACTCTAAAGGCGAGGATTGTCTGAATACCCTTGATGCGATTCGTGCCTTAGGCGCTGATGTACAGGAAACGCCTGAGGGACTTGAGGTGACCGGCAAAGGACTCTGGGGCCTTCAGGAACCTTTGAATGTGTTGGATTGTGGAAATTCAGGGACGGGTTTGCGCCTTTTGGCTGGCGTCTTAGCCGGGCAAAATTTCTTTTCCGTTCTGACTGGGGATTCCTCTCTGAGAAGTCGTCCGATGGGCCGGGTGGTCACTCCTCTCCGTCAAATGGGGGCCGTCATCTCGGGAAGACGTGGCGGTGAGTTGGCTCCTTTGGCTATTCAAGGAACCGGGCTCAAGGGGATTCTCTACGAATCTCCTGTCGCAAGTGCCCAAATTAAATCGTGCGTCCTCTTGGCCGGGCTCTTTGCCGAAGGAACGACCATTGTGAAGGAGCCTAGACGATCCCGGGATCATACGGAGCGTCTCTTATCCTATTTGGGAGTTCCCCTCCAGGTTGATGGGTGCACCGTGCAACTTCAAGGCCGACCCTCCTTTGATGGAAAGCCGATTGAGGTTCCTGGAGATATCTCGGCTGCGGCGTTTTTTATGGTTGCGGCATCGATTGTTCCCGATTCGGATATCCTGCTCACTGATATAGGATTGAATCCGGAACGAACGGGCATTCTGGATATTCTCATCGAGATGGGAGCTGATATCACCATCGTCAACCAACGAGAAATATCGGGGGAACCGGTTGGGGATATCCGTGTGCGGTCTGCTCCGCTGAGGGGAATAACCATTGGGCCCGAACTCATTCCCAAAACAATTGATGAATTGCCTATATTGTGTGTGGCTGCCGCTTTGGCCCATGGACAGACACGCATTACCGGAGCACAGGAGCTTCGCGTGAAAGAGACCGATCGCATTCGAGCTATGGCGACAGAATTATCCCGTCTCCACGTTGAAGTAGAGGAACAGCCGGATGGTTTAGTCATCAATGGCGGTTCCCTGATTAAGGGCGCGGTTTGTCAGAGTTATGGCGATCATCGGGTTGTGATGTCGCTGGCCATTTGCGCATTAGTGGCGGAGTCTCCGATTACCATTGAGGATGTGGCATGCGTTGAGACATCCTTCCCCGGTTTCAAAGATAAGCTGTTGGAATTATTGACAAATTCTGAGCGACCATTATAATGCTCCAGAAATTAGTTCGTAAGAGGAGAACAGGGCCGTTCAACGTCGTCGGTTACTGATCACTATTGACGGTCCAGCTGGAGTCGGGAAGAGCACTGTGGCCAAGGGTTTGGCTGCCCGTCTCGGATATATTTACCTGGATACGGGGGCGTTGTATCGCGCGATTGCCTGGAAGGTTCAACAAGAACAGCTTGACCCGAA
>CAZBQO010000038.1:0-6778 GCA_964494125.1 uncultured Nitrospira sp. | reverse complement strand
AAAGTTATTGATCTGAAGACCGTGCGTAACGACATGGCCGTCCGAGATGATCGTGACCGGACAAGAATGGTCGACCCTTTACGCCCGGCACCTGAGGCGATCATGATTGATACCTCTCGACAATCTGTTGAAGAAGTTGTCAGCCATATGCTGCAATTCATAGCGGATCGTTTGTGAGTGGAGTGGTCTACGGGCTGTTATGGATCCTGTTTAATGGGTTGGCGCGTCTCCTGTTTCGATTTCGGACGGAGGGCTCCCAACACTTTCCCAAGACAGGAGGGATCATCGTTGCGGCAAATCATGCCAGTTACTTTGATATTCCCCTGTTAGGGTGCGCGATTCCGCGGCGGGTTTTTTTTTTAGGGAGAGCGAGCTTATTTCCCAATCGGTATCTGAATTGGGCCTTGCAAAAGCTCGGCTGGATCCCTTTAAAAACGCACAGACTGGACAGGAAAGCCTTTGGGCAGGCACTCTCTCACTTGCAAGCAGGTGAACCCGTAGTTATTTTCCCTGAGGGAACAAGGACGGAGGACGGGTCCCTGCAGATCGGGAAGCCTGGCCTGGGTTATTTGGTAGCTGAATCACAATGCCAGGTGATTCCTGTGTATATTTCTGGTACCTTTACAGTTCTTCCCATTCAGGCTCGATGGCCTCGGCTGTTTCCATTAAGGGTCACCTTTGGAAAACCGTTGAAATTTTGTAAAGATGAGGGGAAGAGTGTCAAGTCATTTTATGAGGACGTATCGATAACGGTTATGGATCATATCGCTCAATTGGGTGAGGTTCCCTCTCCCAAGCAGGGGTATGAAACAGATTCAAGAAGCAAGTTGTGTGAATAATCATGGCAATCACCATTTAACCCGCCAAACTCTCCTGGAGGTATCAAAAGTCGGATGAATACTCTTACTCAACAACCTGAAAAAATTGATCGCGAAACTCTTGCCGCATTATACGACGAAACGTTTAAAAATATTGAAGAAGGAACGATTACCGAGGGCAGAGTCATTGATATCCAGCGAGATCGTGTGGTGGTGGATATTGGCTATAAGTCTGAAGGCATGATCCCTGCCGACCAATTTTCTCCTGAAGAGTTGGAACAGCTGGCGGTGAATGACCCGGTTCAAGTGTATATCGAGCAATGTGAGGATGCGGATGGCAATTTGCTCCTCTCCAAAGAAAAAGCCGACAAGATGAAGGTTTGGGAGGATTTGGAAGTTGCTCACAAAGATGAAAAACAAGTGCAAGGGAAAGTCATTTCTCGTATTAAGGGCGGCATGATCGTTGATATCGGCGTGAAGGCCTTTTTACCAGGATCGCAAATTGATTTGACGCCGGTCAGAGATCTGGATGGTCTGGTCGGGAAAACGTATAACTTTAAAATTATTAAAATTAACCATCGTCGGGGGAATGTCGTGGTCTCCAGACGGGCGCTTCTCGAAGAAACTCGGGATAAACGAAGACAGTCGACATTGTCGACATTGTCTGAAGGTCAGTTGATCGAAGGCACTGTGAAGAACATTACGGATTATGGGGCCTTCCTGGATTTAGGAGGTATTGATGGCCTGTTACACATTACTGATATTTCATGGGGCCGTGTGGGGCATCCATCCGATATGTTCTCCATTGGGGATCGAGTTGAAGTCTTAGTATTGAAATACGACCGGGAAACGGGTCGTATATCCTTGGGCGTTAAGCAAAAATCTCCAGATCCCTGGACAAAAGTTGAAGAAAAATATCCGGCAAGAAGTCGCGTGAATGGGAGAGTTGTGAGCCTGACCGATTATGGTGCGTTCGTCGAATTGGAGCCAGGCGTTGAGGGTTTGGTCCATGTGTCGGAAATGTCTTGGACCCATGAGGTTCGCCACCCATCAAAAGTTGTGTCTGTGGGCGACACCATAGAAGCTCAGGTGCTCCATGTTGATCAGCATAGCCGGAAGATTTCTCTTGGGATGAAACAAACTGCTCCTAACCCATGGGATATTATTGAAGACAAGTACCCTGAAGGCACGGAGATTGAGGGCAAAGTAAAAAGTGTCACGGATTTTGGCGCCTTTGTCGGTTTAGATGAAGGTGTCGATGGGTTGATCCATATTTCTGATATGTCGTGGACCAAGCATATTAAGCATCCTTCTGAGCTGTTTAAGAAGGGGCAATCGGTCAAAGCCGTTATTTTAAAGATTGATAAGGAAAAGGAACGTTTATCTTTGGGGTATAAGCAGTTGATCTCGGATCCATGGGTCTCTGAAATTCCCCAGCAATATCATGTCGGCGAAGTCACTACCGGCAAAGTTTCCAAAATCGCCGACTTTGGGGTATTCGTGGAATTGGAAGGCGGCGTAGAAGGGTTGATTCACATCAGTGAGATCGGGCCGGATGTGCAGGAACGCCTTGAGGAAAAGTTTGCTGTTGGTCAGGAAGTGGCAGCGAAAATCGTTAAAGTTGATTGTGACGATCGAAAAATTGCGTTAAGTCTTTGGGAGCATTTGAAGGATCTAGAACAAACCGAGGTGGAAGAATTTAATAGCTCCCAAGGCAGTGTTGATCAAAGCCTTGGGCGAGTTGTCCAAAAGAAAGATCAAGGGGATGAAGGCGAATAGGCTTCATTTGCAGGCTGGTTTGGATGAGCGCGGGACTTATGGCCAATCCCGAATATTATGAGTAATGAGTATCCTCGATGGAAACGCGTGCTGTGGATAATTCTCGGAGGCCTTGTCCTGTTTAGTGTTGGGAAAAGCCTGATTCCGGAATTATTGTTAGCAGGTAAGGATAGTGTGGCCATCGTTCGGGTTGAGGGTCCCATTCTTGATTCTTATCAGACTGTGGAGGAACTAAAAAACTTTGCTGACGATCCTTTGGTCAAAGCAATTGTGGTGAGAATTGATAGCCCAGGTGGGGGCGTGGCGCCTTCTCAGGAAATTTATAATGCCGTTAAGCGGGTGAGAAAAGAAAAGAATAAAACGGTGATCGCATCTATGGGTACGGTGGCGGCTTCAGGAGGCTATTATATTGCCGTGGGCACAGATCGCATTCTCGCTAATCCTGGTACTTTGACGGGGAGTATTGGGGTCATTATGCAATTGGCAAATTTTCACGAGTTACTTGAAAAAATCGGTGTCAAAAACCTTGTAGTCAAAAGCGGAAAATATAAAGATATCGGCTCTCCTTTTCGTCCCATGAATGATGAAGATCGCAAGGTCTTAGAGTTGGTGATGAATGATGTCCATCGTCAATTTATCGATGCGGTGGCCGATGGGCGATCCCTGGATGTAGCGGAGGTCGAGCAGCTAGCCGATGGGCGCGTCTTTACGGGGCAGCAAGCCAAGTCAATTTTATTAGTTGATGATATCGGTGATTTGCACGATGCCATTAAGTTAGCCGGCGAATTAGGCGGGATTGAGGGGGAGCCACGGGTCATGGAGGTGAGCAAGCCGTTTTCATTCAGGGATTTACTTGAAAACACATTTCTTGGAAGCGTTCGCACCTTTGCCACGACGCATTTTTCCACTCCGTTGCTGTACCTTTGGGTGGCTTGATCCGGACAAGCAAAATGGATCAATTTCGTCTTTTGAGAAGTGATGCTCATTGGCATAACTCAAGGTTCAAAAAGCGAGGCTCTGTGAGAAGGAGGATCGGATGACAAAAGCGGATCTCATCGAAAAGTTGGCGGAAAAGGCTCCCCAATTGAGTCGAAGGCAAGCCGAGTTAGTAGTCAACACCATTTTTGATTCTATCCGTGATTCTTTAAAGCGTGGAGAAAAAACAGAAATCCGTGGTTTTGGAAGTTTTCGGCTTCGACACCGTCAGACCAAAGAAGGGCGTAACCCTAAAACTGGAGAATCGGTGTCGGTCCCTGAAAAGCGCATGCCGTTTTTTAAAGCCGGTAAAGAGATCAAAGAATTGTTAAACCCTGAGTTACCACCTGTCTAAACCATGTCTACTACCGAGCCATCTCACACAGAACACGAGATCCCCTGGACGGAAGAGGCTTCGTCTCGATTAGAACGCGCTCCTTTGTTCCTGAGAGGTATGGTTCGACGTCTTGCAGAAAAAAAAGCCAAAGAATTGGGATATACAGAAATTACGGCTGAAACTTTAGACCAATTTAAGCAACAAATGATGGGTTCGATGGGGGGCGCGACCGGCATGACTCAAGCTGCCGAGGACATGGCTCAAGGCAAACTCCCCTGGACCGCCGAGGCGCGGAAGCGACTAGAGGCCGTTCCAGAGTTCATGCGAAGCATGATTGGCAAAATCGCTGAAGATGTGGCTAAAGAACGCGGCCATATGGAAGTGAATGTGGAATTATTTGAAAAGGTTGAAGCCTTAGGGGATATTCCGATAGAGAAAAGCGTGCCCATGGAATGGACCGATGAAGCTTTGGCTTTGTTGAATAAGCGTATTCAGGATTCACCTCCGATTGCTATGGAATTTGTAACGGATATGTTAAAGCGGGATGCCGAGGATCTAGCCAGGGAACAAGGGATCGAGAAGATTGATGCTGAAACCTTGATCCGTCTTTGGGAGGATCCGCCCACACAGGTGGCATGGACCGATGAGGCCTGGAAACGTCTTCATACCTCACCGGATTTTGTTCGAAGCGGCATCCGAAAAGCTGCAGAACGCCGTGCGAGAAAACTCGGGCTAACCACTATCGACTCCGAACACCTCACCACCTTTCGAAATGAGGCGATGATGAAAGCCGTCAAGCGGATTCGAAGTTTTGGCTATCAGGAACTGACCTTTGATGCGTTTGGCGATGCTATGCAAAAAGTTAAACGATTAAAGGGGAATGAGCAGGCGGAGCATCGATTGGATGAGATCAGGGATTACATGAAGAAAAAGCCTGATGTTGGTGTATTGGGTGATGAACTGATGACCCGTTTCCGGAATTATTTAAAAGGAGAAGGTAAGCTGTAACCGATATGCGATTCGTCTTCTTCTGGTTGTGCGGTTGGAAATCCCTTAAATTTCCTCTTTCTTACTTCCCCCTGGCCCCTTCTTTCGCAAGTTGATCGACAAGGTCATTTTCCGGATTGCCGGAATGAGCTTTTACTTTGACCCAGTGAATCGTAATGCCTGATTCGTTGACCGCCTGTGCGTAGGCTTGGGTATATGGTAGTTTGGTGCGCCAGGCTCCGGTTGCCCAACTTTCCAGTCCTTGGTAGTCAAAGTAGATCGTCATTTCTGTTATCCCTTGGGATTGGCACCATTGAATGGCTTTGAGGATGGCAAGAATTTCCCCAGCGACATTTCGGTGATTCATGGCTGCCTGCGGAATGTCGTTCCCCTTGTCCCGGTGAATTTCTACACCATTTTTTTTGACCAGTACCCCCCATCCCAGTCGAAGAGAGCCATCACCCTGGGGGAAGCAGGATCCATCGACCCAAACTTCGATCATCGAAGAGGATGTTGCTGTGGCTGTTCGCTTCTTTTTAATTGGTTGAATGCTTGAACGAGATAACAGAAAGGCTTCCGCGTCTTCTCGGTTGGGGAAGGCTTTATATTCGGCTCCGGGAAAATGATGAACTTGGGCACGGCAGGCATCCCAGCTCTCAAAGATGCCAGTGGTGCGGCCGCGGCGGACGGCATAGAATTTCATGAAGGCTTAACGCGAGGATTATTCACTACAAAGGTCGTTTGATATGAACAGTGCTTGAGCCGGGTCTGACCCATAGAAATTAATTGTAGTTTGATCACTGTCTGGCTCCGCCTTGGATGGTCTTAATTCTACTTTTGGCCAGGTCAATTTTTGTCATTTCCTCAGGATTGTCCCCTGCCAATATCAGGAATGTTTCATATTCTTGAATGGCGCGTTTGGGATTATGTGCTTCATACGCTTCAGCCAAATTGAATCGGGCCTGAGCATAGTTTGGCTGAAGGGACAAAGCCCGTTCATAGGTTTCGATAGCCTTTGGTACTTTTCCAAGTTGCGCTAGGACTGAGCCATAACTATTGAGGATGACTGCTGAGTAGGGCTGGATGGTCAGGGCCTGTTCCAGGGCGGTTGAGGCTTCTGGAAGTCTGCCCATGCTTCGTAAGGCCAATCCAAGACGATGGTGGGCCTCCGCTAACTGTTTCAAATCAGATAAGCCATATTGAATGGCTTTCTGATAGGCGTCAACGGCTAGTTCTGGCTGCTTGTGGCCACACGACGCAAATAAGGCTATCTCTCCTCTGGCAAATTGCTGAAGTCCTAAAAATTCCTTTTCTGACCCTAATTGTCCTTTTGTGCCCGGGAGGTCTTTTCCCGGGGGGTCTGGACCTTCAATATAGGAAAGAAATTTTGAATGGCTGCCATCTAAAAGCGTTTCATAAGGATCAAGAACGAAAACGGCCATGACCAGTTGGTCTTGTTTCCCTTGGGTGTGTCGCATGAAATATTGATGCGTGGTCGTGGCTTCTCCGGTCCGATGCAGGGTGCCAGAATCGGGGGTTTGTTCTTTTAGAAGCTGGGAAGAATGAAAAAAGAATTCACGAGCCGGGGGTAATTGACTGAGGGTATGAAGAAGTTTGGGATAGTCATCTAAAGCCAGGCCGCGTGGGAATACGGTGATGACGCCCACAAGGGTCTGATCTTCATTAAACATGAACCATTGAGCGTGTTTCTTGGGTGATGCGGTTTCACGAAAGACTTCGGTGCCTCCTCCCCAAGGAGATTCCTGTCCCACGGGTTGGAGCCACGTTTGAGCCTCTGTTTTGGTTTGGCACAAGGCGGCCTTTCCTAAGAGGTTGAGGTCGCTTTCGGAAGGTGGAAGGTTGGAGACAGGGGGAGTGCTGG
>CAZBQO010000037.1:0-17204 GCA_964494125.1 uncultured Nitrospira sp. | reverse complement strand
TTCATGTTAGAGACCAGACGAATAGGAGAGCCGGTAAGAGAAAACCGTCATTGCGAGATTCTGAGAAGAAAAACCAATATTGAACAATCACATCTTACACGGCATGGTCTTTAAAAAATTTATCGACCGCCTGATCAGCCGCCGATTGACCCAGCATGCCTTATGGGTTCAATGGGGATACGAACGTCAGCTCAAGGGTCTCTTGTCGGCCGGAAATGAGCGTTATCTTGGCTTCCTGATAACCCAGCACCGGGTGCCAGGCCCCGACCGTATGTGTCCCCGGAGGAACATCCGTCAATCGAAAAACCCCGTGGTCGTCGGAGACCGTCACATACGGATTCGCGGTCAATAGTAGCCAACCTTCCATAAAGCTGTGTTGATCACAGGTCCATTTGATTATGCTGCTACGCCGTGCTTTGAGTGGAAGAGTGGCTTCCCCACCCTCCCCCAAATCGGGAATATGAAAAAGCGGTAGACGGCCGTTATCCAACATCTCCCACCCCCGGATCTGATGAAGAATGGGATCGCGCATGGCCAGACGAAGGTTTTGATCGACCAAAGTAGCGATGACTCGTGGCACGAATTGACATCGGTCCACCGCCAGGATCGGTACTTCTTTCGGGAGAGGTTTCCCATGGTCAACCTCTTGAAGAAAAACGACCACATCCGCCAAGTGCAGTTTGGAAGACACACGAACTTTCGGGATATTGATGAACCCTTTTTTGTCCGCAATCGTCTGACAGAATTCGGGATTGCTTCCCATGGTGACTTTATAGGTTTTGGGCGTTGGAACAATCCCAGCAAATTTCATAACACCAGTGATTGACCCTCCATCGGTAACCTCCTCTTCCTGATAGGCACTCACGGTCCCTCCGCTCAACAGGGCCCACAACACCAAACCCTCTATAACCAAAGATAGGACGGTATATTTTCTTTTCTGACTTTTGACCCGATACCCATCCATCACACACATCTCCTCCCTCAAAATTTGTCCTTAAGAGTCAACCCGGGCTTCTGGCACCCAGGACACGACTTAATTGGAAAATACAAGCAACTCATCGTTTGGGGGAACCGTGAACATTCAGTCCCCCGGAAGGTCTCGTCTTCAATTCCTTAACACTGAGGTTTGGACCTACTGAGTTGAAGGGTGCCTGGTGAAAACTTTCTACTGATTATGACATCAACAAAAACAATCCGACACGATATGTTGCAAAGGATTCTCTTCCGTGATTTCAACACCCCTAATGTCACTATACCCTATACCCTTCGCCATCGATTTACTCCACGCAATAGCGTCTTTTGGCATGTTAAAAAGAAGCGCTCGCTGATTCATCCGTGCCCCTTGAGACTTACTGGAAAAAAAATCATCTTGCCGTTTTATAGGCCACGCTGGCAAGGGCAAGGCGCGCTCTTTCTTTCCAAAGGACGTCGGATAGTCGTTCGGTATATTTTTGGTGATTCCCATCATGCTTACGCAGAGAACGACTTTCAATTTATACAAGGCACTCATTTGTGGGGGGGAACCTTTGGAAGGTAAAGAGGAAGGAGAATGTCTTGACTATCCGGGAACGGAGTGCCTCTTGCAAAATCTTCGGTGTTAGGATCCCGTGGATTCACGCACCAACATCATTTAATGAATACGCGGACTGAGCAGAATTTAGAAGGGAGAGACTGCAGATAAGGCGTCCTGTTCGGACTGGCACACCGAGATGAGTTCATGGATTTGAAGATTTTGAAGCAATTCCCCGACACATCCTTGTGGTTGAATCCAACTTATCCTGCGACGTAATTCCTTGAATTGATAGGAGCACAACACCAGAAACCCTAATCCAGCGCTATCCACAAACGTTAAGCCTTTGAGGTTGAGAATCAGGTGCTCTTGTTCGGTATGGCAACATTGATTGATAATGGCCTTAACATGCCATCGGGAATGCATATCCAACCGACCATGAAAATCTACGACGGTGGCGCCTCGAATTCCACGTATAATGACTTCAATGGCCATAATCTTACGAACCCTTATCGGTCCAATACGTCAGACCTTAACGAACGTTTCTTCCTGGCTGCTCATCTTTCACAACCCATAATGACGCCAAAGAGCATGGTTCCTTTTCTTTTAATCGACCTGTAGCATATTAGTGTTTTCACCCACCGACTCCTGCTACAATTTCACTATCCATGCCACCGGCCATTCATCCTGTTGATCTCATAGAAATACTCCGCCGGCATCGCCTGACCCCGGCGATTGTCTTTTTGACGTCTCGCCGGGCCTGTGATGAGGCCATTGATACCTTCGCCCACAGTTCGGCCAGGATGTCGACTCAACGCTCGGAGGCTATTCGGGAGTTTCTGGAGAAATTCATAAAAGACTTCCCGAGTGTTGAGCATCACCCCTTAATTCCTGTTGTGCAAGAATTCGGAGTCGCAGCTCATCACGCAGGGCATCTCCCTTCCTGGAAAATTGCGATTGAAGAACTCATGCGTCAGGGTTTATTGGATGCAGTGTTTGCCACAACGACCTTGGCCGCGGGGGTCGACTTCCCGGCACGAACCGTCGTTATTACCCAATCCAGCGTGCGCAAATCGCAGGATTTCACGGATCTGACAAACAGTGAAATTCAACAGTTGGCCGGCCGCGGTGGCCGTCGAGGCAAAGATTTGGTGGGTGTGGTGGTCATTACTCCTTCTCCTTACATTGACTTACACATTCTTGGCAAAGGACTCACAGGCTATCCGGAACCGATTGACAGTCAATTTGTGGTGTCCTATCCCATGGTGCTTAATCTGCTGAAGGCCCATTCCCTGGATCAGATTGAGGGACTCCTCGCAAAAAGCTTTGCGCAATTTCAACTGAATCAACGATCCAGTATCCATCAAGATCATCTGGATCAGATCAAGGAACAATTAACACCCTACGGGCCCAGGGAATGCGCCGATTGGATCACTCAATGGAAAGGCTTTGATCTGGCCCGCCGCCGCAAAGCGCACCGGCATCCTATCGTAACCAACGACACGCCCTTCTTGACGGCCTGTCTGCCATTTCTGACACCAGGGCGCCTCATCGGACTACCAAAAGGTCCGGCGATTATTCTCCGTCAGTATCGAAGCCGTGGAACCTTTGCCCCAATGTTATCTGTGATTCGGGCGAAAGGCACCTTGGGTGAGTGTCCCGCCCATTCGGTCACTCAGGTCTACGACCGCCTGTTTGAGTTTCAGCCCTCTCGCACCATTCCCTGGTGTCAGCCACAGGTGCTCGCTCAACTCAAGAAAGAGCTCTCCCAATTGCCTGCACGTCTGCCCACCGTCCCGATTTTGCCGGAAACCCAGGAAACAGACGATCCGCTCCTTGCAGAAATATTAACTGAGGAATTTCCCTGTCCCACCTGCCCCTCCCACCCGGCATGCAAGAAAGACTTTCCCCTGGCGTCGAAACTTCGCCAAAAATCCCAGCAATTGACCAAAACGATACAAGCACTCCGTGATGGCTTGTGGCACCGGTTTCAACAAAAAGCCGACGTACTCCATAAATTCGGATATATCACCGCCAACTCGCAACTCACCGCTGACGGTGAATGGGCTAGACTCATTCGTATAAACCATTCCTTACTCATCACAGAACTGATTCGTATGGAGGCCTTCTCAGGTATTGCTCCAGGATTGTTAGCGGGCGTGATGGCGAGTATTTCCCATGATGATGATCGTCCAGGATCCTACATGCGCCTCCCGTCTGGACTGGCCTCCATGTTGACACAGGTGCGGGCCGTCGCTGATTCCTTGAGCCCGTATGAACCCCCGCCCTTGTTGCGCTCGGATGTCGCGGCACTCGTGGAAAGTTGGGTCGGGAATCCCCAACTTACTTGGGCTTCACTGGTTCGTTCCACATCCATGGCCGAAGGGGATGTGTATCGCCTCTTAGCCAGAACCTTAGAATTTCTCTCTCAAATCTATGGACTCAAGGTTACACATCCCGGCTTGGCCGATACCGCCCACTCGGCGATGGTGACGATGCGCCGGGAAGTCCTGCAAGAACTTCCATAGCCACCGATGGAACATAATGCAATGCATCATGATGATCTCAAACGTGAACTCCAAAGTTTACCGGTAAAATATCTGCATCACATGGCAAGAGGCCGCATCCATCGCCATTTTCGTCTCGGGAAACATCGACTTGTTGAATTAATACTGGCCTTTCCACCGGACCAGATTCTGGCCATCGAAACCGAACTGCATGAGATACTGACCACCCGCCAAGAACGCCTGGCCGCACAAGAAGCCCGCGCCGCAGCACGCCCTCAAATTCCCGCTTTGCCCTTTCAAGCAAAAAATCGCCCCAATAAGAGGAGGCCCACCTTCGGCCCTTTTCAACCATCGATTACGCTTCAGCAAATCTTGGAAGGAATTGGCGTTCCTGAGCCTCAACCCTTTGTTCCAGATCCCTGGCAAACCGAGGCGGTGGAATATCTGGCGCATTCAGATGTCATCGTTAGCGCTCCAACGGGAAGCGGAAAAACCTATGTCGCCATACAAGCGATCAGACAAGCCATGGCACTCAATCAAACGGTGATTTACACCTCTCCACTGAAAGCGCTCTCGAATACAAAATTTATGGAATTCACCCAACTTTTTGGACCGGATCAAGTCGGGATTTTAACCGGAGACCGGCGGGACAACGCCCAAGCCCCACTGCTAGTCATGACGACCGAAATTTTGAGAAATTTATTCTATGATGCCGCCAGCGGGGAGATCGATTTACGGCTGCATACTCTGGGGCTGGTCATTCTGGATGAATCCCAATATCTCGCCGATCCGGAACGGGGGGTGGTGTGGGAAGAAACCATTATTTTGTGTCCATCCCAAGCACGGCTTCTTCTTCTCTCAGCCTCTATCGGGAATCCTCAAGATCTGGCTGAATGGCTGCAAGCCATCAGGCCTATTCCCTGCCATCTTATCCGCCATGCCAAACGATCCGTTCCTCTTCGAGGGCTGTATCTGCATCCTACAGGGCAACTCGTTCCGCTATTCAAAAACCAGGATATTCTCCAAGGCAAAGGCTATACATTTCATCCGGAAACAAAGCAGCTGTTCGCCGAATACGAAATTAAACCATTCCATTAATTCAGGCGAAGGGCTTTACCAATCATTAACTAATGCAAAACATTAATTTTCAAATCATTCAATCCTGTGACAAAAAAACAACATGCTGTGGTAATTAATATACGTTATGGCAGTCAATCTATTGTCAATATTGCCATTTTACGAGAAAAAAAGCACATTCCTGATAATTGTTTTTTAGCATAAATTTTGCGTTATCTAACTCTTTACCTAGAGTTATTTTCAAATTGCCTTTTTGTGAAATTCGAATTCTTAGGAATTATTTAAAATATGACCAACAAATTTCTTGTTTCAACACGTATCAAGTATATCCTGGTAATCCTACTTTCGATCACCGTTATAGGCTGTCAGGGTCTTCAGCCAAAATCCACTGGAGAACTGGCTATGGAGGATCAGGACTTCCTTGGGATTTGGGACGCCTATAACCACTGTGTAGCTGGCTCGGATATCCAGCACATGCAGGCTAATCTTGACGTGTTAGCCTCAGCACCGAAACCAATCTCACTAGACGATTCTCCAATTCCTGTCCCTGCATTTCTAAAAAAATGGTCTACGGCAAGAGGTTCCCGTCTGGCTGTCGATCCACGAGCCATGGCTGCCTCCTGCTCAATTCATCTGGCAGAAGTGGCCCAATTGTCGGCAGATTGGCTAACGGCACTGCGCACATTTCAGGACATCCTGAAAAATTACCCGGAACCTCAATATGCCTTCTACGTCAGTAAAGCCAATCAGGCGATGGAACAACTGACCACCGTTCGACCTGTCTCTCTTTCTTTCCAGAAAGCCCTGGTTGACTAAACTCGTTCCCTCCCTATTTTTTCACCCAATTCTTTCAGGTCACCAGGTTGACGTTTTTGGAACAATCGTCTTTTTGAGGCCTTATTTCAGCACATCGCTGGTGTTTCCTGCGTGGGATCCTGAGGCAAAAAAACAGAAGAACCTAGAGGAGTTGCTTGCTTTTAGGCTTATTGGGCTGGCAAACCTCGCATTGGCACATGCGGCGTAGCGCCGTATAGGAATATAGGCCGGTATCATGCCCGTCACTCCATTTAAATCGGAAGGCATAGCGTCCAACCGGCTCTATATCCTGTAAGAGTATGAGAAGTGGGATAGATTCCGGCTTAAGACGCAACTCCCCGGTCCATTCGTCCGTGCAGGCCGCACAGGGACAATGTTGTCGCAAATACCGAACCGGGTAGACGCCTTTATGCCCATCACTCCACGTAATGCTCAAAACCCCGTTTTCCAGCCATTCCATATCTGTCGGTTCAAGTGATGCTTGAGAAGTCATACCTGATTGTCCTTATGAGTGGGGCATTCTAGGAAACCCATTGTTCAAATGTTGGAAGAGCTTTTCCGACGACTGCCTGGAAATACGCTTCAATCGCCTCTTCCACCTCAATCCGGACTGTTCCGATCGCTTTCAATCGGGACAGACTGGCCATAGGTAGGCGTCGAGCTTGTTCAATAAACGCTAAACTGCCTTTGGAAATAGACAGCAACCGACCTACACCCCGTTGACCACAGCCGTGGCATACCATCCCACCTAATCGAGGGGAAAACCACTGGGGCAGTTGGGGGGAGGCAATATTTCCGCATTCAGTACAACGATCAATTTGTGGACGAAAACCAGTATAGCCCAGCACATGAATTTGAAATAATAATGTGGTGAGGGCCAGGTCCCTGTCAGGAAGCAAGTGTTCCAGGGCATATACCAGTGCTGAATACATCTCCGGATTGGGATCACGATCGGCCGTAATCATCTCCACCATATGTACCATTTTGGCAGCGGCTGCCATCACGCTTAAATCTTCACGTAGGGCTTTAAAGTTTCTGACCAGATCTATTTGACTAATCTGCCCCAAAGCGTCAGGGGTTTTTTGGAATAGCGTGACATCAACAATCCCAAAAGGCTCAAGAACTCCGCCGAAACGTGTCTTCATCCGGCGAGCGCCCCGAGCGGCGCCTCGAATTTTTCCCAAATCGGCGGAATACAGAGTGACAATTCTGTCAGCATCACCCCATCGCTGGCTTCGAATAATGACCGCGCGAGTTCTTAAGAGCGGCATGAGCAGTCTACAAGTACGGTCTACAGGTCAGACATGAATACTGAGGCCATTACCACAAATTTTTTATCCATATCCCAGTTCATTCAACACTTGAACATTATCACGCCAGCCTTCCTGCACTTTCACCCACATCCGCAGATAAATCTTCATGCCGAACAGTCGCTCCATATCTAACCGGGCACTTTGGCCAATCTCTTTGAGGCGCATGCCTTTTTTTCCGATCACAATCCCTTTTTGACTTGTTTTTTCGACAAGAATAACCGCTCGAATGGTCGTCAGACCTGATTCTTCCTGAAATTCCTCAATCAAGACACCCACAGCATATGGTAATTCATCATACGTCTGGGCTAGAACTTTTTCACGAATGAGCTCCGCAGCCATATGGCGCATAGGCTGATTGGTCAAAAAATCTTCGTCATACATTAATTCCGAACATGAGGGCAGACACGCAAAGGTTAATTCAACTAATTGCGGGATATTGACTCCGGTCTTGGCGGAAATGGGGATAATTTCTGTCCACGGAAACCATGTGCGGTATTGATCAATAAGGGGGAGCAGCCTGGATTTGGCGACTGCATCGGCTTTATTTAATAATAAAAATACCCCCTTAAATGGTTGCTCTTGATGAGACGACATGATCTGCGCCAGAACTTGTCGGTCCCCAGGACCCGGCAACACCTGACTGTCCACGATCATATAGACCACATCGGATTGAGTCAGGGTGCCTAACGCCGATTCCACCATCTGTGTATTCAGGCGATGGTGAGGGGTATGGAGGCCAGGCGTATCAATGAGAATGAGCTGACCCTCGGGGTAATGCCCGACCCCTAAAATCAGGTTTCGAGTTGTTTGGGGTTTATCAGAGACGATGGCAATCTTTTCGCGTACCAATGCGTTGAGCAACGTCGACTTGCCGACATTGGGTCGGCCGAGAATGGCTAATTGGCCTGATTTCATAGAAAAGCTTTCAAGTATGGGAAAACCGAAGAAACCGCAATGAATGAGTATGAAGGGTTACAGGGGTATGGCGCAAGAAGTCTTGCCGCTAAGGTCTGGCCGTCAACGAGGAAGGGACCGGCTCCACAAATTGATACACCACTTCTCCCTGCCGAACCATACCCAAACGGTTTCGGGCCAGTTCTTCCAGTCGCTGCGGGTCCCGTTGAATACGGATGATATCTTCTTCGAGCGAGGCATTGATGTCTTGTAACTGCTGGATTTGTTCCGTCAAATGCTGACGCGTTTCCCGCATATGAAAGTATAAAGGCAATCCATCAGAATTAAAAAACATGGTCCCCGCTAGCACACTCATCATCAAAAAAGCCCCAACCATTGGAAGGCGCTCCAACAGATCACCCCCAAGCCCAGTGGACGCCCGTTTTTTATTATTGGGACGCATACGAGAAAATTATGTTTGTACTGGAAGAACGGCTTTCCCGCGATATAAGGCCGCTGAGCCTAACGTCTCCTCAATCCTGAGTAACTGGTTATATTTGGCCAAACGATCCGTACGAGACAGGGAACCTGTTTTAATCTGCCCAGCGTTTAACGCCACAGCTAAATCCGCAATGGTCGTATCTTCCGTCTCACCGGACCGGTGAGACACCACCACTCCATAGCCGGCCCGTTGGGCCATACGCATCGCTTCAATCGTTTCCGTGAGTGTGCCGATTTGGTTCACTTTGATCAAGATAGCATTCGCAATGCCTTCACGGATCCCTCGTCCCAAAAACTCGACATTAGTCACAAATAAGTCATCACCGACAAGCTGGACTCGATCCCCGAGATGATCCGTAAGCTGCTTCCATCCAGTCCAATCACTTTCATCAAGCCCATCTTCAATGGAGACGATCGGATACTGCTTCACTAACTTGGCATAATACTCAACCAGCTCTCCTGAGGACATTTTGGGTTTAACCCCATTCCGGACATGATACATCTTTTTCTCAAAAAACTCGCTGGCCGCCGCATCAAGAGCCAACACCACATCTTTTCCTGATCGATAGCCCGCTTGGTGAATCGCTTGGACAATGAAATCCAGGGCTTCTTCATTCGATCGAACGGCAGGGGCAAATCCGCCCTCATCCCCGACCGCCGTGCTCATGTTTTTGGATTTCAAGATGGCCTTCAGATGGTGGAAAATCTCCGTTCCCATCCTGAGGGCTTCGCTGAAACTCGTCGCCCCAACGGGCATAATCATGAATTCCTGGAGATCAAGCCCATTATCTGCATGCGCACCACCATTGATGATATTCATCATCGGCACCGGCAATTCGCGAGCCGAAACTCCACCAAGATAGCGAAAGAGGGGAATTCCCAGCTCCTGTGCCGCAGCCCGCGCCACGGCTAACGATACGCCAAGAGTGGCATTGGCCCCTAATCTGGTCTTGCCCTTAGTTCCATCCAGTTTTATCAATCGGGAATCAACGCTCACCTGGTCCTGGGCTTCCATGCCGCAAAGAGCCGGGAGCATATGCTTTTGAATCCCGGCTAAGGCCTTAGCGACACCCTTGCCCATCCATTGTTTTTTATCCCCATCCCGCAGTTCCAAGGCTTCACGGGTTCCCGTAGAGGCACCGGAGGGAACAGCAGCACGACCAGCCATACCACTGGCAAGATGCACATCCACTTCAATCGTTGGATTCCCGCGAGAATCCAGAATCATCCGTGAGATAATGTTCTGAATAAGACTCATAGAAACTGTCATTCCTTTAAATCGTGAATAATGGCACCTGTCTTAATCTTGTACCCTGAGATGCGTCTTAGATCAAGATGCAAGATGCTGTTTCAATAGCGCATTGACCTTGCCAGGATTGGCTTTTCCCTGTGACGCCTTCATCACCTGGCCCACCAAAAAACCTAATACGGTTTCCTTCCCGCCACGATATTGCTCCACTTGAGCAGAATGCCGGGCCAGCACCTCCTCTATCAGTTTTTCCAGCACACCCTCATCGGATACCTGGACCAGCCCTTTCTCATTCACCAATTGCTCCGGAGTTTTCCCACTGGCATAAAATTCCGGGAAAAGATCTCTGGCAACTTTCAAGCTAATAGTCCCCTCTTCCACCAATTGTAAGAGTTCAACCAATTGTTCGGGACTTACCGGGGAAGATTCGGGACTGGTGTTAGCGGTATTGAGCTCCCGAAGTAATTCGCCCATCACCCAGTTACTGACCGTTTTCGGATGGGGAAAGTGTTGCACGCAGGCCTCAAAATAGTCGGCCAGGTTTTTTGAATCGGTCAAAATCTTTGCATCGTATTCAGGGAGATGATATTCCCTCACAAATCGTTTCATGCGGGCAGCCGGAAGTTCCGGAATAGTCTGACGTAACGATTCAACCCACTCCGCATCCACCCGGACGGAAAGTAAGTCCGGATCGGGAAAATATCGGTAGTCATGAGCCTCTTCCTTGCTTCGCATGACAACCGTATGCCCTTTTTGAACGTCCCACAGGCGGGTCTCCTGACGGATCGTTTCGCCTTCCGTTAATGCCTCTGTCTGCCTGGATATTTCAAAATCTAATGCCTCTTTGGCAAACCGGAAGGAATTGATATTTTTCAATTCGACTTTGGTCCCAAGAACGTCCTGCCCCCGTGGACGAAGCGACACATTCGGTTCGCAACGAAAACTCCCCTGTTCCATGTTCCCATCACAGACATCCAGATAGACCAAAAGATCATGAAGGGTTTTCAAATAGGCATCAACCTCGTCGGACGAATGTAAGTCGGGTTCGGTGACAATTTCTAATAACGGGGTCCCCGCTCGATTTAAATCGACACCACTGCCTTCCACTGGGACATCGTGAACATTTTTTCCGGCATCCTCCTCCAAATGAGCCCGCCGAATGCGCACGCGTTTTGACTCTCCGTTGACGGAAATGTCCAGCCATCCTGGTCCGCAAATCGGCAAATCAAATTGCGAAATTTGATAGCCCTTCGGCAGATCAGGGTACAAGTAATTTTTTCGAGAGAATTGATTCGTCAGCATGATCTCGCAGTGAAGCGCGAGTCCCGTGCGTACGGCCATTTCCACCGCACGTCGATTGAGTACCGGCAAACTTCCAGGCAACCCCAGACAAGTTGGACACACCTGCGTATTCGGAGGAAGACCGAAGGAGGTCGGACAGCCACAAAACAATTTCGTCTTTGTTTGGAGTTGGGCATGCACCTCAACTCCTATTACTGGTTCATAGGCCATAATGCAGCAGAGCCACTCCTCTCGATTTCGTCTGTTCTTAAATCTTAATCCAGGGATTTCATTTCACGTTCACGCCGCATGGCATCCCGACCCGCATCTAAGGCTTCTCGCACGGCACAGGATATTTCTTCCACCAGTTCACGGCCACGACCAACGACATCTTCTACCGCATCAGTGGCCCGTTCCTTAATGTCCCGTAAATCTTCACCAGTTCGCCGGGCATACCCCGTGATTCGTTCTCGGGAATCTCTTCCCGGCTGAGGGGCTAACATGATCGCCGTCACGGCTCCCAAAAGCGCTCCACTTAAAAATGCCAACGCAACCGATCCTGCTGATGCACCTGAATGATTAGTTGCCATAGGATGGCCCTCCTTTTTGTTCTTTATGTACACGTTTTCTCATAGTCGAACTGGCTGCTTTGAGTCCGGCAAGTAAACTGGTAACGCCCACCGCAAGAGCACCCCCCTTTCCGCGAACGGTCTGATGGACATGATTCACGGTTTCCCCCACATCTCCAACTGCATTCAAAAAAATGGTGGCCCGATCCATGCCGAGCCTGGCTTGATCGGTTAAAGCTAAAATGTTTTCGTTGGTCCCCTTGACGTCCTTCAATAATCCCGGCAATTCATGGTTCAGGCGAATCAGCAGGCGTTCTGATTGCCCAACCGTGCGTTTCACTTGAAGAATCATCGGAACCAGATAGCCCACCAAGACCACAAAGGCCACGGCAATGATGATCGCTGCCAAATCCACCATACCTCGCTATCCTTTCATGACCGAATCACGGGTCGTTTCATTCGCCAGTCCGTGGCTTGTTCATAGGCATAGGCTGCACGCAAGACCATGGCTTCTTCAAACGGACGCCCCATCAGTTGTAATCCGATAGGAAGTCCCATTTTACTCAAACCACAAGGAACCGAAATCGCCGGAAGTCCGGACAAACTCGCAGGAATCGTATAAATGTCGGACAAATACATCTGCAAGGGATCGTCCAATCGCTCTCCTAATTGAAAAGCGGGCGTCGGCATGACCGGACTCACCAACAGATCGACATCCTGGAATACAGCATCAAATTCCTGTTGAATCAGGGTGCGAACGGCTTGGGCTTTCCCATAATACGCCTCGTAATACCCCGCACTCAGGGCATAGGTTCCCAACATGATACGCCGTTTCACTTCAGGGCCAAACCCTTGCGACCTGGTGCTCCGATACATCTCTGCCAATTCCCGGGACTCCTTGGCACGAAACCCAAACCTGACCCCATCATAGCGAGCTAAATTAGAGCTGGCCTCTGCCGTGGCAATGAGGTAATAGGTCGCAATGGCCCGTTCAGTGGAAGGCAACGTCACTTCTCGAATGGTCCCGCCTAGGTCCTGCAACACCTGTATGGCATCTTGAACCTTTTCGCAGACTTCCGTATCAAGCCCCTCAGAAAAATATTCCCGCGGCACCCCGATAGTGAGTTTTTTGATGTCCTTCTTTTTCACGGCTTTGGTGAAATCCGGGAGGTCACGATTAGCGGAAGTAGAATCCATCGGGTCAAATCCGGCAATGGCATTCAGCAGGATAGCCGCATCAGTTACGGTTTTGGTAATAGGGCCGATTTGATCCAAGGATGAGGCAAAGGCAACTAATCCAAAGCGAGACACACGCCCATAGGTGGGCTTTAACCCAACCACCCCACAACAGGCCGCAGGTTGTCGAATTGACCCTCCGGTATCGGAGCCTAATGCCGCCACACATTCATCGGCTGCCACCGCAGCCGCCGATCCTCCACTGGATCCTCCCGGTATAAACTTTTGATTCCACGGATTTCTGGACGGCCCGAACATTGAGTGTTCCGTGGACGAACCCATGGCAAATTCATCCAGATTGGTTTTGCCCAGAATCAAGGGTTGGTGGGTTCGAAGCCTGCCCATCACTGTGGCGTCATAAGGAGGAACAAAGTTTTCCAACATTCGAGATCCACAAGTCGTCCGGATCCCTTCGGTACAAATATTATCTTTAATGCCTAATGGCATGCCCATGAGCGGTTGTGTTTTTCGCCATGCTTTCAGCCCATCATCAATCGCTTTGGCTTGTTGGAGCAGCGTCTCTTTAGGTGTCAAGGTAATATAGGCTTTGATTTTTGGCTCCACCTGGCTGAGCCGTAGCGAATAAGACCTGGCGATATCCACGGCACTAATCTCGCCAGCGGTAAATTTACCCTGAAGCTCTTTTAGCGTAAGTTTAAATAGAGACATACAAACCCGATTCTGGGATGAGTGGGTAAAATGGAAATGGAAAGAAACAGGCCTTCAACCGGAGCAACCCGTTCACACGGGAATTGGTTACTTTGCTTTATTCTGGTGATCGACTTGGATAATTTGAGGGACGTGCCGCTTGGCTTCTTCGTCATTAAATAATTCATAACAAAAAATAATGACCTTATCCCCAATCACTCCCAACCTGGCTGTGGGACCATTTAAAATGATCTCTCCCTTGCCTCGTGTACCTGGAAGCGCGTAAGTCGAAAACCGCTCTCCGTTATTCAAATTGGATACCATCACCGCTTCGTAGGACATAATACCCGCCCTCTCCATCAGGTCTTCGTCAATCGTTAAACTACCCTCATATTCCAGACTGGAACCGGTGACAGTCGCTCGGTGAATTTTACATCGTAACAATTGTCGATACATATTAAATTCCTATTTTCCTTGTCATGCTCAAACCGAGCGTTCTCAATATCTCGCGTTGGCTCTATTTTCCTAATATATTCGGGACGACAAAAAATCCATTATGTGACTCTGGAGCATTGGCCAGCGCCTTCTCCACAGACAAGCATTCGCGTGGGCAATCCTCACGGAACAGCTGTTCCTCATGAGCGACGGAGGCCGTGGGAGGGACTCCCTCCGTCGATACTCCTTGCAATTGATCCACATACGATAAAATATGATTCAATTGGTCGGCAAACATGGGTTTTTCCGATTCCGATAAGTCTAAGCGGGCTAATTGGGCGACATGTTCGACTTCTTGTTGAGTAATGGAGGCCATATCTGATCCTTATGATGAAAGCAGGAATTAAAAAAACATGGAGACACTGCAAGCGGAAACTACAATACCACGTATTTTTACCATGAATTTCTCATGAAAAGCTACTCAGAGCAAAGGATTGAAGCAGCGGTGGGAAAAATGGAGATCAAGAAAATCTGGAGAAAGAAGCTGAGGCAATCAATGGTCAAACGTGGGCGTTGAAGAAAGAAGAAAGCCTTCGTCCGCAAAACTCACATAGCGCCCATCCCCAATAACAATATGATCCAATACCCGGATGCCCAAGATTTCCCCTGCTGCCATAAGTCGACGGGTTAAGGCATGATCTTCCTCACTGGGATGAGGGTCACCACTTGGATGATTATGGACAAAGATGACTGCCGCCGCAGATTCTCGTACGGCCAGATTGAACACTTCCCTCGGATGAACAATACTCACCGTCAAACTTCCCTCGGAGACGGTGACATCTCGGATAAGCCCGTGTTTGGCATCTAACAGGAGTGCTTTAAAGACCTCATGCCGAAGATCTCGCAACAGAGGATAGTAATGCTGATAAATATCATGGCTATGATGAATCCTCAATCCCGCAGTTAACGGGACCGCTAAGGCCCGTTTTCCCAACTCAACGGCTGCGAGAATCTGAGCAGCCTTTGCAGGACCAATTCCGGGAACAACACACAGTTCTTGCAAACTTCGATTGGCCAAACCCCGCAGTCCCTTGAGACGGGTGAGGAGGTCCAATGCCACATCCACTGCCGAGGAATCGGGTCGACCGATTCGCAGGAGGATGGCCACCAGTTGAGCATCCGATAAACCCTGAGCGCCCTTGTTCAGAAGGAGTTCGCGGGGCCGCTCTTTCTCCGGCCAGGATTGAATGCCTTTTTTGAGTTGTGGATCATTCATACTCATCATACCAGGGTATGCCATACGAGCGTGGGCTGAACTATACGCAGCTATTTTTCACCCCGTCAAAAACGATTCTTCCCATTCTGTCATTGAGATTGTTGAGGTTTCCAGAATTATGATATCGTCCACTCCCATATGAAACCATCTACTATCCGGATCGTTGCAGGGCAATTTAAAGGTCGAACAATCCCTACGCTTCCTGGGCGAACCACCCGCCCGACCTCCCAGCGGGCCAGAGAAGCGCTGTTTTCTATCCTGGGTGGCCAGATTCAGGATGCCACCGTGGCTGACTTATTCGCGGGGACAGGAGCAGTGGGACTGGAAGCCTTAAGCCGGGGAGCGACTAAGGCGCTCTTTGTTGAGCAAAATCCGTTGGCCGGAACGAGTATTCAGCAGATGCTTACCCACCTCAAGGTTAGCCCAACAAGCCAGGTCCTCATTGAGGATGTGTCACTCGCCATACAAAATTCAATTTTGGTAGGATGGCGTCCGTTTGACATAATATTCATGGACCCGCCTTACCGGCTCCCGAATGTTCAACAGATCTTGCATCAATTGGAGGAAGCGGACGTCATGGCCCCGACGGGACGAATCATTTATGAACATTTCCATAAAACCACTCCTCCAATTCCCCTTGGGAAATGGTCGCTCATTCGAACCGCCCGCTATGGGGATACGGCGTTGACCTTTTACCGACCCGTTCCCCCGACCGTAAATGATGTTGACCAATGACTATCGGCATTTATCCAGGGACATTTGATCCTATTACCCGGGGCCATACCGATGTCATTGCTCGAAGCCTCAGGCTGGTCGAGCAGGTGATCGTTGCCGTGGCTCCCAACCCTCGAAAAGCCCCTTTGTTCGACTTAGACGAACGAGTCCAATTGGCCAAAATCGCCACAAGCGACCTCAAGGGTGTCACGGTTGAACCGTTTGACGGCTTACTGGTGAACTACGTCAGGAAACGCGGGGCTTTGGCCATTATTCGTGGACTAAGAGCCGTGTCAGATTTCGAACATGAATTTCAAATGGCCCTGCTGAACCGAAAACTTGACTCTAGTCTGGAAACCGTCTTTCTGATGTCGAGTGAGGAATTTTCATATCTCACCTCCAGCATGGTCAAAGAAGTCGCCTCGGTTGGCGGTCCCCTCCACCATTTCCTTCATCCCGAGGTTGCCGAATGGCTCCAGGGTCGATTACGGAGAAATGCCAAATGAACCTTGCCTCGCGAACGACCCGCATTACCCCCTCGCCCACGTTGCAACTCTCCGCAACGGTGAAAGCCCTGGTCGCGCAAGGGCAGCAGGTCTTCGATTTTACTGCAGGAGAACCCTCCCTGGATTCTCCTGAAGAGGCCAAAGAGGCCGCCTATCAAGCCATTCGCTCCGGCTTTACCAAGTATACGGCTGTCACTGGTATTGATGATCTAAAAGAGGCCATCATTGAAAAATTTCAGCGTGATCAGGGGCTGACCTACTCAAAATCGCAAATCCTGGTATCGTGTGGAGCCAAACACACCTTATTTAATCTTGCATTAGCCTTGTTTGAGGCCGGCGATGAAGTCATCATTCCGGCTCCCTACTGGGTCTCTTATCCCGAACAAGTCCTCGTAGCAGACGCCAAGCCTGTTTTTTTCCCCACCTCCGAATCCTCAGGCTATGCCATTGACGTGAAGGCGCTGGAATCCGCAGTCACTGATCGCACGAAGGCGATCATTCTGAATTCTCCGTGTAACCCGACCGGGAGCATGTATGACCGGCACACCTTGGAGGGTATTGCCCGGATAGCGCTCGAACATGATCTGCTCATCATTTCTGATGAAATTTACGAAAAAATGGTTTACGACCGGCACCAACACCATAGCATCGCATCACTCGGAGCGGACATTG
>CAZBQO010000036.1:0-17595 GCA_964494125.1 uncultured Nitrospira sp. | reverse complement strand
CCTGTATGCTTAACGGTTCTCGTGTCAAACCGCAGACATACCCGTTTTTCTCATGATTTTCATTGAAGCGACAGGTGTGGCAGGCCCCAAAGGCCTTTCGTCCATTGACCTGCTGCATTCCTCGCAGGATTGAGCGCAAAGCAGAAGTCAGTTCAGCGATTTTTATTGAATCCGTCTTCGCCAGTGCCGGTTCCAGGCTTCTGGTGAGAAGGGCTTTTTTTACGAGATTGCTCCCTTTGGTGGTCGGCGCAAGGCGTACGATTCGTTTGTCCTCATTATCCGCCTGCTTCCGCAGGAATCCCTTCTGCTCTAAAACCTTGAGCGATTGTGAGACGGTTCCCTTCGTGAGTCCCAGATACTCCGCCACGGCTTGCGGCGTATTTGAATAGCGATTGCATTGCGTCAAATACGTGAGCGCTTCCATCTGCACGGGTTGTAATCCGTAACGCAGGCCAAACGCCCGTGCCTCCATCCGTTGCAGGTTGCACAATCGCTCTAAGACATCATTGGCTTCTTGCGCACTCATAGGTCAATTGTATCGTCTCGATACAGATTTGACAAATGCGAATATCGCTGCTAAATTCCATTTAGTTTCGACTCAATACTAAATTCCATCTTTCAAAAAGGAGACAGTTTATGAAGAAAGCCGTGTTTTATCATGCAGGGTGCCCGGTCTGTGTGTCTGCGGAAACCATGGTGACTCAGGCCATTGATCGTCAGCAATACGATCTGGAAATCGTCCATTTTGCACAAACCCCCGATCGGGTGGGTGAGGCCGAGACGGCAGGGGTGAAGTCTGTTCCTGCCCTGGTGTTAGAGGGGCAGGTATTTCACGTGAATTTTGGTGCATCCATGGACGATGTGAAAGCCAGTATTTAAAACGAAAGACTTTATTCCCGGGAGTGAGACGGGTTGCAGGATAGCCTGGACGCCGACTCCCGGTTATCAATGAAAGGAGAAAATCGTATGCGTGGATGGGTGAGGAATGTGTGTCTCGGGCTCGCTCTAGGGTTGTCCATGAGTGGGGCGGCCTGTTCAACGGTTGAACCACCGGCGGGAAAGGCGACGACATCGTTGTACGACCGGTTAGGGGGAAAGCCGGCTATCACGGCGGTCATCGATGAATTTGTGGGCAATGTTGCCAATGATGCCCGTATTAATGGTCGCTTTGCCACTACCGATATTCCGAAACTGAAGGGACATCTGGTGGATCAAGTCTGTGGAGCGACTGGTGGGCCCTGCACCTATACCGGCAGGGACATGAAGACGACGCATGCGGGAATGCGCATTACCAATGCCGACTTTACGGCGATGGTTGAGGACCTGGTCACGGCACTCGATACATTCAAGGTTCCGCAAACGGAACAGAAGGAGTTACTTGGGCTGCTCGGGTCCATGAAATCTGATATTGTCGAAATTCCATAATCCGACCTGGGATCATTGGTTCTGTGATAGATAGTCTTGGGAGGATGGGCCTCATCCTCCCAAGTACCCTGGTTCTTTTTTATTGAACACACCGGCGGGGTCTTGCGTCAGCGTCAGCCATTCCTGAGAATGGCTGCGTGACCGTCCCGGGCGATCGCTATTCAAAAAAGGAGAGTGAGAAGTGACAAAAGTTTTGCAATCCGAAATGGGAGTCATTCAGTCGTTATGGCGCTATCCAGTCAAGTCGATGAGAGGTGAGGTCTTGTCCCTTGCTCAGGTTACTGGTCACGGACTTGTCGGAGATCGTGCCTATGCCATCCTGGATCGTGCCGATGGCAAAGTGGCCACGGCCAAAAATCCGAAAAAATGGCCCAATATGTTTGCCTTCCAGGCAACGTTCCTGGAGCCGTCTGGAGATAAAGAGTCTGGATCCCGCATCCGCATTACGCTGGCTGACGGCACAATGGTTACCAGTGAGCAAACGGATCTGTCCCAGGTCCTTTCCAAAGCTTTGAACCGTGAGGTCACCCTGGCGCGCATCGAGGATGGGAAGGTGACCGGCGTTCAATCAGCCATGCCTGAAACCTGGATTGCGCAGTCTGAGGAATACTGGCCCGACATGGATGGTCGCGAGAAACGGGACACCGTTACAGATTTCTCCCTTCCGACCGGCACGTTTTTCGATGCCGCGATGGTGCACCTTCTGACCACGGGCACGCTTAATCGGCTTCGTGAGGTGTATCCGGAAGGGCGTTTTGAGGTGCCGCGGTTTCGGCCGAACGTGGTTGTGGACACTGGAGCCGATGAGCAAGGCTTTATCGAACAGGGGTGGCTTGGTCAGACGCTCGGCATTGGGGAAAACGTGCGGTTGAAGATTACCGGCTCATGCGGTCGGTGTGTCATGACGACGTTAGCGCAAGGAGACCTTCCAAAGGACGCCGGGATTTTACGCACAGCGGTCCAACACAATCTTGGCAATGTCGGGGTCTATGCTTCCGTCATTCAGGGCGGTGCAATTCGAATCGGGGATGGTATACGATTGGAGAAATGAATGATGTGTGAAGTTATGTCTGCCTGTGTCGGTATGAAAAGACATCAACGCCGTTGAATTCGTGTTAGATGTATCAGGAGCTGGAAATGTCCCGTTTGACTCTGCAACGGTTGACGAAGTCAGAGCTTCTTGAGGGGTGACCGCGAAGATACTTGAGCTGACCATGTCAACGGATTCTAATGTATCTCCTGTGTTGGTGTTGGTCTTTTTTCTCTCATTTAACCCGCTTGTTGGTGTCCGTCGCTTTTGAGTTTTTCAGCATGCATCCGTAAGATGCGTGTGATAATGACTTTTTCTCTTATCACCGATCCTAAGAAAAAGCTTCTTTCCATCCTTGCGTTCTTTCTTCTGCTGTATGTGATGGTTGCACTGACCGGCCTGCGATCCCACCTGTCGCCTGATGTCATTCAGTCATTGTTTTTTGCGTATCCGGTTTGGGGTCTTGTGCTGTTTTGTCTGGCCTTCAGCTTCGGCAATCTGTTGTATGTGCCAGGATGGATCTTTTTAGTCGGGGCTGTCTTTGCGTTGGGGAAAGAATGGGGTGGGATTGCGACCTTGATGGCCGCGATGTGTTCTTCGACGATCAGTTTTCTTCTGATTCGCAGGGCCGGGGGAACCGCGCTTCGCAGCTTCAATCATCGATGGGCCGACAAGATTTTTGCGCATCTGGATGAGCGTCCAATCCTGTCGGTGGCGTTCTTGCGGCTGCTGTTTCAGACCTTGCCCGCTCTAAATTATGCCCTGGCCCTTGCGGACATTCGCTTTCGCGATTATCTGGTTGGAACGGCTTTAGGGTTGCCCCTTCCTATTTTTTTGTATTGTTATTTTTTCGAACTGATTTTCCAGCATCTGCCGAATGGGTAAGCGGGCATCGACATGCGTGGAATGTGGGAAAAGAGGGAAAATGGTTTCACAAAGGCTTCTAAGGCTTGCTCACTGGTAACGAATGATTTCCCCAGATTCAAATTCCTCTTCTTTGTAAGGAGAGGATAGGTGAGGTAGAGTCCGTAGGTTATCAGCCAACAACCACCAGGTCAGACATTGAAGACACCAAAATGATTGCTGAATTTATCGTGACGGAGGGTGAAACCCGCAAGCGCCTTGATCAATTTTTGGTCAACCGTGAGCGGGACATATCCCGTTCACGGTTACAGCGATTGATTGAGTTGGGACGGATCCGTGTCAATGCCAGGATGGTCAAGCCGAGTCACACCATTAAACCAGGCGATCACATTACGATGGATGTTCCCCTGCCGGGACCCCTCCTGGTCGACGGGAAGGCTGTGACATTGGATATTTTACACGAGGATGAAGTCCTCCTGGTATTGAACAAGCCTGCGGGTGTGGTGGTGCATCCCGCGGCAGGGAACTGGGAGGGCACCGTGATCAATGCGCTGTTGGCCCATATTCCCAACCAGGTCGATGCAGAAATGATCAATGGGAAAAGGGCGTTACCACGGCTGGTTCATCGACTGGATAAAGACACCTCCGGAGTGATGGTGGTTGCCAAAACCGATCATGCCCATCGTACTCTGGCGACACAGTTTGAAAAACACTCGATCAATCGGATCTATGAGGCATTCGTCTGGGGCAGACTTCGCCATGAAGAGGGAGTGATTGAATTGCCCATCGGGCGCGATCGGGGAGAACCGAAAAAGGTTTCATCCAACACCGCACAGCCACAACGAGCGGTCACGGAGTATCGGGTGGAACAAATATTTGGTGACCTGGCCTCACAGGTCGTGTTGTTTCCACGCACAGGGCGGACACATCAGCTTCGGGTTCATCTGGCGTCCTTAGGGTGTCCGATTTTGGGGGATGAGAGGTATGGCGGTCAGAAAGTATGCCGGATTACGGGGATCGACATACCACGGGTGATGCTCCATGCACGCACACTAGGATTCCAACATCCCGTATCCGGGATGTTTCAGGAATATTCCATAGGCATTCCGTTGGACATGCAAGGGATCTGTCAGGCCTTACTCAACAAATAATCGTGAATGGTCCTGTCTTTGTTCCTCTCCCGGATAGTTCCTTAATCCCCATCAAGTTTTTTCTTACCTGACCGTTACGAACGAAAGAGATCCCTGAAGAGAGTTTTACCTGACTTGAGCTGCCATAGTTTGGGACAGGTTGAGCTTCTAGGGATTTTCGTAATCAATACATATCGAGAAAGAATGCATCAGAATGTGGCGTAAGATCCTCGTGCTATTGGTGGGGGTGATGGCCGGGGATGTGTCCAATGTGTCCAGTCAAACCACCTGTCTAATAACAATGGGAATCATGCTTGGCGGACAGATTTGGCTTTCTGTTGAATTGTGAGAATTATGAATTCAGCAGGTTTGAGTGGAGCGAACCCGATCATGATGTTGACGTTCCCGGCAGTCTGGTCAGCGGATGAAATGGTATCCGGTCCGCATTTGACAAAATAGGCCTCCTGGGATTTTTGTCCTTGAAAGGCCCCCTGCCGGAAGAGTGATTGGAGAAATACGTCAACCGTTTGCCGAATGTGGGCCCACAGGGGTTCGTCGTTCGATTTATCTACTACCCACCCTAATCCCTGTTGTATGCTTGTTTCTAGAAACAAGGCCAGACGCCGGACGGCAAGATACTGCCACTCTCTGTTGGATGACAGGGTTCGTGCACCCCATGCGACAACCTGTGACGAGGATGTTTGTCGGATTGGATTGATTCCCAATTGGGTGAGTTGTCCCATTTCCGGTTGCGTCAGTGTCTGCTCGATACCCTGAACGCCATGAAGGATGGCCGCCGTTCCTGCCGGGGCTTTCCATATTCCTTGTTGTTGATCGGTCCTGGCCCATACCCCAGCCATGGCTCCGCTGGCGGGGATATGCAGAGGTGCCTTCTTAAGGAAAGGAGGGACTTGGACACGCGGAACGTACATGGCCACATTCGGATGGTTAAGGCCTGATTGCTGATTTAACCAACTTGTCAGAGTCCTGACCGTTTGTCGGGGGGCATCGAGTTGAGGGACATCCAGGACATACATCGCACGGTGTTTGCCAACAAGAGCGATGGCTGCGTGCATGACTTTGATCGCATGGGTATCCGGGAGCTGTTCGGTTTGAGGAATGAACAAAATATTGAAACCCCCGATGCGGTCGAGAAGGGAAAGGCCTTGGAGAAATGGAGCCACGCCTTTGATCTGTCCCGTTCCGATGCGTACTACCCAAATGGCTTTTCCTTCATTGTCAAAAAATTGTTTGATGCAAAGGGAGGAAAGGGCCTCTGTTTCCAGTCCTCCGTATTCCTTCTCAAATGCCACCCACGTCCGGACCTGTTGTGGAGACGTCATCGACCCCTTGGGAAATGAACCGATGATGGCTGCGGTTGAGGTGGAGGCCGATTCGATCACGGGAGGGACATACGGCGGTTTGTGGATAGGTGCGCCAGGAGTCGAGTGAATTTTTTTCATAAAAAATTGTGTTATCTCCTTCTGTGGAGCTTAGTATTCAGGAGGAACAGCGCAATAGGACCTTCATCGGCTTACTGGGGTTTCTGCCAGGTCTCTCCTCGACGGAACTGATTTTCCAGAAAAAAGGCGGCGACCGTCAGACATTCCATCCCGAACGGCAAATAGCCGGCATAACCGAGGATCGGCATTTCCCCCATCTGGAGTGCGTGGACGTAAGGAATTGAGTATTCCCAATGGACGAGGCTGTGGGCATTCCACATTTCCCAAAATCCTCCACAGACCAGGGCTGCCAGAGCGGAAAGAACCACAGGACTCCAGTTTCCTTGAGTCAATGGTGACAGAATGCTAGGAACCTTCCGAATTATTTGTATGCCTATCATGACCAGAAGCGGGCTCACCCAGAGAAGAGAAAACAGCAGCGTGGGCCAGATCCCAATCATCAGAAGCCCGAAACAACCAAGGCTGAACATCAGCCATCCGGTGTTGGGGGCATTCACTGAGGAGATAGCCAGCCAATTTTCAAATGGTACCCTTATCCAGGAAATGGAAGACAGGTATTCATAGGTACCCAGAACGGCTGGTAGAACCGTCGAAAATGAAAGAGTGAACCAGGCATAGGTTAGAAGCAAGGAGGTTGGTGCCAGGCCCACATAGTGCCAGTTTTGTACATATTGATTGAGGTATTCAAACATCCACCAGAAGCCCGCGCTGAGGAGAAAGAGTTTGAAAAGATAAGCGGGCTGATTGGTGATCATGCACCTGCCGGTTTGAGAAAAGCTTAAGGCGTTGATGACCACGATGTAGCCGAGCCAGAGCAGAGGGAACGTGTAGGGTTGCCATTCTAGGAACCAGGAAAAACGCGTCCAGGCCAGGATTGAAGCGAAAGTCGTCCATCCTACGGCCATCCAACCCCACCAGGGAAACCGTTTGCCGGAAGTGGGAGGAAATGTGTTGTGATGCACGCTTGTGCTCAAACGCAAAAGAAAAGGTGTCAGCGTTCCAACAATGATCATGGTCGACAGTCCAAATATCGGCCAGGAAAGAGAGGCGTCTCCCGGCTGCAGGGGAATGGGTAAAAGAGTCAAATCGTGGGGAAGGGCTTGGCCAGATAAGACCATACCCAGAGGAGGCAACCCAAGAAGTAAAAAAATAAGAATGCTGCTGTTGATGACCTTTTCGGAAGACATGGAGTGTGAAAAAACAGATAGCTACGTGTAGAGATTGTAGGCACAGATGAAGCCTTGGTTCAGCTTAAACCAGACCGGCCTCCTGAGCCAACGGTTAAGAATCTGCGTCAAGATGGAATAGTCTTGGTTGGACCCGGCTGAATTCTTTTACCGTCTTTCCAGCCCGCACTTCCAGCATGTGGTGAATTCTTTTTGATGCAATTCCCCGCATCCGGAGCAGGTCCATTGCGTTGTTTCGAGAGGTTTAGCACACTCCCAGTCTTTAAGTAAGGTCCGGGCGCGATCAAAGTCCTCGTCATTCAGCACCCACAATTCCGGAAAGACTTCAACAAATGGCACTTCCCCTCCCAACATCGCCGAGCGTTGATTCTTAATTGTGGCCGGTATCCGGGCCTGATCCAACAGTTCTTTTCGGGATTCCACGTCGATGAGGCTTTGCGAAACGTACAGTTTTTTCATGGTTTACCTATACACCTAGACGATGATGGATGTGAGGCAATACTCAAGTGAGGATACCGCAGTGGTCATACCTTCATGTTGGCCTCATTCAAAGGTTCACAAAAACTCTCCATTTAATATCAATGGGACTATCAGTAACATACCATGTCCCTGTGAGGTCTCGAAGGCCGTCCGGAGGAATCTTCTCTTGAGCAAGGATCCCCAAGTAAGCTGGGAGTTTCATTCCTGCTTCAAGGTGCCTGGCATTGATTATGATTAAAGTAGAAGGAAAGGATGGTGAAGGGGATCGTCAGATTCATATTCTGACCATCAATCATCCCCGTTCGTACCGTGGAACACCAGGAGGTCTTTATCGATGTCAAATCCACACAGGAGGTGGTCCGGAGGTCCCCAGTGTCTATTTCTCTTTATAAGCAAGTCGCGGTAAATCCGGTCCCTACCTTTGTCTTGGCTCCGTTTATGGACTTAGAGGTTTTACAACTCAATCCCATATTCTTTGATTTTATATTGGAGCGATCTCACACTAATCCCAAGGAGTTTTGCAGCCTGTTCACGATGATGAGTGACTTCCACGAGGGTTCGGCGGATGACTTCCCGTTCAATGTCTTCGAGAGGGGTTCCGAGGGAGATCACCATCCTGCTTCCGGGATTGACACTCGTTCGAATTTCATCTGGAAGATGATCGGGCTGAATAGCGTGCTCCTTCACGGTTACGACCAGACGTTCAATGACATTCCGGAGTTGACGAATATTACCCGGCCAGTGGTATTGAACGAGAAATCTCAGGGAAGCGAGCGAAAGGGTTTTCAGTGGAATCCGGTGCTTCTGGGAAAATTCCTTAAGAAAATAGTCGAGCAGGACAGGGATATCCTCACGGCGCTCTCGCAAGGGCGGCAGATGAATCGGCACCACATTGATGCGATAAAAAAGATCTTCGCGGAATTGTCCGGTTTCGACCAACTGCGGCAAATTGCGGTTGGTGGCGGCAATAATCCGGGTATTGACGGTGATCAGGTTTTTCCCTCCCAGTCGCCGGAATTCACCGGTCTCTAAGACCCGGAGAAAATCTACTTGGGCTTTTAAGGGAAGTTCGCCTAACTCATCAAGAAAGAGGGTTCCCTCATCGGCCATCTCAAATCGACCGGGTTTGGTTCCAACCGCCCCGGAAAATGCCCCTTTTTCATATCCAAATAATTCACTTTCGAAAAGAGACTCTGGAAGGGCACCACAATTCATCGTGATAAACGGGCCATTGGACCGCTGACTTTGTTGATGAATGGCACGTGCCACCAATTCTTTTCCTGTTCCGCTCTCCCCACCGATTAAAATCGTGACATCATTTTTGGCAACCATTCCGATAACATGGTGTATTCGACGCATCGCTTCACTTTCGCCGATCATTTCCTCGATGCGATTTCGTGTCTCGAGTTGGTGACGCAAATCCTGATTTTCGGCTGCAAGCCTGTGGCGATCCAAGGCCTTTTCGACCACAATGGAGAATCGTTCACGGTCAATGGGTTTAGTGAGAAAATCGTACGCTCCCAACCGCATGGCTTCCACAGCCGTCTCAATAGAACCATAGGCGGTGATGACGATGATTTCCGTGGCAGGCCAAAGGGATTTTATTCGGGGAACGAGGGCCATGCCCCCGATACCTGGCATTCTTACATCCGTGATAAGAAGGTCACTGGGCGCCTCTTTCATCAAGCCCAGCGCGGATTCGGCAGAGTCGGCACCCTGGGCGAGATACCCTCCTTTCACCAATATCGTCACTAACGCATTACGAATATTGATTTCGTCATCGACAACCAGAATGCGAGTTTCTTGTTTCACGCACCCTCCACTGGGAAGGCCTGGGTATTCACACACACGGGTAAACTCAATGTGACCGAGGTGCCCTCGTCGGGAAGTGCGGTCACGTCAATTCGGCCCCCATGATTTTGTAATATTCGATGCGCGACGGCGAGGCCAAGGCCGGTCCCGGTTTCTTTTGTCGTGTAAAAAGGGTCGAAGATGTGGACAAGCGATTGTGGATCAATCCCTTGTCCGGTATCGTGAACAGCAATCTCCACCCAGCGCCGTTCTTGGCGTTCGCGTTCCTGGACGATAATTTGGCAAATCCCGCCTGCCGACATGGCCTGAAGCGCATTGATCACGACATTAATCAGAGCCTGTGCGATCTGTGTTTCGTCACCCTGAACATCCGGAAGGTTCGTCGGGACCGAAACCTGAAGGTGCTGGTTCCTGTCCTCGGCCTCATGTTGTAATAACTGCGTCACATGCGACACGAGTGACTGAATGTTGACTTCCTGAAATTGAGAAGGCCGTGATTGGGCATATCGCATAATATTATCCAAAATAGCCGACAGGCGGCTCAATTCGGTGTTCAGGACCTTAAAGTATTCATTAGCCCGAGTGGGTAGATTGATGGTCTCCCTGAGCTCCTCTTCAAGCAAATGAAGATTGAGGTCCAGTGCACTGAGCGGATTGCGAAGTTCATGGGCGACACCGGCCGATAAGGTATGCAAGGCTGCAAGTCTTTGGGCCTCATTTACCTGTTTCTCCAGGGCCAGCCACTCGGTCACATCGTTCAGTTGAAAAATCATCCCTGCGGGTTTTCCGTCGTCTCCGGTTAAATCAACATTGCTAATGCGGATCGTCCGGACCTCTCCCTTTTTGGAGTCGAAGGCGATTTCTTTGGAACGGATAGATCCGCCATGGTTCAGGATTTGAGCAAGAATCACCTGGATCGGATGCCCTTCCCCGAACACCACACCGTAATGCTTGCCTAAGAGGGAATCCGCCGTGCGCTCGAGAATGGTTTCGGCTGTGGGATTGGCTGCGGTAATAATCCCCTCTTCACTCACGGTCAACACACCGGTCGGGATACTTTCCAGGATATGCCGGGCCAACCCTTTTACTTCTTCGAGGTTTTCTTTGGTGTTGGCGTAATGCAGATAGGTGACAACCGCCGTAATGCCCACCCCACCGACAAAGAAAAGCAGAAGAGTGATGGTAATCAAATTCCGGCGGGAATGCCCGACTGCGTCATTCAATTCAGAGGAATCCTCCCGGTTTTCCTTCAGGCTCTCTATGAGGCTTTGATGCTCCAGACTGAACACCAACAATATGCCAACCACTATGGCCAGAATCAGAAGAGTAGCCAGGATCTGGCGAATGAAAACATGTTGAAAAAACGGGGTCTCCGGACGAGGACGAAACATTCTTGATCTCTTCTATGACGTGGTTCTTTTTACAAAACCCTTAGAATTCTTATGTATTCCTTGCTATTACCATAGGCCAAAGAAGAGGAAAGGTGCAATGTGAGGAATTGTGGCCGGCATACGTGAATCGGCGGGTCATGTCGAAATCATATCGGGATACCTCAACCTCGTCCCGACCCGGTTTATTCACGATTCAAGAAGCATCGCGCGCATTTTCCTAAACTTACGTTTGGTTGGACTCGGCGATGCCGCCTGCGCCGGATATGGTTGCTGGCTCCCATTCGAAACTTGCTCATGACGGCTTTAGCCATGAGGTTATTGGGATAGATGTTCAGTATTCGCTCACATTCTTCCCTGGCCTTTCCATACCTTCGATTGGCCAAGAGAAGAAACACAAGAAAATAGCGATAGTGGATCATCGTACAATTTCTGCTGATCAATCGCCGAAGCATCGCTTCCTGGCTATTCACCCAGGCTGCATACAAGGGATTCAGGTTAAAGCGTGGGAGCATGGTTTTTCCCTTTCTGAGATAAACAAGATCCTTCGAGGACCATGAAGAAGTCGCTTCATAGTGTATGTGGGATTCCTGTTCTTTCCTGCTTGGTGCATATAGGTCTCATGAGTCAGGCTTTTGGGTGAGAAATTTCATCACCCGGGTCACCAGCTGACGAAGGTCACAGGTCTTGTTGAGCACAAGGGATGAGCCGGCCTTCATAGCCTGTTTATGTAAAGCGTCATCCTCATCACTGGTCATCATGATGACGAGAGGAGAGTCGCCTGAGTTCTGCCGTTCAGTCAACTGCTTGAGGAATTCCATTCCATCCATCAACGGCATGTGGTAATCCGTGAGAATGAGGTCGAAATGCTCATCCCTGAGTTGTTCAAGAGCCGAAGCGCCATCCACAGCCTGACGGCATTCGCATCCTTCTGCCCGCAGGACCCGGCAAATCGACTGCCGGATGGAAATGGTTTTGGCGGAATAACACACTGCCATAATTTTCAACCTTTCTTGCCGTCATCTCTTCCTTGAGGGATGCCTCATGCACAAGTGATTAAAAAGCCTGTGATGATTCCACAGTTAGGGCTTCCGGCTGAGGTGTTTGGAGAAACGAGGGCGAGTGGAACCGGATTCAATGACCTGCACATTCACCTCGCCGTTTTTCAGGAATTCCAGGGCTATAAATCCCGCATGGCTGTCAGCAAAGATCGTATCGGTGCCTGATCCGACGGGTGTGAGTTTGCGACCGGAGCCTCCGCCGCTCACCAACAATAATTCGGCAAAGGGACTCCCGTCTAAAATTTGTAGGCTGTGGTCGTGTCCCGATGCGTACACCAGCGGAGGGTAGTGGGAAAAGACATTTTTTAAATCTTCCACCATCTTCTCATAGTTGTCTCCTCCGAGATCCTGATTGCTGGGGAACAGCCATTTTGTGAAGGCCTTGAGTGGATGAGTGGCAAACCCTCCATGGGGACCATGGGACGCAAGCGGGTGATGGCCCATCACTACCACAGGCCGGCCTTCTGCCTGGGACAAGAGGCGGGTGAGTTCAGTCTGGATCGAGGCGTGGTCGGAAATAGCACATCCGGGATTGTGTTTGTTGTCATTGTCTTCCAGCCACCATTCCGTATCGAGAAAGATGAGGCGAACGGGGGCGATATCCAGACTGTCCGGGCCGGGGCATCCCGGTTGTGGCAGGACCTGGCCTGCTCTTCCCAAAAAGTGCTGAATGAAGGCGGTCATGTCCCGCAGGCGGTCGAAGCCGTTCGCCGAGCCTTTGGCCCAATCATGGTTTCCGGGAATAAAAATCGCGTGTGCCCGACTGTGCTTGATCATGGTCAGTTGACCCATCAGGCGTCGTTCGGCCTCTGGCCGATTCGGGTCTGTTGGTGGTGGAAGCCCCCGGTCATAAATGGTATCCCCGAGGAAAATCAACACGGTCGTCACTTGAGACAATTCGGTCCAAGCCGAGAGCGTGCGTAGCACCGCTTCCTGCGGTTCGGGATCGCCCGTGTCTCCAATGAGCGCGAGGCGAAGGACGACCGGCCGATTAGTATCCGGTGATTCAAAGGCTGATGAGAACGGGAGTTCAGGAAGGGGCTGAAAGCAAGCGGTCAGTCCAAGGCCGTAGAGGGCGAGAAAGGCAAGGCCGGTCACGAAGAACCGGGAACCATGCAGGAGTTGAGTGCGTGTGGTAAACAAGAGATTCCAATTCGAAAATTTTTGCCGGTCGTAGAAAAATTACCGTTGAGAAAAACCTTTTGAATTGATCACCTGTGATTGGATGTTCGGAGAGGAGGCCCTCTACCGATCAAAAGCACAGACCATCAGGCTCATCGTTCCGGTTGTTGCGTCGAACAACCTCCCGCATCCTCTCTTATGGTCCTCATTGACGTTCCCCCCTGAAGCCTTCCTGACCATTACGAGCATTATCAAAGCAACGGACGTGCCAAATGGCATAGTGCAGGGTAGAGGGTTGTCCGATTAAGCGGGAATGCATTTTTCCGCTTGCTGAACGTATTGAATGCTTTCCTCAAGGGACATCATTGAAAGGATTTATGCAAAATTTGCATGAGGAAGTCCGCCTGGCGAGCCATAAATCCAGAAAAGTCTTTAATCTATAGAGAATTTTGATAAGGAGGCATAAACATAAATGTGCAAAATTTGCATCATCACTTAGGAAATTCTTCAGGAAAATAAAGTCTACATGGGGCAATGATTCACTAGTTTTTCATTGGGTATATGGAATGTGCACTACGTCTGTCCTGGCTTTTTTTGATAGAAATGCAATGAGCGGAAAGTGGTTGATTCATACTGACGAATGTCTTGTTGGAACCAGGGATCAATCTGAAAGCCAAATGCAACCCTATTGGTCTGTTGATCAGGCTGAAAATGGGGCGCAGGTCAGCTCAATGAATCATCTGGACCTGAGACCTGCAAGGTTTGCAGGCGGGATACTGAAAGGCTTTGTTTCCTTGTAATTCCTCAACCGGCTTCGAGCTATCTTAAGCGTTTTGCTGGTGTTAGCCAGAACGTAGGAGCAAGAACAAAATGAATTTTCAAGGTATAGCTTTTGCACAGAAATGGATGTGTGCATGAAAGCTACAACACCATAAGAGAATTTGAGGGTACGGTTGAACAGATACGTCTCAGAATAGCGATCTTCCCCTCAGGCGATCAGTATTTGGCTTCTTTCATCGTCTGGCCATTTTCCCAATTCCCAATAATCTTATGCACGGGTCACGCATTCAAGGAAACCAGAACTCCTTTGCCCCACCAAGCCTGCTCACGAAGAAATCCGGTGTTTTCTCCTCTAATCATGTGTCTCTTTATGCGATGGTCATGAAAAATTCTTATGACCAACATTTGATATTCCTATTCTCTCGATCAGGTGAGACCAAGTGCCTTGACACCTCCTCTTGCCCGTTTGGCAAATGAAAGGGACACCGTAAGCAGGGCATGACGATATTCCTGTTCTTGGCTCTGCTGTTGGTCTATGCGTGTGGGATGCTCCTCCCGCTGTGTTTCCCGCATCGACCGCATATTCAAAATGTGATTGCGCATGGAGCAGCTGCCATGGCCGGCGGCCTGGGAATAGTCCTTGGTCTGGTTGGGCTCTTGGCTTCTGAGCCGCTGGTTTGGTTCCTGCCGTCTTCTATTCCTCTTCTGACGTTTTCTCTCCGGCTCGATTCCCTGAGTGGCTTTTTTGTCTTGACGATTTCCCTTGTGGGATTTGCGGTATCCGTATTTGCCAGTGGCTACGTCCGGGAATTTTACGGACGAATTCCTGTCAGTCTTCTCGGCTTCCTTTATAACGGGTTTCTCCTGTCCATGTTGTTGGTTGTCACGGCGGATAATGCCTTTTTCTTTTTAATCGTCTGGGAGTTGATGTCCCTCCTCTCATATTTTCTCGTGGTAGCGGAGCATGAAAAACCGGACGTCCGTTTTGCCGGATTATTTTATTTAATTATGACCCATGTGGGCACGGCATTTATTCTGGTGACGTTTCTCATGTTTTACCAGGAGACGGGTTCGTTTGCCTTTGAGGCCTTTCGAAGCGCCGACCAATCCCTACCGGAAGGGTTGCGGACCCTGGTTTTTTGGACAGCGCTCATCGGTTTTGGAACTAAAGCGGGCATTGTGCCACTTCATGTCTGGCTGCCCTATGCCCATCCTGCCGCACCGTCTCATGTCTCCGCGCTGATGTCGGGTGTCATGATTAAAACCGCGATTTATGGCCTCCTTCGCGTATATTTTGATTTTCTTGGAGGACCGTTTCCCTGGTGGTGGGGATTTGTGGTCTTGTTGGTGGGCACGGTGTCGGCGCTTCTCGGAGTGATGTATGCGTTGATGGAACATGACCTGAAAAGTCTTTTAGCCTTCCACAGCGTTGAAAACATCGGCATTATTTTAATGGGGATAGGAACAGGCATGGTGTTCTTTGCCTATGATATTCCCCATCTGGCGGCGTTGGGAATCATCGCAGGGCTCTACCACACTCTTAATCACGCGGTGTTTAAGGCGTTGCTCTTTATGGGAGCGGGTTCACTCCTGTATGCCACCCACACCCGGAACATGGAAGAATATGGAGGACTCCTTCGACGGATGCCCTGGACCGGCTTGTTTTTTTTAATCGGGGCCGTTTCCATTTCCGCCCTCCCACCGACAAATGGATTTGTCAGTGAATGGCTGGTGTTTCAGGGGCTCTTTTTAAGTTTGGAACTTCCCTCTCTGTTTTTGAAATTGATGCTTCCCATCGCTGCCGCTCTGCTTGCGCTGACCGGCGCGCTGGCTCTGGCCTGTTTTGTCAAGGCCTTTGGCATTTCATTCCTGGCTCATCCGCGAAGCTCCCACGCACGAAAAGCGCTAGAGGTTCCTGTCCCTATGCGCGTCGGGATGGGATTCCTAGCCGGCCTTTGTCTGGTTTTAGGATTGGGCCCCGCAGTCGTGGTGCCCCTCCTTGATCGGGTGAGTGAACCTTTTGTGGGGATATCAATTGCCGAGAGAATGTTTGAAATGGGTGGATGGACACTCGCACCGGTAAGCGGAGAGTTTTCAAGTCTCTCCACTCCAGTTCTGGCGATTGTCTTGGCCGGTCTCACCGGATTGGGATGGGGACTTGCCTATGTTCTGGGGGGGAAGGGGAAAACGCGATTCTATAAAACATGGGGGTGTGGGTTGAATGTGACCGCACGAATGGAATACACCGCGACCGGTTTCGTCCAGCCCATTAAGCGGGTGTTTAGTACCATTTATCAACCGACGGTCAAGCTTGAAACAGAGTTTCTTGAAGAATCGCATTATTTTGCCAAGCGGAGACACTTCGAATTTTCCATCGAACCTATTTTCCTCAAGTATTTGTATCATCCGATCCTGGAATTTTTTTCAACCCTGGCGGATCGTTCTCGTGTGATCCAAGGCGGAAATTTGTCTTTGTACCTGGCCTATATTTTTGTGACGTTGGTGTTTTTATTGATGGTAATGGGATAGAGCGTACTCATGAGCGCAATTGATTTCCTGCTGATTATTCTGCAAATGCTTCTGGTCTTAGGGCTTTCTCCCTTGATTGTGGGAGTTATTCGAAGAGTTAAAGCCCATCTGCAATGTCGGCATGGGGCAAACGTGTTCCAGCCATATGCGGATCTTGCCAAACTCTTTCGCAAAGAACCGGTTATCTCGACGACCGCCTCGTGGATCTTCCCAGCCACGCCGTACATCCTGTTTTCCTCAACCTTGGCTGCCAGTCTGCTTGTCCCCACCATTATTGCGCCCATGCCGCTCAATTTTGCGGGAAACATTATTGCCCTGGTCTATCTTCTGGCCTTAGGGACATTTTTCCTGATGCTGGCGGGCCTGGATGCCGGATCCGCCTTTGGTGGAATGGGCAGCAGTCGTGAAGCGATCGTCGCCTCGCTGACCGAACCGGCCTTGATTCTGTCCTTGTTTGCCGTGGCCCTCACGGCGGGCTCGGCCAATATCAGCGCCATCGTGTACAAGACCGCGATCTTGCAGGGAATTGTGCTGGATCCTCCGCCTCACCTAATGGCTTTGGTGGCACTGTTTATCATTACGCTGGCCGAAACCGGTCGTGTGCCCGTGGATAATCCGGCGACGCATTTGGAATTGACCATGATTCATGAGGCGATGATTTTGGAATACTCCGGGCGATATCTGGCACTGGTTGAGTGGGCAGCCGGAATGAAACTCATGATTTTTTTGACCTTGCTGGCCAACATTTTTGCACCTTGGGGCATTGCCACGACCTTGTCCCCGTCGGTTCTGGGATTGGGGCTGGTGGTCTTTGTGGGGAAAGTTGTGGGGTTGGCCGTCGTGGTTGGTGTGTTTGAATGTATGTTTGCCAAATTGCGGTTGTTTCGCGTGACGGAATTACTTGGGGCCGCCTTTATTCTGTCATTATTAGCTCTGGTGTTTTTTTATATCCTGCGGGTGTGACATGCCAACTCTCCCGATCAATCTCGGTTCATATCTGGTCAATCTATGCTCGGCCCTCCTGTTGTTGACGTGTTTTGCCATCGTCGCACAACGACGCCTGATGGCCTGCGTGGACTTGTTCGCGTTGCAGTCCGTGTTTTTGGCAGTGACGGCCACGTTGGTGGCGTATTTGACCGGCATTCACCATATTTACCTGGCGGCAGTACTCACCATCGCGATTAAAGCCGTTATCCTGCCACGAATTTTAAAGAAGATCGTGAGGCAGTTAAATGTTCAGCGCGAGGTCAGTATGTACGTGAACATTCCAACCGGTTTGTTGATCTGTGGAGGATTGGTGATTCTTGCATTTTTTATTACTCAA
>CAZBQO010000035.1:0-17685 GCA_964494125.1 uncultured Nitrospira sp. | reverse complement strand
CCGCGCCCGATTCCGGAGCACATAGCGTTGCTCCATTTCACCATCCACATACTGGAGAGCCGCCGAGAAACCTTGAATCGCTTCTACATAACGTTTGTCCGTGAGGGCTTCCAAGGCAAGAATGGTCTCTACCTGCCCTCGTCCCTGGCCTTTGGGAAACTCCCGGAGATAGGACGCACCCGCCTCTCGCACCAGGGATCGGTTTCCCTGCTCTTGAGCAACCACCACCTGCTGAAGACGAATGTCTTCCCGAAGCGGACTGTCGGGGTACTCCTTTAAGAGTTGGCCATACCAAAGCCAGGCTTCTGCCGGAAGCTTCACTTCCTGATAGGCTTGCGCCACCATGAGGAGACGCTCCCGTTCCAAGGGCACCAGCTGAAACGCGTCTTGATAGTCGGCGTGAAACTTGAGTAATCGCACCCAGGTTTTCGAATCATAGAAGGAACGCATCTGATGCTGTAACAAGCGGGCGAGTCGATCCTGTCCTGTCTGGCGCCTCTCATCCGACGAGGTGACGACAATGAGGCGGATATAGGTTTGAACCGCATCAGCATATTCCCCTAGCGCCTGATAGGCTTGCCCCATCCACAGCAGGCTCTCATCAGCCACATCCTTCTCCAGGGCCTGACTGAGCATTCCGGCCGTTTCTAGAACATAATCCCATGAGAGCGAGAGATAGAGTTCCAAATCATCAAACCGATGATACACCTTGACCCAGTCCTCCTTGGCATGCTCCTGGGTGACAAACGCCACGACCCATCTGGTCAGCGCGGCCTGTCCACGTCGCCCGGGTTCCTGGTCGGGAAAACGTTGTCGGGCCAGATCGGCAAAATACAAGGCCAGATATTCATGCCCGTCTTTCCGTAATTTTTCTGATATTTGGTTCAAGGCCATTCCAGCTGGTTCCTCATGCGGATGAAGATTCACGGGCAACAAAAATCTGGATATCGCCATGGCGGGATTTCCAACAGCAAGTTCCGTTAATCCATACTGATACGATGAATTCCCAGACCGGCGAATGAGTTCAGGACTTTCGGCTTCGACCACCCGATACCAGTAGTACGCTTGCTTCCAAGCCTTTGCCATGGCCGTGGCATCCGCCAACCCTAATGCAGCCTTTAGGCGATGGCCACTCCACTTGGGTTCTTCTACCACTCGTCTGAGAATCAGCGCTGCCTCCAAATATTGCTTATTGCTCAGATACCCCAGCCCGGCTTCGACCATGACCCCTCCCGCTAACGGATGATCGGGATAGGACCGGAGAAAATCTTCGAATATTCCGCTGGCTTCTGAAAACCATCCAGCCTCCCAATACACATTGCCCATGGCACACACGGCCCATGGGACATACACACTCTCCGGAGCACTCATTTTCATCGCTTGAAGACGCTCGATGCGTTGAAATTTTTCTCTACCAGGTTCATCCAAAGGATCAGGAAGAGAGGCCAGGACCCAACGGGTCCCTTCTGCAAACTGCCCATGTTCCTGCTCCTTCAGATAGGTGGCAAACATATTTCTGGCGTCCAAGAGTTGTCCGGCACGTAATGCATTCTGTCCCTGTTGAAGAATCTCCGGCATAACCATGTCGCGGGAAACGTACCAGGAAAAATCAGAACACGGGCCTCCCAAAACTGCGCTGGGCCAGATAACGCACAACAGGGCAATCCAAGTAAATTTCCTCACTTTTGGTTTCGGCTCCAACCTGATAGACCTCTTCAGCAAAAATTAGACCGGAGCCATTCTTGCCGATGGCAAAAAATCGACCACAGGGTTTTCGTTGAAAAACCAGGAAGTTTTGCAAGGACGACGACGAACGGACAATATTGCCGACGTCAAGGAGTTGACGGAATGGTCAGAACCTCAGGCTTGTTCGAAATGGGAAGGCGAAAACAGAATAGGAAAGGCCGGGCATCCTCGATCGTTACACGTCGGCCAGATCTTCCGATGGGGTCGCACGTTGTGCGACCACTTCGGCCAGGGATTTCTTTTTTAACTTTTCAATGAGGGTGGTGCGATTGATTTGCAGGAGACGGGCCGCTTTACTTTTGACCCAATTCGTTCGCTCGAGCGCTTCAAGAATCAACCGGTTTTCAAACTCCTCAACCGTTCTCGAGAGATCCATCCCGGCCACGGGAATTGCCGCGGGCATGGTGGGGAGATGAGAGGAAGGTAATCGCCGGATTTTTTCCGGTAAATCTTCCGGAGCGATCAACCCCCGCCGTTTCAAAATCGCAATCCGCTCAACGATATTTCCAAGTTCACGAACATTTCCCGGCCAGGGATATTCACATAAGAGACTCATCGCATCATCAGCCACTCCGGTGAGTTCCGCTTTCCGGCGATCATTGAACATCGTGATGAAATGCTGGAGCAAGAGCGGGATATCTTCAACCCGATGCCGGAGAGGAGGGACAAGAACCGGCACCACATTTAACCGATAAAATAAATCTTCCCGAAATTGTTTCGCAGCCACCAGGGTTTCAAGGTCTTGATTTGTGGCGGCAATGACACGAGCATCCGATTTATACGTTCGAGTACCCCCTACCCGTTCAAACGTTCGCTCCTGTAAGACACGAAGAAGTTTGACTTGGAGCGGAGGACTCAGGTCCCCGATTTCATCAAGGAAAATTGTTCCTCCGGTCGCCAACTCAAATCGTCCGACTCGTGATGCGACCGCTCCCGTAAAGGCACCTTTCTCATGACCGAACAATTCACTTTCTAATAACGCCTCGGGAATCGCCCCGCAATTGACAGGAATCAGGCTTCCCTGGCGCCGCGTGCTATGACAATGAATGGTTTGGGCAATTAGTTCTTTGCCGGTTCCACTTTCTCCTAAAATCAGCACGGTACTATCGGTATCCGCCACACAATCGATCAGCTGAAACACTTCTTGCATCACCTGACTGGAGCTAATGAGTTTCCCTAAACTAAATTGGCCCTTGACGGTTTTTTTCAATTCGACATTCTCGTCCTGAAGACACTTGACGCGTAAGGCACTGGCAAGCGTGGCACTCAGCACATCCATGGAAAAGGGTTTAGAGAGAAAATCAAAGGCACCGGCCTTAATCGCTTTCACCGCCATCTCCACCGACCCATATCCCGTCATGACGATCATGACCGGGTGATTGGGAAGCTGCGTAATGCGCTGAACCAGCTCAATTCCGTTGATGTCGGGGATCATCACGTCAGTCAGGACAATATCAAACTGGGAGGACTCGGCCAGAACCAAGGCGTCGCCGCCGGATTCCGTGTCCACAACCTGATGCCCCTCATCCTCAAGCTGCAATTTAATGGACTCCCGCACATCGACTTCATCTTCAACCAGCAGGATCCTGGCAACCTGCTTCGCGATAGCTGATCCAGCAGAATCGAACGCATCCATGATTAGCCTCCCTCTCAGCCCAGATAAACGCCCATACCGTTGACCCGGTTGTGCGGTAAAGGAACATAGCTACCCCATTTGACGGGGAAGGTCAAGGGTTGTCTTCTAATTTGCCCCAATCGTTGTCGGATCCTTTCCATCCCCTTGAAAAACCTGGAAGAGACCATAAATTTCCCATGGACGATCAACACCCGTTGATCCAAGGGTATATTTAAGAAATATCCAACACGTTCCGACAAGAATACCAAGAGAAAAACGAAAGGAACCTCTGACGCACGATCCCGACGACCCATGGACACGCCACATCATCCCCAACCCGCCCCCATGCCAATATTCATTCTCTTTGATACCCAAACCGGCTATCTCTATGGTCACCTCTTTGCGACGGGGCCGGAAGATCCTTTTCTTCAGGAGGTCATTGACTGGTGGAGCCATTATTGCTCGAACAGTCCTATTGGGGTGGATTACCCTGGCGTGACCAAACACCAGGAATTGGCCAGTAGTCCTGTCTCCAATTAATCAGGGCAACACCGTCCAAATCGCCAAGCCGGATCGGAACACCAACATCAGCCCTGCCAGGTGGATGACCACAATATTCGCATTGGCTTCCGTCTGGTCAATCGCATTGCCGGATGGAAGATCTTGCGGAAAAAACCCTCCGGTCAACGCAGAAAATCCCAATGCTCGTCGATTGGAAATGAGCACAGCCACATAGTCATTCACGACACTCTTCACCAAGACCTCTCCGGCTCCCCAAGGTTCTCGTTTCCAACGACCCAGATCACTTTGAAAACCGTAGGCCGCCTGTCGACCTTGAACAATAATGATTTTGGGAGTGACCGTGGCAGTGATCACTTCCTCCGCCGAGGAAAGACTCATGTCCACCCACCGTTGTAATCGACCTGAAAATCCAAGCAACCGTGTGGTTGTCTGAACATATCCGGTCACACCTTTGCTTTCAACGACCAGCACCTCTTCCCCGGACGCTAACCCCTTCCTGGCAATTCCCTCGCCGGACGTGATGCCAAACAGCTGTCCCCTTGCCAACGTGATGGTGACCTGATCAGTGACGACTTCCTGCGACCAGACATGAAGCGGCCAGACGGCTAAGCCCCATAGAACCATCACCGGAACCATGCACATGCGCATAGGTATAATCCGCATGTCGGTTACCGATAGTCCCAAGGAATTCCACGTTCTCCCGCCATGATGGGCCCCAAAATCAACTTCATTAATTGCGTCCCATGCCCTTGGGTTCCCCACAACCCGGTCAGACTGATGAGAAATTCAAATTGTGAACGGTCAGGAAGCTTTGTATACGTGAGCCCGAGGGAAAAACATCGACAGGGATTTTGGTATAGCCCGACCACATCCCATTCAGCAGTCTGTCCCGTCCGTAAGTCATGATACCACTTGGTGCCCAAGGTCACACCATACGGCAAACGCACTCCACCTCCAGTCGTCAGATAGAGAATTTCCTCGTCCGGAGCCAACACCTCATTAAACGACACGGGATTCCAAATATCTCCCCGGCGGACTCTCGTTCCTTCTTTGGTGTACCGCTGACCAACGGTCATATACCATGTCTGCCGGCTTTGGATGAGCACATCGGTATTCATCTGAGAAAAATATTTTCTGTTTGGATCGTAGAAGGCATCAACCCTCAGATTGAATGCCGAGATGAAAGCTGAGGAATTCACCGGTGAATGAAAATCCCCCCGTGTCCAGATATCTGAAAAGCGGGAGGCAAAGGGCGGTGGATTGGCCACATGGTAACTTTGGGCAAAGAACAGATCCAACCAGGCATTGGAATTCCCCCCACCAATTTGGCTCAGACGATTTCTCAAGGAATAAGTCACCAGACTCTTTTGAATCAAATCATCCACCGCATCGATCTGGACTAATTCCGATTGTTTCGTCTGTGGCACATACTCATAAATCACATTCGGTTGTATAGAATGCCGGATCCAATTCCCATCGCCGAGGGAAAACCGTTTCGAGACATTCGAGAACAATTCAGCGCCAGCCCAAAAGGTTTCACGATGTTGGGCTGATTTCTCCGTGAGCCCCCGCGTATAGCCTACTCCACGAAATTTCACCTGGGGACGGAATCCCAATGCATGCCCCAGATGGAGCCCTTCCATCGACAGTCCCGGCATCACATCAATACGACCGACATCGAATCCCGTCTGCCTGTGAAATTGCACCGCTGTCGTTTCCGCAGTCAGCGATATGGGACTGCCCAAGACACTGGGATTCATGAAGCGATGCCCGATTTCGGGTAACCGCTGAAAGGTCGAATTCCCGCCGGTGCTTAACGGCTGAATATATTGGCCAGAAAGATATAGCGCTCCATGATCAAGCCGTTGCAAAATAGTGAGATGCGACTCTTGGCTGGGTAAAGCCCGTTGAGTCCCGGAACTGCTAAAATTTTGCAAGACCGTTCGATCACTTGAAAAATTGGCGCGCATTCGTAAGGACAAATCAGGATTGAATTGCTGGGCATGAGCTCCTCGAACTTCGGCTCGCCCACGATTTTGCTGGGTATCATAGAGGGAACGTACCAACCATTCTCCCTTTGTGAGCCGATTCCACACATAGCGATATTCCAGATCCGCACCTCCTCCACGCTCCGTTAAGATTTGGGGGGAAATGGTTAAATCATTGCTGGGATTGATGGCCCAAAAATACCCCTGCCGATACTGGTAACCGAATTGCGTATTGTACCCGGTCGTAGGAAATAAGAATCCGCTTTTTCGAGAAGCGCCCAGCGGGTACCGAAAGGTGGGAAGCGGGATGACCGGCACATCGTTCACATTGAACCATACGCCTTTGCCAAACAAACTGTCTTCATATTCCACATCCATATCATGAAAGTTAAATCGCCAGGCAGGAATCTCGCCATTCTTCGCATCGCAATTGGTGAAGGATCCCTCCTTGACCCGATAATGGGTTTCGGAAAACCGCTGAAGCCGTCGCCCCGTCACAAAGGAATTCTGCTCCTTGAGAAAAATACTGCCGTTCGTGATCACACCCGCTTCGGTATTGAGATTGAGCTCAAGCTCTTCCGACCAGATATCGGTCTTCACATCCCGTAAATGCACATGCCCACGCGCCGTGAGACGCCCCGTGAGCTTTTGAAGGGTGGCTTCATCCGCATTGAGATGAATGGGTCCGCGTGTGATATCCACAGCCCCGGTCGCATGATATTCTTCCCGATCATTATCATATTCAATTCGGTCGGCATTAATGGTGACGGGGACTCCCTGCGAAGTTGGTTCGGCAGAGCCCTTCTCAGCTGAGGATGCTGCAGGGACTTTCTCGGATTCCACAACGGAGGCATCCGATTGCCCGAACACGGTTTCTCCCGCTGCCAGTATCGTGATAAAGATGACTAGACCAAGCAATAATCCATGAGATCGGCGCCAGAAAACACGCCGGACATCCCCAAGGCTCGCACACGTCACGTTCGGGAACCCGGCTGAGTGAGCCGATTGAGTACCTCCCCAACCAGAAATAACGACCCGGTCACACAGATCACGTCTGCGGATTTCGCGATGTCTTTGGCCTTGCAAACAGCCTCCCATGAATCTGCAAGTAGACACGGCACCAGGTCATCGCGATCGACGGCCTGATTGAGCTCATCTACCGACGCCGCCCTTTCCATCCGTGGCTGGGTGAGAATCAGGTGGTCTACAATTGGAATTAAAACACGCAGAAATCCCTGAAGATTCTTGTCGCGCATCATCCCAACCACCAAAATGAGTTTTCGTCCCGCGCCATCATGAATTTGTGAGTGAAGAAAGTCAAATAACACGTGAGCACCCGCAAGATTGTGCGCGCCATCCAGAAGCAGAAGTGGATTTCGTTGCACGATTTCTAATCGACCTCTCCATCTCACCTCTTGCAAACCGGTTCGAATGGCCGACGGTGAAATAGAGAATGTGCCATCCACGGCCATCTCCAATAACGCAAGAGCATTCGTCGCGTTCACTAACTGATGCCGGCCGGGCAAATTCGTCTGTAGGCCTGGAATAGTCCATCCCGGCCCTTGATAGGTAAAAGTTGTTGCGCTGGTTTCCAGAAGGGAAAACTCCCGCCCCATACGAAAGCAGGGCGCCTGCCACTTCCTGGCCTGAGTCTCAAAAATCTGAAGAATATCTTCCGGCATGGGTCCCAAAACTACCGGAGCCTTTTGTGTAATAATGCCAGCTTTCTCCCTCGCGATCTTCTGAAGAGAGTCCCCCAAATAGGCCTCATGATCAAAACTAATCCCCGTTATCAAAGCACCCATGGGGCTCAACACATTGGTCGCATCAAACTGTCCGCCCATCCCGACTTCTACCACTGCAATGTCCACTTGTTGGTTTCTAAAATGTAGAAAAGCCAGCGCGGTCGTAAATTCAAAAAAGGTGAGGGTTGTGAGGGGATTGGCGGTTCGCCGCACCTGCTCGGTCAGGGCACAAACCGATTCTTCCGAAATGTCTGTTTCCTGAACACGTATGCGCTCTCGGAAATCAATCAAATGCGGTGAAGTATACAGACCAACCCGGTACCCACTCGCTTCAAGGATCCTGGCCAGCATGGCTGAGGAAGAACCCTTCCCGTTCGTGCCGGCAACATGCAGGGTAGGATATCGGCGCTGAGGATTCCCCAGCCGGGCAAGAATATCGGTAATGGCTTCCAGGCCAAGCTTGATACCAAACCGGTGCAAGGAGAAAAGATAGTCAAGCGTTTCTGGATAGCTAGCCACGGGAATCGAAGCTGGGCGGGAGACAATAAAGGGAAGGAGATTTCGTATCAATAAAAACTACAACGTATGGCTCTCACCATGAACGGGATAGCCCATCGTCAAGGCTGTTGGGATCCACTAGGGCCCAAGGAGAGCCTGCCCTTTCGGCGATCACCCCGAAGGGGAAGAGACTTCTGTGACACAATGCACAAGCAACGTTTCCAGGGTTGCCTTGAGAATTTTTCGTTCCACGATATGATCAACCATGCCATGTTCCAACAAAAACTCAGCGCGTTGGAAGCCTTCAGGCAAATGTTCTTTGATCGTTTGTTCTATGACTCGTGGGCCGGCAAACCCAATCAACGCCTTCGGCTCCGCTAGAATGATATCCCCTAACATCGCGACACTGGCAGTAACTCCGCCAAAGGTCGGATCCGTTAACAGGACAACAAAGGGCATTCGAGCCTCTTGTAATTTCGCCAAGGCTGAAGCCGTTTTGGCCATTTGCATGAGTGACAAAGTCCCCTCTTGCATTCGTGCCCCACCGGAAGTCGTGACCAACAAAAATGCCATATGCTCAGTCAGCGCGTGATCGATTGCTCGACAGATTTTCTCGCCGACCACCGATCCCATGCTGCCACCCATAAATGAAAAGTCAAAAATCCCAAGTGCAACGGGTTTCCCGCCAATTTGACATCGCCCGGTCAAAATCGCTTCTTTTTTCCCCGTTTTTTCTTGAGCCTTTTGGATGCGCTTGCGGTACGGCAAGGTATCAAAAAACTGTAGCGGATCCCCTGGAACTAAATCTCCATCCCATTCCTCGAATGATCCGGGATCGACGATCAACTCCAATCGCTCACCAATCGATAGCGGAAAATGGTATTGGCATTTCGGGCAGACTTTTAAATTTCGTTCAACCTCGCGTTTAAAAATAATGGCACGACAGACTGCGCATTTAACCCACATCCCTTCCACGATTTTAATGGACGTGCCTTCGGGATCCGTGTTTTTATTTCGTTTAAACCATCCCATAAATCAGTCTATCCTTAAGCTTCTCTCATGAACGCAATGTACGCGAACCGACATCCAGTTTTGGCTGAGAGAAAGAAAATTCGAGAAAGGCAGGAAAAGGACACAACAAGAAAACATATACTCCGACGCAGTCTTCAGTCACGTCACGACATTACCATAGGGAGGTTGAACCGGCAAGAATCCCTCGGATAAGGTGCCTACTCCGCAAAGCATTCCGGAGTATCAGCAGAGTGAGGACACGACAGGAAACAAGGAGAAGGCACGACGGTCAACCACCCCTTGCATGCATTTCCAAATGTGGATCTTGGCGCAACCGTTCAATGTCAATATACCGGCCACGACCGCTGACCTGTTCAAGCTCTTTTCGTTCTTCCGCCCCACGATCTTTTCGAGATTCCCAGACAGACTGCATGATGGAAAGAATATCTTCTCGTGATCGTTCCATTCGAAGAAGCTTGCGAAGGTCAAGACCTGTTTTGGCATACAAGCACAAATACCACATCCCATCAGCCGTCAACCGACTCCTGTCACAGGTCGAACAGAAAGGCACGGTGGTGGAAGAAATAATACCAAATGTCGTGCCATCCGGTAGCCGAAATCGCTGGGCAGGAGCCGAACTGACCTCCTCCACCGGTTCGACTGCCCCATAATGATCTCCGACCATTTTTAAAATCTCTTTCCGGGAAAGAACCTTTTCCGCCGACCAGTCATTGGCTCCGCCGACATCCATATATTCGATAAAACGCACTTCTCCGTTGACCTGCTTGCCAAATTCAATCAAGGGAATCACTTCATCCTCGTTGTATCCCTTCATGGCGACCGTATCCAGCTTCAACCCTGTGAATCCGACCCGTCCCACTGAAGTAATGCCTTCCAACACTCTGTCCAGGGTATCGCGTCGAGTCAGTGCTTTAAACCGCTCGGGTTTCAACGTATCCAGACTCACCGTGACCCGATGGAGCCCGGCATCGAAAAGGGCCTGCGCCTGTTCACTCAACAACACCCCATTGGTGGTCATCGCAATATCATGAATGCGAGAATTTTGACGAAGCATTTTGATGAGTTCCGCCACGTTATTGCGTAATAGAGGCTCGCCTCCGGTAATACGTACTCGATCAATTCCCCGATCGGAAAACAAATTCGTCAGGAAGGCGATTTCTTCAAACGTCAACAGATTTTCCCGAGGAAGCCACACATAATTTTCCTCAGGCATACAGTACTGACACCGTAAATTGCATCGATCGGTCACTGACACCCGCAAGGATCGTAAAGGACGTCCCCAGACATCTTTGACCGCATCCGGCAGAGTCACGGCTCTCCCCCCATCCATTATGGGTGTTCCTCCACCCACACTTCGCCCTCCGGCGTCGTTTCCATTTTCCAGATTGGAGTAATTTTTTTGAGTTCATCAATACACCATTGGCAAGCCTTAAACGCATCGGCACGATGTTCAGCTCCAACGATGATCAGCACAATATTTTCACCAATTTCAATGGGACCATAGCGATGAAGGACCAATGCCTCAATAATGGCAAAATCACGAAGTGCCTGTTCTCGGATTTCTTTGAGTTTTTTCTGGGCCATCCCCTCATAGTGATCAAAGCTCATGGAACTCACGTCTCGACCCTTGGACCGATCACGAGCCGTACCCAAAAACATGGCAATACCCCCGATCCGACGGGACCGAGACCGCACTCGATGCAATTCTTCATCAATTGAAAAATTTTCCAGTTGCACCCGAACCAGCATACTTTCTTCTAATTCAACAGCCATCGGATTGCCCTTTCTCCTAAGCTCATAATTCGCCTGATCCTCCCGCAAAGGGAGGCAATAATGCGACCTCATCAGCCGTGTCCAGCACCGTGTCCCAATGAGCAATTTCTTGATTCACCGACACCAGCACTTTTTTCTTTTCGAGCAATTCACCAACCTGAGGATACTCCCTCTGTATGGTATGGACCAGATCCTTGACCTGTTCACCTTCGGAAAAGGCCACTTCTAAATCCTTGCCTCCAGGAATCATGGTCTTTAACATCCCGAATAGTTTAATCTTCACAATTTACAACTCCCATGACCAAACTCGAAGAAGGGGCATCATCTTTCCTATCCGCTTTTTTGCACACGGACATACGTTCCTGACTTTCCTCCGGATTTTGAAACCAGGGCGATCTCTCCAAACTCCATGCCTTTATCTATCGCCTTACACATATCGTAAATCGTCAGCGCTGCCACGGAAACAGCTGTCATGGCCTCCATTTCCACTCCGGTATTTCCAGTGGTTTTCACCGTTGCTACAATCGTAATGACACACCGTCCGTCAGAATTAGGCTGGGAGTCTTCTTTGAAGTCAACATCCACTCCTGTGAGAAGTAATGGATGACACATCGGGATCAGATCCGGAGTCCGTTTGGCCCCCATCACGCCGGCCACTTGAGCCACGGCCAGCACATCACCCTTCGCAATCCGACCGGCATGAATTTTTTCAAGGGTTTCCGGCAAGACAAACACTTTCCCCTTTGCAACCGCCACACGCTCGGTTGGAGACTTGTCCGTCACATCCACCATTCGAGCCCGTCCGGACTCATTAAAATGCGTAAGATTTGCCATCATCAAAAATAATCAGAGATGAAAATTTCTCTTGAAAATCAGTAAATTATAAAGACAGAGGAAAAACGACGTCAAGCAAAAGATCCCTTCCGAATACTCCCTTGACAGCCAAGCTCATTCCACCTATAAACAGTCGTAAAACCTTATTATTCAGAGACTTTCTCCCATGGAATCCACCACCAACCTAGCCAATCCTACTCTCGCCAACAAAAAATTAGGTCTACTCCTCTCAACCTCACCCGAACATCCCAATGCAGAGACAGTCTACCACCTTTCCAAAACCGCATTAGATAATAAAGTGGATACCTATTTGTATTTCATTGATGAGGGGGTCAAAAACCTAGAAGACCCGAGATTTTCGGAGTTGGCGAAGAACGGACTGAAACTATTTGTGTGCGCCTATGGATGCCAACAACACCACATCTCAACCGACGGGTATGGCAAAGAAGTCACCTTTTGCGGCTTGGTTATTCTCTCAAACATCATCGACGGGTGCGACCGTTTCCTGGCCTTTAATTAGCTTCCCGCTCAACTCCCTTCTCTGAGTCTCTGCCAATGGTACAAAGTCCCATATATTGTGGACCAACATTATTTCAAATTTCCTATTCTTTCATTGACCTCAGGAAGAGGCCTGATTGGCATTGTGTGAATGCCATTTTCATAAATATTTTGCTGCCCGGCCTTTAATCCAGCCCAGGATCGTCCGCCTTCATACTAATGTGTAAAATAAAAAATTTTCAATTGAAACTAAACCAGCCAGACGGTACAGTAGAAAACAATGCTCACTTCAACCCGGCATTTGATTCTTGAGACTGCCATAGACCTGCTGGGACGAAACGGCGTCAGTGCGTTGACGCTCGAGCATGTCGCTCGAGAAGCCGGAATCAGTAAAGGTGGCTTACTCTATCATTTTGAGGGAAAGGAACAGTTACTCGCGGGGCTCATAGAGTTACTCATACAGGATTTGGATCGCAAACAGGTTGGAGAATTTCTCACTAGCTCCATTCATGAGGAGCATACCGGCACGGCTCTTAGCCATGAGATTATCGACAACCCCATCCATAATCGGTCCCTTCGGGGAGAAGAAATTGCCTCCATTCTCATGGCGGCTTTTTCCATCAATCCCCATCTACTCGAGCCCATTCGAGAGCGATACCAAAATTGGCAGAGCATTTTTCTGGCCAATACCATTGATCCGACTCGTTCCCTTTTGGGGCGGCTAGCTGTCGAAGGGCTCTGGTTCAGCGAGGCCCTAGGATTAGCGCCACCCACACGCGAGCAACGAGCCACATTTGTTTTAGAGATCCAATCTCACACACAATCAGGAGAACCCATGAGAGACACGTCCGCAACCACCATACCCACACCGCCTAATGACGCCTTCGCGGAACTGGCTTCCTTTAAGTCACATGTGGAGGAACTCGAACGACAAGCATACCAACCCACCCAAACCTCTGCGCGTGCACTGCTAGCAAAGCAAAATCCGCAAGGGTTTTGGCATGGTGATTTAACCGCCGACACAACATTGGAATCCGACTACGTGTTGCTTTTACTCTGGCTCTATCCACCAGAGAAAGGTGTGTGGGAGCCAAGAATTCAGACCAAAGTCAAGGAGGCCATACGTACAATCCTTGACCGGCAACTTTCAGATGGTGGATGGAACATTTATACGGAAGGACCGGCCGAAGTAAACGCCACGACCCGTGCATATGTGGCGCTTCGAGTTGGGGGCTATGATCCCGACCAACCACTTATGCAGCGTGCGCGTGAACGCATTCTTGCCCTCGGAGGCCTTCAAGCCACCAATAGCTACACAAAAAATAACCTGAGCATGTTCGGTCTCTTCCCGAGAAAGTATACTCCGAGTGTTCCACCCGAACTCGTCCTTATCCCTGGAAATGTCTTGTATGAAATTTCATCGTGGAGTCGGGCCATCGTCGTCCCCCTCTCCATTCTTCAAGCGTCCGGAGTACAACACAGCGTGCCCGGGAATTGGACCGTTGACGAACTCATGGTGCCCAATCGAAAACTGAAGTTCCCGAGAAAAGACCCATTTTCTCTCATGTTTCATCAGGTGGACAAGATATTGAAACTCTGGGAAAAGCGGGGCTTTAAGGATGTTCGCGCCAAGGCGATACGCGAAGCAGAGAAGTGGATGTTAGATCACATGCGGTTCACGGATGGGTTGGGAGCGATTTTTCCGGGAATGATGTATGCCCTCATGGCGATGGATGCTCTGGGTTATGAGCGGGACCACCCGGACTTCATTGACACACTTGGCCAGCTTGAAGGGCTCATTCTTGAGAAAGAGGATGCGCTGCAGTTTCAACCAAGCTTGTCACCTGTCTGGGATACCGCTATCTCAATGTTTGCATTAGGAGAACTCGGTGTTGGTGAACCGCAAGCTATGCAGCGGGCAGCCGACTGGTTATTAAGCAAAGAGATTCGGCGCAAAGGAGACTGGTCGGTCAAGCGACCGGACTTGCAGCCTGGAGGATGGCCTTTCCAATTTGCGAATGAACTCTACCCGGACATCGACGATACCGCCATGGTCTTGTTGGCACTTGAGCATGCCAAGGCCTCTGATCCCGACCGGCAGACCCGCGCCGAAGGTCGTGCCATCAACTGGTTATTAGGGATGCAATCCTCAGACGGGGGTTGGGCTGCCTTTGATGTCGATAATAATTGGGCCCTCCTGAATAAGGTCCCATTTGCAGACCACAATGCCATGCTTGATCCCAGCTGCCCGGATATCACAGGACGGGTGCTGGAGGCACTCTGTCGACGTAATTACACATACCAACACCCGGCAATTGCACGTGCAGTCCAATTTCTTTTGGGCCACCAACAAGCCAATGGGAGTTGGGATGGACGCTGGGGCGTAAATTATACCTATGGAACGTTCCTCGCCGTGCGTGGCCTTCGCGCAAGTGGCTCCCCGACTGCAAACTCCGCCATCCAGCGTGCGGCTACATGGGTACGCGCAATTCAAAACCAGGATGGCGGTTGGGGGGAAAGCTGTGCTAGCTATGAAAAACAGGAATTTGTTCCAGCCTCAAGCACACCTTCACAAACAGCCTGGGCCTTACTTGCACTTGAAGCGGCTGGCGATCGAACCTCAAAACCCGTTCATCGTGGAATCGACTGGCTGCTCACCCATCAGAATCGGCAAGGAGGGTGGGACGAGGAACTCATGACAGGAACCGGATTCCCTAACGTTTTCTATTTGAAATACCATTTGTACTCGCACTACTTTCCATTATTGGCCCTGGCCACTTGGCAAGCAGGATTAAAGAACTCCTGACCATACTCTGCGCTCAGATTCAAGGAAATAATTCTGCGGCCTATTTCTCAGAGCAAAAGACAATGGGCAAATAGTCCTACCCACAGCCCTTCGACTTTGCTCCTGGCAGGTTTTTCAGAATCCCCTCTATCGCTGGCTTTCAGGTTTCCAGCTCAGACCGATATTCAGAATTCGTTGTATCAGGGCTTCATAGGAAATACCGGCTCGTTCAGCCGACTCGGCGAGATCCTCACCATAGGCCAGTTGGGCATTTGGATTGGCTTCCAATATATACAGGTGCTCCTTGGGATCCAACCGAAAGTCCATGCGGGCATAGCCGTTCAATCCCAAAATATGAAAGACCCGTTTTGCCGTTTGTTGAATATGCCGCACCAGCTTAGGATGTAACCCCTCAACCTCGCCCGATTGAATCCCATATTTTTTTTGATATTTCGTGCTCCATTTCACCCGGGCCGTGGCAATCGGCAGAGCATCAGGAGGAAGATTTTTCAAGTGCAGCTCCCAAACCGGCAGGGCTTGCAATCGTCGATTACCTAACACACCCACATAGAGTTCCCGTCCTTCAATGTACCGCTCGACAATGACGCTTGTGCCCACACTCTGATGCACAAATTCAACACGTTCTTTGAGTTTGTCTGCGTCATGGACGATAGAAGCTTGAGAAATTCCAAGGGACGCTTCTTCACTAATGGATTTGACAATGACCGGAAAAGGAAACTCGTCTGCCCACTTGATCACTCGCCCCAATGGATAGACCACAAACTCTGGGCATCGGATGCCATGGTAAGCCATAATTTTTTTTGACCAGCCTTTATCCCGAGTGAGCACGAGCCCCTTGGGATTACACCCGGTATAGGGAACTCCCAAAAGCTCCAAATAGGACACGACATTTTGATCGAACTCCGGATTGCCATTGAATTCTTCCAGCAGATTGAAAGCAATGTGCGGATTCCAATCCGTTACCAGTTTATCAATAACGCTTAAATCATCTCTGACACCGACAGCCATAACCTCATGGCCAAGATCGCGTAGAGTGGAGACCACATCAAATTCGGTTTTCCATTCAACCTCAGCCAAATCGGCATGCTCCACATTGTCGGGGGGCACGAGATCCTGATGCATAAGGGCCATGACGCGAAGCTTCCTCATAACACCACCCGGTGCCGTCCACCATGCAAATAGTTCATCGTTTGCACCGTCAATAAAATCGTAAAGTCCACTTTTGCCTGCTCTTCAGGAACGGCTAACCGCAAATTCCGTTCACGACAATGTGCCATCATATCCTGTAAAACTTGATCAATGGTATATTGATACTCTCCTGTCCATGCCGCGACTTTCCGGCGAACTTCCTTTCTGAATTTCCTGATAAAATTCTCCGCGGACGTATTTGCCGATTGATCCGGATCCCCGGAAAAAAGACGCCGCAGGTCCCGGTCATAAAAGTTTGGGTAGTCCAGCCCATACCGTTCCCGCTTGTCCTGATAATGTTCCCGGAGCGTTTTGTGCAGCCGCTGAATAGGGTCCACCTGTTCCCTGGTCGTCACAATTGGCGCAATCCCCGCCAACTCCTTCATAAGGCCATCCATATATTCCAATTTTTTAAGTGCCGGCCATCCGGCATAACGCTCACGCCAATGTGAGTGCGGAGTGAGCCAGACGGCAAAGGTTTCGGCAAAATCTTCGTCTGGATGACTCTGGGCATACCACATATCAAGATGCAACACAAAACTTTTACTATAGGGCTTTGGCAAATAACAATCGGGATACGGAACCGAAGTATGCCCGAACATTTGTTGCCGGCTGCGCCGCCGCCGTAAGCGGTAGGCATTCTCAATCGCATGGCCCGTTTCGTGTCGAAGAATCCGCATACACCATTCCGGGGTCCCCCCCTCCACTTCCAACATTTGGTTAAGTTCCAGCTTCGCCAACCGCGGATGCCCCATATAGAACGGCACGGCAAGACCCGGCGTGCCATCAGGCGAATACCAATCGTCGGACAACCAGACATGGGGGCGAAACACTAACCCGTGATCCTTCAATTCGCGGTATAACTGACGGACGCATCGACCCAATTCCGTTCCGGAAATGCGGATCTTCAAATCGGACAACCGGAGATTCAACAACTGTTCATCAGTCCAGGAAACCCATTCGGGCTCTACGGGGACAGGGGGCTTAAAATCCGGCAAAAGATCCAAACTCACAACCTCCCATGCCAGTGTCGGCTTTGAATCATCATCAAAAACACTTCTCTGTGAATCAGCCTATGCTCCCTTGACAGACTCTTCCGCATCAACCACCGGATGATGCTCAAATCTTCACTCCATTTCTTCTCTAAGTCAAAACCTCAACCATGCCGCCCCTATTCTCATTTCCACACTTGAATTCCATAGCTTTTACCTTTTTGCCTATGGTAGATTGCCCCTCTTTTTTAGGATTCCTTCATTCAGAACCATGCAATTTTTTATTCACACTCCGAGTCAGCGCGTCTGAAGAATCAGTGCTCAAGGCTTTATTCATTTTTTTGGTCCTCATTCATTTTTCGGCCAAATGCCTGTACGCTCTTTTCCCTGTTGATTCTGACGACTCCTTAAAGCCTGACCGGTAGAACCACAGGAGATTCATCTATGC